>NZ_LRQV01000091.1 GCF_001567585.1 Micromonospora rosaria
CACGCCGAACGGTCACACCATTTCAGGCGCCACCACCGACTTCGACACACGCCCTAGTCCCGGCGGCGCCGACCAGGGGAGACAGCAGGGAAGGCTGCGGTGCCGTCACCTCGACGGGCTGTCCTGTCAGGTCGGTGACCACGGCCGGGCCGTACAGCCGGGTGCTCACCCTGACGCCGCCTCCGCCCGGGCGGGCAACCGTCGTCCGCGGCTTGCCGTGCAGCTCACCGACGGACGCGTTGCGGACAAACACGACGAAGGCGCTTCCGGGCATCGTGCTTGCGGCTGGCCCTGGGGGCTCGGAGATAATCGGGTGCGCTAGCGTTGCGCGCTGCGTCGGTCACACGTCGAACGCGTCCGGAGCCGGGTACGGCGCACACTGCCGGGAGGAAGGAGGCACGGGCCGTTGGTCGGTGACCGTACGGTGCAGCCCACGGCAGGCGTCCCGTCCTCGTCGAGGCCGGGACCGATGCCCCCACCGAGTGCCCCTCTGGTGTTGCTCATCGAGGATGACCTTGGTGACGCGCTGCTCGCCCAGGAGCATCTCGCCGACAGTGCGGTGGCGACCCGTTTCGTGCAGGCCAGCAGCCTGGTCGAGGCATCGGCGCTGCCCGCCACGCCCGACTGCGTTCTGTTGGACCTGGACCTGCCGGACAGCCAGGGTCTGGAGGCGCTGCGCCGGGCGCTCGACCGGTGGCCGGAGGCCGCGGTGGTGGTGCTGACCGGGCTGGACGACGCGGCCACGGGTACGGCGGCTGTCGCCGCAGGCGCCCAGGACTACCTGGTCAAGGGGCAGGTCGACGGGGCGGTCATCGGTCGGACGGTCGAGTTCGCGATCCAGCGCCAACGCGCCCACACCGCCGAGCGTCAACTGCGGGAGAGCCGACTGCAGGCGCGGGAGAACGATCGCCTGCAGCGGGGACTCCTGCCGAAGCCCCTGACCACGGATCCTTCGCTCACCGTGATCAGTCGGTACGTGCCGGGGCAGCAGCGCTCGCTGCTCGGCGGGGACTTCTTCGACGTGGTGCAGGAGGAGGACGGCACCCTCCACGCGGTCATCGGTGACGTGTGCGGCAACGGTCCGGACGAGGCCGCGATCGGCGTCGGCCTCCGCGTCGGATGGCGAACCCTGACCCTGGCCGGCCTGAGCAAGGCGCACCGGATGCGACTGCTCGAACAGGTGCTGGTCGCGGAGAGGCCACACGACGCGATGTTCGCCACCGCCTGCACGGTGCGCATCGCCCCGGACCGGTCGCACGCGATCGTCGCCAGCGCCGGCCACCCCCCACCGCTGGTGATCACCCCCAACGGCGCCTACTCCGCGCCCGTCCGCCACCACCTCGGGCTGGGGATGTTTCCTGGACTCGGCCGCTGGCAGGAGTCCCGCGTCGAGTTGCCGACCGGCGCGGGTCTGCTGCTGTACACCGACGGCGTCTACGAAGGCTACGGCGACGACGGCACCCGTCTGGGCGAACAACGCTTCGTCGAGCTGGCCTCCCGCCTGACCACGGTCACCGACCCTGCCGACTACCTCAACGCTCTGCTCGCCGAGGTCCAGCGCGGTGACAACGGCCGCCACAGCGACGACACCGCCCTGCTCTACCTGACCTGGTCAGCGCCGCCGGCAGAAAACCGCCCCTGATGACTTCACCCCTTAAAACGTCGCACTTCACCCGAAATCCAGCCCATCACGGCTGCTTATCCCTGCCATGGCGGGAAACAGGACTGAGAGACAGACGCGGTTTCGACCCGGGAGGGGGCATCTCGTGACACGACGACACCACCCCGTCACCTCGCTGCTGTCCACGGGCTTCACGGCAGCGGATGTCAGCACCCTGCGACACCGCGTCCGTGCCCTCGCCCTCGCCGCCGGCCTCACCGGCGACGATCTGCACGACTTCCTCATCGCGGTCAACGAGCTGATCATCAACGCCGTTCAACACGGCGGCGGACACGGCGAACTTGACCTGTCACACGACAGCACCACGCTGACCTGCCACATCACCGACCAGGGCAAGCCCGCCTCGCTGCCGGAGATCACCCCGGCCCACCCCGACGCCACCCGCGGTCGCGGGCTCTGGATCGCCGACCAACTGGCCCAGCTCCACCTCCGACACGACACCGACGGCTTCACCGCCTCGATCACCGTTGACCTCCCCACCGCGCCCCGCCCCGGAAGGGCCGGCGACCGCCCCCGCGGCTGACACCATCGGTGGTGCGCTCTGGTCGTGACGAGCACGCCCCACCGACGCACGCGCCCGGCCTGACCGGTGGCCCCTGGTGGCCGAGGACCCTCGTGACCGACAGCCGACGGTGGCTGTCCGCACCGCCGGCTGTCGTCTCACCACCCTCACGGTGGCACGACGCTACTGGGAGAAGCCGCGCCCCCGGGCCTTCTCGGTCGGCTTGTAGTCGGGCAGTTCCTTCGGCGTCGAACCCCCGGTGATCTCGTTGCTGTCGCGGATGAACCTGGTCTTGTCGGCGTTGCCGGTCAGCTGGGTCAACGCCGTCTGGATGTGCCCGACCTTCTCGTCCACGTCGACCGCGCTGCTCGTGTCCTTCTGGGCCGGGATCGCGACCGTTACCGGGGTAGCGTGCGCGGCGGCGACCGCCCTGACGATCGCCTCGCCGTCGGTGGCGGTGTTGACCTCGGCGGCGGTGACCCGCACCCGCACCGAGTTGGTCGCCGACACGTACTCCCGCTCGACCGTCAGGCGGCCCAGCACGTCGGTCGCCGGGATGCCCAGCGACGCCACCTCCCGGGAGTACGCCAGGTGCGGGGCGCAGTAGCGCTGCACCTTGTAGGTTTCCAGCCAGTGCTGCATCCGGACCACGTAGATGCTGGTGGGCTTGGCGAAGGAGACGGCCAGGGCCTTCGGGTCGAACGGGAACAGGCTGGCGATCGGAAGGTCGAGGGTGGCGCAGACCGCCGTCTCCACGTCGAGGTCGACGTTGCCGACCCGCAGCGCCACCGACCGCCGCTCCAACTCGTCGGTGACCCGGCCGATCTCGGCGCCGACCTCCGTCGCCGACCTGCCCTTCATCGCCCCGGTGATGCTTGCGGCGATGTGAGCGCGCGCGTCGTCGAGGCGCTTCTTCGTGGTCGTTCCGTCGGTGTACTCGGTGTCGAGCCAGTCGACCACGAACCGCTTACGCTGGAAACCGGTCGCGTAGATGCCGGCAGAGGGGCGCGTGTCGCTGCGGAAGGCGATCGGGAACGATCCGCCGGACCCCAGCCGGAAGTGCCGGAACAGCGAGTCACCGACGATCAGGACATCGGGCACCTCCCCGGTACCGGTGCTCGATCCGGTCAGTGCGTGCCCAGGCAGGCGATAGGAATCCATGGCAGGGGACGCTAACCGGCCGCCCACCCGCTGCCCACCGTCGAGTCGCCTTCCCTACACGCCGATTCGAGCCGGACGGGTGCCGAGTGGGTTCCCTCTGGACTACCGGGCGTCGCGCCGACGCCGCGCGCGCTCGAACTCGGCGACGTCCGACATCCAGGGGCCGTGCTGGTCGAGGGCGGCGCAGCCGCCGCGGACGAAGGCGCTCACCAGGTTCCGGTACCCGCCGATCCCGTCGACCAGGCTGTACTCGACCTGGTATTGCGGATCCGACCCGGCTTCCCCGTGTCGCACCGTCGTGATCCGGGCGGCAGAGTCCGCGTAGAAGTGCAGCTGGATCCCCTCACCCATCTCCTCGTCCTCGATGGTGAACACTTCGTTGTCCGCGGCAGAGCGGTCGGCGACGAACTCCCAGAACTCGGCGGAGGCGGTGCGGGGACCGTCCCGTAGCCACTTCTTCTCGCCGCCCTTGTCATCGGTGAACGTCAGGGCCGTCTTTCTCGCACTCGCACCGAGGTCGGCGTGGTCGTCGGCAGCCTCCTCGTCGTCTTCCACCGGTGTGCTCCTGGCGCGGTCCGCAGCCTCCGAGCACATCAGAAAGCCCACCGTACGCACCGCGTCGTCGACGAGTTCGGGGTGTGCGCGGCGCACGGCCGCCTCGACCGTCGCCGCCATCCGATCCCAGTCGCGTTTGTCCGTGGCCCGGTTTCCCCGCCGTGGATCGAGGCCGATCCGCATCCCGGCGCAGGCCTGCTCCGCGGTGGCGATCACCCGCATGACCTGGGGCAGCAGCGCGGGGTCGACGGCATCGGGCAGCCGCCTCGGAATCGTCGCGCCATGCAGGTACTGGCCCGTGTACCTCAGAATCTCGGCGTCGAGCGGCCCGAGGACCGCTCCGCGCTCGGCGCGACGGCGGTTCGCGTGATACTCCTGAGCGCGTTCCTCGTTCGCCCCCGCCGTCGCCGCGCCCATCGCCTCGCAGACCTGACCGCGCTCCAGGAGGTCGATGTCGGCACCATGGGCGACCAGCCTGCTCCTGTCCCACCGGATGTGCCGAAAGAGCGCGTCGACGTCCGCAGGCGAGGAGAGCAGGACCGGGTCCAGGAGCGCGACCGCCGCGTTCTCGTCGAGCCGGCCCCGGGTTCCGGCGGCGTCGCACAGCGGAAGGACCGCACTCCACAGCAGGAGGTGTCTGGCCAGGTCCTCCCGGATCACCGCGAGATGGGCTTCCCCGATCGGGAACGTGAACGTGCGAGGCTCGTGGTTGGCGTCGGCCCCGGCGGCGAGCATCAGCTTCGGCGCGCCGTCCTCGCGGATCACCTTCGGAATCCAGCCGCTGCCGCTCCGCGTGAAGACGATGTCTCTCATAGTTCAGGCTCTCCCGCCACGGCACCGGCTGGGCGTGGTCGTTTCCGGGTCCACGGCGAGGGTACGGCGATGGTGCGGCCCACCCTGCACCGTCTGGTCACGACCACCGTGCGCATTCGGCGGCGAGGCGCGGGTCGCTGCGCACCCAGACTTCGCCCCCGGCGGCCTCGGCCGGAGCGTCGACCCGTTCGAGACCGAGGAATTCGATCAACTGGAGCAGTTCGGCTCGTTCGGCCCGGTCATCGTCGACATCATGCGAGTCGAAGAAGACGTAGTACTGGTCGCTCGGGTCCACGATGCCGGAGTCCGCCCAGATCCGGGCGACCTCTTCGATCGCCGCTGCCTCCGTCGTGATCGTGGCGGCACGGGCGGCGCCACGGGTCTCCGGTGACGCGTCGAGGTCGGAGAGATCGCAGAGCCACTGGCCGAAGCGGTCGAGGCCGGCATATCCGTTCTCGAAGAACAGCATCGCGCTCGGCAGGTAGCGGTTGGGCCTGTCGACCCGGAGGTGTTCCGACCGGGGTTGGTCGGCGTCCTTGATCCGGGAGATCACCCCCAGACGAGGCATGAGCACCAGACTCTGCCCCGCCGGCTCATCCCTGATGGTGTACGTGTCAGACTCTCGATCCCGGAAGAACGCCGAGAACGCCAGGTAGGCCTCCTGCGGGTCACCCACCGAGACCTGTTGATCGTTGCCATCACCGACGGTGAAGACGAACTGCTTCGGTCCAGGCTTGTAGAGGCGGGCCATGCGCGTCCTTCGTTCACGTGTGACAGCTCCACCAGCTTAGTGGATCATTGCGGACGTGCCCGCGGCCCTGGTCACCGGCGCGCTGTGCGCGCTGGCCCGGCGCGAGCGACCAGCCGCCCACAAGCCCTGAACCGGACCGGCCCCGAAGCGGACTCGCGCACCGCAACCAGCGACCAGCGCCACCGACACCCCACGTGTGCGCTCGACGCGGCCTCGGGCCGGTCCGGACGACGCCCAGGCCTCGGAGCTACGACGGGAGACCGCGGATGTCAGCGCGCGGGGCGCGCCCTCGCCCGCTGCTCTCCCGCAGCGTGCGCAGGAGGCAGAATCAGGAGAGCATCATCAGGGTCCGGCTCGACACCCCTATCTCCACAGACGTTGCTCGTTGTGCTGCTCCTTGCGGAGCAGGGCATCGTTGAGGTCGATGCCGTACCGGTTGGCGACGGCACAGAGGAAGATCAGAACGTCAGCCAGCTCCTCGTCGACGGTGCCTACGACGGAGGTCGTGCCGATGGGAAGCTGTTGACGCTTGCGGACTGCCTTGAACAGCTCGCCGACCTCTTCTCCGAGCATGAGGCATTGATCCATCACGGTGCGGTCGGTGAAACCGCGCTGCTTCTCCATGTCGTCGACATAACGCTGAATGTCGGGCAGCGTGGCGGGACGGGATAGCGGATGCATCGGCCAGCCTCAGGAGGACGGTCAGGGCGTCGGCGACGCTACCAGCCGTGCGGGTTGCTGGTGCGCAGGCGGATGGTGTGTCGTCCGGGTGCCGTCGTCGTAGCGCTGGCGCAGTGCTGCGGTGACGCGTTGGGCGGCGCGGCGGACACCCGGGCGATCCGCTGCAGCCACGTGACCCCGGAAAAGGGTGTAGGTCACCGCACGGGTACGCGTGTCCCAACCCCAGGTGCCGGCGACCCGGCCGGCAAGGACGATCGTGGGTAGTGCCTCGCCAATCTGATTGAAGGCGAGTCGCTGGTCGAGATTGCCGAGGTACCGGGTACGTGTCTCTGCGTAGGCCTTGAGAGCGACATCCTCATGGGCGAGCAGAACCGGCTCCGCCGCTGGCCGATGGGCGACGCTGGCCTGGTCGAACTCCATGAGGCGACGATGGAACATGTACAGCGGTGCTGGGGACCACGGGGTGTGCACCGCGACGAGTGGTTGTCCGATCCGGTCGAGAGCGGCGAGGATGCCTGCGCGCGACAGCCCGGACCACCAGGTGACATCGCGCAGCGAGGCTGGGCCGTAGCGATCGAAGTAGGCGGCGACGAGGCGGTCGGTGGCCACCGTGCGGTCGAGGTTCATATCGAGGTGAGGGTGGGTGGTGGCGGTAAGCGCAAAGGTGCGACGCTCACGATTCCAACCGGGGCTGCGGTTGCGATACGTGAGCAGACCCTGCTCCCAGGCGAGTTTGAGAGCCAGACGGATGGCGGCGACAGTGGTCGAGCCGCTGGCCAGACGCTCTTCGATGCTTCGGTGCGGCAGGTGATCCTGGTCGGTGAGCAGCGCCCGTATCGCCGTGGTGGTGCGCTCGATGAGTCGAACGGACAGGCCGGCGTTGAAGATCTGCCGCCGCGCGTCGCGTTCTCGGTAGTGCAGGGTGGCGGCGTGGGCAGCCGCCGCCAGCCCAAGCGGCAGGGTGTGCAAGGTCTTGCGCATGCACCTGACCGTGGTGACAGCTTCGTGCGTGGCCGGGTGCCACAGATGCAGGGCAACTTCAGGCGTAGCAGCACGGGCCAGCAGTGTGGCGAACGGGGATGCCAGTCGGGCAGCATGCAGGCCCAGGGCGGCGTCAGCGATGTCCGGCACGCTGACGTGACCGACCGTGGATCCCACGCCTTGGCGGACGAGCAGCCACTGCCAGAGTCGATTCGCGTTCTGCGAGTCGAGGCGATGAACGGCAGCGACGTGTGGTGGTGCCTCGGGCACCCGGGAAAGCTAACATATGCCCGGCCTGCCCGGCCGCTAGGCTTGCCGGCCCCAGTGCTGCTCGATGAAGCCTCGCAGCAGTTCGTACGATCGCTGCGTCTCCTCCCACTGCGCAGTGCTGCCCCACCAATGGTGATCGTTGTGGTGAATGTGGAACTTCGCCCACTCGCCGTCCCAGTCGGGTTGCAGGTGAGTGCCGCGTACGCCGAATGAGGCGGCCTGGTCGTACACCTGGGTGCCTGGCAGCGGCACGAAGCGGAACAGCGACACTCGCGACAACGCCGGACGCAACTCCGCCAACAAGGACACTGTCTCCTGGGTGGTGGCCAGGTTCTCACCGGGATAACCGTGGATGACGAAGACCTTGGCCGCGATGCCCGCCTCGACAGTGGCCCGGACTGCTCGGCGGATCTGCTCCCGGGTGGTGTTTTTTCGCATCGCCTTGAGGAGGGTCTCGCTGCCGGATTCCATGCCGTATTTGATCTCGATGCATCCGGCAGCGGCCATCGTGGTCAGCAGTGGCGCGTCGACGGTGTCGACCCGGGACAGCGCGGACCAGCGCAGGCCCAGGTCGGCGATGGAGTTGCAGATGTCGGCCACCTTGCGCTTGTTGACGATGAAGTTGTCATCGACGATCGAGAAGCCCTGAATCCCGTAGGTCTCCATCAGGTGGGTCAGCTCGCGCCGGGCGCTGGCACCGCTGCGGTACTGGATTCGGGTCTGTCCCGCGGCACAGAACGAGCACGGGAAAGGGCATCCCCGGCTGAACATGACGTGCGCCATCCGCAGGGCGGTGCCAGCCAACCGATCGGTGAGAATCAGATCATCTGTCGGCAGCAGGGCCCGCGCTGGCAGTGGCAGCTGGTCGATGTCACGCAGCAGGGGCCGGACGGGCTCGCGGCGCAGATGGTCGCCATCGCGCCACAGCACGCCCGCCACTCCGTCGAAGCACCTGTCGGCGGCGTGGGAGAGTATCTCCAGGATGCTCTCCTCCGACTCGCCGATGGCAGCAACGTCGGCACCGAAGTCGGTGAGGCTCATCTCCGGATAGAAATTGCAGTGAACGCCGCCAACCATGACCAGCGCGTCGTTTCGAATACGCGCATGGCGGCGGGCTGCCAGCATCATCCCGTACGTCGCGGACGAGGCGAGTGAGAACCCGACCGCATCACAGTCGGACAGGTCCGGAGCGTAGTCCTGCGCTGTGATCTTGACGATTCGTACCCGGTGTCCCGCCTCCTGCAGGACAGCGGCCAGGTACAGCACGCCGAACGGCGGGAACTCCTTGCGCCGCTCCCGGAAACGCGCCATGTCGTACACCTCAGGATAGAGCAGGCAGACCTTCACGGCCCACACTCCTCGTACTCCAGGATGTGGGCTACCGCCGTCGCGGCCACCGTCGTTGCCGCAGCACTGCCCACCTCGTGCACGACGGCAGAGCAACCGCCCCGACGTAGTTCCTCGACGACCCCCCCGTACGCGGCGCGTTCGCGCTCATTGACCTGCGGGTCGGCGCTGTGAAAGCGGCTGTGAAATCCGCGGGCCGCGATCCGCGCGGCACACATCTCTGGATCGCCGCGCAGGATGATCGTCAGACCGGCTGGTGGTAGGCGCTGGTAGATCGTGCGCACCAGACCCGGCGCCACACCGTCGAACGGATCCAACACCAGCGCCGACGCCAGGTACCGGTCACATACGACGATGGCGCCATCGGCGACAGCAGGACGGATGACAGTGCGTTCGTGGTGGTAACGATCAGCCGCCACCAGCAGGGCCAGTTCCAACCCGCGTAACCCGAACGTTTCCGCTCGGGCGAAAGTGCCGATCTTGGACGGCGAGGGAGTTCGGGTGAGCAGGACCTGCCGGCCGAGTCGCTGCAGCTCTTCGTACACGAGCCGAGCGGCGGTGCTCTTGCCGACCCCACTCTGGCCCTCGATGGCGACGAGGAACCCCGATCGAACGCTCATCAACCAAGGGTCACCCCGCAAACACGAATTGAAAAGGCATCTCATGACTCCGCGGTGTCTACCAACTGACACTTCGCGAAAGGCCACGCTCGATGCGTGGGCCACAACGGGGCAGACTGAGAGGAAATCTGATCCACGCATTTTGCGTCTATTATGGCTTTCGGGGAGTCTCGCCAGATTGGAGTGATTTCGGCGGTGAGGCGTTTGCCGAGGTTGTCGATCATGGCGAGGATGATCATGCGGGCGGAGCTGTCGGGTCGAGGTTGTTGTCAGCAGTGGGGCTCGGGGGTGGTCGGCCATGCCGGCACCCGTTCCGCTCACTGGCCTGGCCGACAAGACCGGCTTGACCAGGGTTTTGGGTTAAGGCGTTGGGGTTGGATCGGGTGCACCGGGACGGACGATGGGTGCCATAGACAGTCGGTGATGCACCGCGCACAAACGTTCACTGCACGTAAACCCGTCGAGGGGGATCTATAAAAAGCATGCGGGCAGCGAGCTTCGCTATCGCCCTGGCCGTCGCCTTGCTGTCGACCGGAGCGAGCGCAGTAGCCTCTCCGCCGGCATCGGATTCGTCGCCGGCCGCGGCTCAACCAGGGCTGGCGCCCGCCGGGGCGGGAGGTACGCACCTCGACGAGAAGGGCAACGTCCTGTCAATACCGGGGGGACGCCGACCGAGTACAGGCAGTGTCCTGCTCATTGGCTGCAAACCGGGCAACGGCTGACAATCCACACTACACGGCGCCTGATGTCTCGGGTCATAAAATCTACGTCAAAAGTACGTGCACCAACAACACGGCTAACGTTTACAACTGCTTGTCCGAGCGGTACACCGACAACACCTGGCGTCCGAAGACGTGTTCGAGCACGGTGACGGTGACGGCCGGCGGCGGGACTGGGAACAGGTCAACAACCGGCACGCCTGTCACTCGACCAGCCAGCTCATCTCCTGGCGCCATCACGAGGACGTCGACGTCATCGGCGAGGTCGACGACGGCAACAATCCCTACAGGCAGGCCGACTTCTACTGCTTGGTGAACTAGGAATATCATTCCGACGATGACACTGCAGCCCACTGACGATCTCTCTGCTGCGGCGTGGCTTTATGCGACCAATGTCGACCCGACGCGGATGATCACATTCGGGCCGGCCTCGTTCCCCTCGTACGCACGTCTTCGATACCTGCCCGATCCGGTCCGTCCGGATATGCGCGAGTCGGACGTACGGCTGCCATCTCGCCGAACCACCGAGATCGACATGACCCGAACAGCGCTGGAGGCCCTCGCTGACTACAGTTCCTCCACGCGTGACTGCTATGTGTGCGGGTGGGAGGGCGGCGCGACATTCCGGAATCCTGCTTTGACTGGCGGACCCATGGTGGACCTTCGGCACCGGCAATACGTCCTGTTCACCGGCACCCTCGGCGACTTGAGGGGGTGGAGCGACCTGTTCGACTCCGAGGTCCACTCAGCGCCGGCATTCGTCTGGCCGGCGGATCATGCTTGGTGTTTCGCCAGCGACGTCGACCCTCATTGGGCCGGCATCGGAGCCGACCGTGGGGTTGTCGACCGCCTCGTCGCCGACAGGAGCCTCGACGTCGTGCGTGCGGATCCGGAAGAGCCGCAGCCGACGTATTACTGACCGGCCAGACGGCCACCGACAGGCCGGCAGTCCATCGACCCAACGCCTCGTACGGCCGTTTCATGGGTGCCGTTCGAGTCGCCGGAGCCAGACGTCGATCATGCTGATGGTGGCGCGGCACAGATCGAACAAGGCGCTCAGCCTCGATCCACCGATGAGGGTCGGCTCTACGGAAGCCCGGAGATAGAGGGTGCCCTCTGAGCTGAAAGGATAGGAGTTGGGACGCTTCCATCTTCCGGCTCGGGAGGGCACTTCGCAGGTGAAATTGCGCCATGAGCGCCGGTGACGGCCGTGACGTTCGATGATCCAAATCTGGGTGTCGTGTGCCGGGCCATGAACAAGAGAGAGTGCGGCCCTTTCCGTGGGACACGACGACTGGCGTCGCCGGCCAATCAGCCGGCCGGCGGCCGTGGTCGGCGGTCGTCGGTGTGCCGGTCGCGTCTGGTCGCGGGCCCGGCGAGAGCGGCGCGATCGCCCGACCGCCGCGAATGCGGCTACATCGGGCTGCCGGCACTACACCACGGGCAGGTCGTCGGGGCGTCGCCCTACGTCGCGGCAACGTCGTAACCGCATCGAGGGCGTACACGCCCGCGCGGAACAAGCCCGCTCCCTGGTCCAGGACTACGGTGCCTACTGTCGGCGTACGGGTTCTGCTAGAGAGTCAGGTACGCGCTGACGTACACGATCCGCATGCCCCGCGCAACAGCGGGCCGCTGACCATCGGCCCGACAGTCTCCGTGTCAACGCCTACGCTCAGTTGTCGGCGCACAGTCGGTCGACGCCCGGATGGCGGCTAGATCCGTACACACCTGACGTTGTCCTTCAGTAATTGATCTTGATGATCAGGCGGCGCCACGCTCGCTGACCGGCCGGCGTCGCAGGTTCGGGTTCAGCAGGGCCGAGGGCAGATAGGCCTGGTCGAGCCGGGTGACATCGGTGCCGGGCGCGACGATCTCGTCGATCCGGTCGAGGATCTCGTCGGTGAGCGTGACGTCGACGCCCGCGAGCAGGTTGTCGAGGTGCTCCATCGTGCGCGGGCCCAGGATTGCGCTGGTCACGCCGGGGTGTGCGATGGCGAATGCCATGGCGAGGTGGGTCAACGGCATGCCCGCCTCGTCGGCGAGCGGGATGAGTTGTTCGACGACGTCGATCCGGCGCTCGTCGGTGAGGTGCCTGGAGAAGCGGGCACGGCGCAGGTCGTTCTGCTCGCCCTTGCGGACCCGGCCGGTGAGCATTCCCTGCCCGAGCGGGCCCCACACCAGCGTGCCCATCCCGTAGCGCTGCGCGGCCGGCAGCACCTCGCTCTCGATGCTGCGGTTGAGGATCGAGTAGGGCGGCTGCTCGGTGTGGAAACGTTCCAGCCCGCGCCGCTCGGCGACCCACTGGGCCTCGATGATGTCGGATGCGGGCATCGTGGATGACCCGATCGCCCGGACCTTGCCACTGCGGATCAGGTCGGAGAGCGCGGAGAGCGTCTCCTCGATGTCGGTGCCGGGGTCCGGGCGCTGGATCTGGTAGAGGTCGATGTGGTCGGTCTGCAGGCGGCGCAGCGAGCCCTCGACCGCGGTCATGATCCAGCGGCGGGAGGCGCCTCGCTGGTTGGGGTCGGTAGCCGCGGCCGTGGCCGGCGTCCGGGGCAGCGCGTTCAGCCTGGGAAGACCCACCTTGGTCGCGAGGATGACGTTGTCCCGGCGCCCCTTGAGGGCCCTGCCCACGATCTCCTCCGAGTCGCCGTAGGCATCGGCGGTGTCGACAAAGTTGATCCCCGCGTCCAGCGCCTTGTGAATGACCTTGATCGAGTCGTCAGGATCGGGGCTCCCGATCACCGTGGCGAACATCAGGGTGCCGAGCGCGTACGGGCTGACCTTGATCCCTGTCCGGCCCAGGGTGCGGTACTGCATGAGCGTCTCCCTGCGGTATCGTGGTTATACGGAAACCCTTTCCGGAACTATACGGAAAGCTTTTCCGGAACAGCAAGGGAGGCAGCCGTGTCCGACAACACACCAGATTCCAGTGTTCGCGAACGCGCCCCGCGCCGGATGCGCACCGACGCACGCCGCAACATCGAGTCCCTGCTCGAAGCAGCGAAGACGGTCTTCAGCACCGCCGGCGTCGACGCCCCCGCCAAAGAGATCACCGACCTGGCCGGCGTCGGCGTCGGCACGCTCTACCGGCACTTTCCGCAGCGCTCGGACCTGATCAAGGCCGTCATCGAGCGCGAGATCGACGCCTGCGCCGACGCGGCCCCGGCGCTGGCCGCCGCGCACGAGCCGGGGGTCGCCCTCGCGAAGTGGCTCGACCGGTTCACCGCGTTCGTCGCGACCAAACGCGGATTCGCCGCGGCCCTGCACTCCGGCGATCCGGCCTACGACGGCCTGCCCGGATATCTCATGCAGAAGCTAGGACCGGCCCTCGAGTCCTTGCTCGAAGCCGCGACAGCCAGCCGCGAGGTCCAGGCCCAGATCAGTGCCCAGGACCTGCTGTACGCCGTCGCGAAACTGTGTGCGCCCATGCCGAACGAGGAACCCGACTACGGCCGGCGCATGGTCGCGCTCCTCGTCGAGGGACTACGGTCCGGCTCATCCCCACACTGACATGGTCACCCTCGGCCGGCGACGCGTGGAGCGCCGAGGCAGGCGCCGGCGTCTGCGAGACGACGCCCAACCGGTTCAAACGGTTGAATTCCCGCTCCCGCCGGTCAAGGCCCCTCGGTCGAGGGACCTTGTGCCTGCCACCAGCCTGACACCCGACGGTACTACGCTCAGTGAGGCAGCTCGCGCCAGGCCGGGTTGCCCCCGCGCCAAGCCCTCGCGAGGATGCTCGCCGAGCTACGGCTGAAGCACTCCAGCACCTCTGAACGGCCGCGCGCACCACCGATCTGCGCCTGCACCTCCCAGCGCCGACCATCGGTACGGATGTAGATGTCGCGACGTCCGCGTGTCGACGCCTCCCCGTTCCACCAATGCTCCTCGACGATCACCTGGCGACCGTACCAGCAGGAGCCCGGCCGGCCGAGAGCGTGGCCGCATACCGGCCGGCTCGGACGATGCTCCATCCGTACCTTCGGGCGCTCGCCCATCGTCGCCTGCTCCTGGCTTTTCGCCGCAACGCCCTCGACTCGGCAGCTCCGGAAGCCACCAGGAACAGCTCTCGTCACCCGACGTGAGATCGCCGTGCCGAGCGCGGATTCGGGCAGGATGGTGCCGGGAAACAGCTGCATGGCCGGCAGCCTAGTGCTTTGACCACAAATGTTCGCGTTATCGACGTCTACGCGGGTGGTGGTCCCGGCATCGTTCCCGTTCGCTGCGGATACGGTGGTCAGGGCCGGACTCCACAGTGCGCCGAGCGGGTGGCCGCCGAAGCCGACGACGCTGTTCTCTTCGGGTACTCGGCGGCCCCTCTCGTGCGTACACCCCAACATCCGCAACCGAACGCGTGGCTGCGGAATCCGGCCATGTCGGTGGCCTGGGGCCAACGGCTGCTCCACCTGTACGTGACCGTGGCCAGCAGCCGCGACTTCGCCGACCCGTTCAGGTTCGCAGCTCTCTCCACGGGAGTCGCGCGGAGATTCTCTGCCTCCCGCGCCGTGCCCCTGTCGTAGTCGGGCTGGCCGTTCACAGCGGCCCGGACGGGGTGGCACGACACCTCCCACACGGGGCGCGCCCTCGGCAACTCTTTACCGACGATCAGCTACGTGCACTCGACGTCCCGGTGCTCGTGATTGCCGGAGAGAAGGACCGAATGCTTGACTCCGGTGCGACCGCACGTCGAGTCCGCGAATGTGTTCCGGATGCGAGTGTCACGTTGCTGCCCGGCACGGGTCATATCCCTACGGGATATGCCGATGCCGTTGGACAGTTCCTGAACAGCGAGGGCCATGCATGAAGATCACCCTTGCACAGCAAGGGCTCCTCGATTCCTCCCGCTGCTGATGTGTGGGCCGGAGGTCGAGCACCCGTCGCAAGCGCTCGGGGCAAGGCACTCGCGGCCTCCGCGGCGACAAGCTAGCTTGTCTTAATGTCAAGCAGGCTGTACGTTGGCGTGCATGAAGACGTTAGGGGTACGTGAGGCGGTCGCGGTGACAGCCGGGACGGTGATGTTCTTCGCCGGCGCCGTGCTGGCCGGCGTCTTGTATGCGCTCAACGCATTGCCGCAGTGGGCGGGCTGGTCGCTGGCAGTCACGGCGATCGCCGGGCTGACACTGCTCGTGGGAACCACGGTGAACGCGTTGCTGCGCGGGGACACCGAGGGCGTGGAGCGTCAGGACGCGGCGCGAGCGTCGATGGTGGCGGTACTGGTGGTCGTGGTGGCCGGGTTCGCGTACTCGCTCCTGGAAGCCTTTGCCGGGCTGCCGCGGATGACCGCCGCGGTTCCGTCTGCGGCAGCCGGCCTGGTGTGGGTGATCGCGTTCTCCTGGGGACACGTCGGCGGTCAGAAGAGGTGATGACCAACCGGCTGCCGGTACTGCGCGCGGAACGTCGGTGGAGCCAGGCTGAGTTGGCCAAGCGGATCAACGTGTCGCGTCAGACCGTGGTGTCACTCGAGAACGGCAGATACGAGCCGACTTTGAAGATCGCGATGCGCTTGGCGGCGGTATTCGGCGTGGCGATCGAGGACATCTTCACGCCCGACCCGGACGACCTCGCGCTCATCCGAGTTGAATGAGGCTATCAGCTATTTTCCACTCGTTCCCGACCTGCGGCCTCAGCGACCGGTGACCTCGTAGATCTCGTCCAGTCTCGTGCGGACGTGGCAAGCGATGTCGGCGGGATGAGCGGCCGTGGTTGCTCGCGGTTGAGTGATTCGTGCACGGCACTCCAGAACCGGTCCGGCCGGTCGGGGCAACGGACGAGGCGGGCCGGCCCTGCGGTCCGTTCAGTGACGTGGCGCGAGCGCGGCCGACGCCTGCCGGCCGGCCTGATCATCACCGTTGCGTCGGCACCTGTCTCGGTGATCGCCTGCCGCACGGCGGGACCACCCGGGCGGCCACCCCCGCCTGCCGCGCCTCGACAGGGAAACATCCCTCAGCTCACGATCGACGCTTTGGGTGTTTTGTCCGCTTATGGGGCTTACGCTGTCCAGGCAAGGACAGCGTCGCCGGTCCCCTCCATCTCCGCGGCGGCCCCAACCCGGCGGCGTCGGAGCCAGATCAGCTCCGCGCCACTGTCCCCAGCCAGGAAAGCCCACCGCGTTGCACCAAGGAGGACCACGTTGAGTCAACCGACAACAATGACACCGGGTGAACCGAGCAGCCGAACAGCGCGTCGCAAGCTCAAAGCCATCCTGGCCGGGGGGCTCGCCCTCGGCCTCGGAGCGACGATCACCCTCGCCGCCTGGAACGACTCGGAGTACGCGACAGCCACCTTCACCGCGGGTACGTTCAGCATCGAGGGCAGCACGGACGGCACCACCTACGCAGAGCACCCCACAGCCGGCTCGGCGGCCGCGTTGACCTTCAGCACCGGCTTCGACGACATCAGCCCCGGCGACGTGGTCGCGGCGCCCTTCGCCGTCCGACTGACCGCAGCCACCACCTACGACGCGACCGTCACGGTGGCCTCGGCCACCCCGGCCCCGCCCGCTTTCGTCGGCCTCACCTACGGCATCGCGACCGTCCCGACCTTCGCCGACTGCGACGCGACACCCACGACCCCGACCTGGATCGTGGCACAGGGCACCCCCCTCGACTCGGTCGCCGGCGCGACGCCGTTCAACCTCACTGAGGGCACCCCACCCACGACGCCCGGAGCCCCGGCCTTCCTGTGCTTCGTCGTCACGGCGGGGCCCTCTCTGGTGCAGGGCACGTCCGTCACGGAAACCTGGCAGCTCCTGGCGGAGTCCGTGTAGGTGGTGTCCGTGGTCAACCGTCGGGCACCAGCCGGATCACCACGGCTGCGCCGGACCCGTGCCGTACTCGCCGACGCCCTCGTCCCCGCCGCGGGGACGACGTCCACGCTCGCCGCGTGGACCGACGGCGAGTACGGTACGGGGTCGTTCGCCGCCAGTGTCTTCGGCACCGAATCGCAAACCGCCTCCACCAACTGGGCAAGCCACACTCCGGCGGGACTGCCGCGACACTGACCGTCAACGCGACGGCGATGTCCGCCACGGCCTCGTTCTACGCCTGAATAGACATCCGGACAGTTGCGGTTCTGCTTCGAGGCACGGATCCAGTCCAGCGCCAGCAAGTCGTACCAGGGCACAACCGGTGCCGTCACCTGGAACTCACTGCCACATCTACGTAAGGATCCTGCAGATGGTGGGACGAGCGCGCCGGCGGCAAGGCATCCTTGCCCGACTCGCCGACCTGGCGCTGACCCTGCTCGCGGTCGGCGGAACGGTGTGTGTCGTCCTCGTCCCGCTGGCGTTCTTCTTCGACATCTCCCTCATCCTGTTCAAGACCGGGTCGATGAGCCCGACCATTCCCGCCGGATCACTGGCGGTGGTGCGGGAGATCCCCGCCACCGAGGTCGCCGTGGGAGACGTCGTCACCGTCGACCGCACCCCCCTGCCACCGATCACCCACCGGGTCGTCGACATCGCCGACGGCGGCGGCCCCGTGCGCCTGCTCACCCTGCGCGGGGACGCGAACGAGTCCCCCGACCCCGCACCGCACGCGGTGACCCACGTCCGGCTCGTCGAGTGGTCGGTGCCCCAACTCGGGTACGCGGTGCGCGCCGTGTCGAACGTCTACGCGGCGAGTGTCATCACGATCGGCATCGCCGCGATCGTCACCTGGGCGTTCTGGCCACGCGCCACCGCACCGCAGACACGTCGGCGCCACGCGTGGCGCCGACGGGGACCGGGCGTGACGGAACCCGCCCCAGCACAAGCAGGTCATGATCCCTGTACCCCGTCGAGCAGCGCATCGTCGCACGGTGACTCGAACGTGGGGCGCATGCTCGTCGCCGTGGCCGTGCTGCCGGGACTCACCGCCGCCATCCTCGCGACGCCCGGCCGGGCACGTGCAGACACGACCGAAGAGATCATTCGGAGCAGGAACCTCACCCTGATCTCGATTGGCGACCAGGACCGCATGAGGAACTTGGCGCCGGACGAACCCGTACCCTGGCAGGTCGGCGTCTCCGCGCGGGCGACGCAACCCGGCACAGTGACCATCTCCCTGTCGGCGCTGGGCCCACTCGCGGTCGACCCAGACGGACTCCAGGTCATGGTCGCGGTCTGCGCCACGCGATGGGTGCAGGGTTCCTGCCCCGCCGGCACGCAGGAGCAAGTCCTCCCGGAGGGACCCGCCACCAGACTGGCCGCACACCCCATCACCATCAGCTCGATGCGCGCCGACCAGCAACGTTGGGTACTCGTCACCGCGAGCCTCCTCACCAACACCACGACCTCGGGATCAGCAGACCTCGTCCTCACGGCGGTCGGACTCGGCGACCGGGCATCGGCGGGCGGAAAGGTCGGCCCGCTACCGCGTACCGGACCCGACCTGCGGACACCGGTACTCGCCGGCGCAGGTGCGCTCCTCGCCGGCCTCCTGCTCATGCTCGCCACCCGCAAGCACCGGATCAGGGTGCCGCAGCCGTGAGGCACCCGTGGATCCCCACCCCGCCGCCATGGGAGAAACCCCGGACCAGGTGACCTCCTGAAGCAGCGCGGGGTCACCGTCCACGTCGCAGAGACCACCGAGGCGGTCGAGGTCTACAACGACCTTGCCGCCAACGGCGTCGCCGTCGCGGGGCTGTTCCACTCGGCCTGCTGACCGTCACCACCTCGCACACCCTCACACGTATCCCGAGGACGCCCTAAAGGTGGCCATCAACGGGATCTGCCGAGTTGAGCGCATGGGATGGACCGAACAATGGCGTTGCGCACACGTGGCGACGCCTATATTTTCGCCGGCATGGAGATCGTGACCCACACCGACCGGCCCGAACTGCACGAGGCGGCGGCGGTCGTGTTTCACGAGCGTTGGCCAGAATTCATTTTCCACGACGACGTGCCGAAGAGATACATGGGCCGGGTCAAGGAGCATTTCGCGCGGTATGACGTCATGGTGCTCGATGAGGGTTCCGTCGTCGCCGGTGGATGGGGAGTGCCGATGGCCTGGGATGGCACCGTCGACAACCTGCCGTCCGGCTACGACGACGCGTTGGTCCGTGCGGTCGACGGCCGAGAAGCCGGCGTCGAGCCTACGACCCTGAGCATCATGGCGGTCGCCGTGAGCTCATCGCACGACAAGCGCGGCATGGCCGGTGTCGTGCTTGAGGAGCTCGCGCGACGAGCGCACCGCGACGGACTCGCGCATGTGGTCGCTCCGCTTCGGCCGACGTGGAAGCACCGGTACCCGATGGTGTCGATGACCGAGTACGCCGGATGGACCCGCCGGGACGGGCTTTCCATCGATCCCTGGATCCGCACCCATCAACGCATGGGAGCCCGCGTTCTCCGCCCGGCCCCGAGGTCGATGGTGATCGAAGGAACCGTCGCTGAATGGGAGAGCTGGGCGGACATGATGTTTCCGGTCACCCGGGAGTATGTGGTCCCCGGCGCACTCAATCTCGTGCTGATCGACCGGGAACGGGACCGTGGCGTATACGTCGAGGAAAACCTGTGGGTTCAGCACAGCTGAACTCGACGTCACATCGCAATACAGGAGAGACTGAGGTAGCGGACAGCACATGGACGTCGACCACCAGCTGACCCTGGCCGGGGACATCCCACCGCCCCACCTGGTCGACCAGCCACGGCTTCACCCAGGCGCTCACCTGACCGCCATCCCACTGGGTCCGTATCGGGCCGCCGGCCGGAAACGGTCGACCCGGACTCCGTAGCCTTGTGCTGGTGACATCGGTACGGGAGCGGATCAGGGCGATTCTCGCCGGGGCGGTCGACTACGAGGCGGGGCTGGACGCGCTGACCGTCACCCCGTCGGCCGAGGTCGACCCGGAGCTGGTGGCCGCGAAGGACGAGGCGTGCGCGCGGCTGTGGCGGGGCGGGTGGCAGCCGGCCGAGCTGCACCGGGTGGTCGCCCGGCGGGGCCGGCCACAGCAGGCCGACCTGGTGGCCGACGCGGTCGCCGCGCACCTGCGACACTTTCCCCCGGCCACGGTCGACGGGCGGTGGCGGGCACAGGCGGACACCCTCGGCGCGCAGGTCTGGTGGACCGGCGACGCGACGTACCTCGACGAACTCGCGGCCCGCTGGCGGCTCGACCGGGTGGCCGTCCTCGATCTGATGTTGGGCCTGCTCGCCATCCTGGCCACCCTCCCGCCGATCGAGGTGCTCGTTCCCCCGCCCGGGTCCGCCGCCGCGCCGACCGACGGGTCGGGCGCCGCCGGGTCGTCCCGCATCGACGCCCGCCTGCTGGACCGGGTACGCGCCCTGCTCGCCAAAGCGGAGTCGACGACCTTCCCGGCCGAGGCGGAGGCGTACACCGCCAAGGCCCAGGAACTCGTCACCCGGCACAGCCTGGACGAGGCGCTGCTGGCCGCGCGGGCCGGGGAGGCGACGCCGGTGGTGCCGTACGCGCGGCGGATGGGCGTGGACCACCCGCACGAGAAGGAAAAGGCGGCCCTGCTGGACGCCGTCGCCCGGGCGAACCGCTGCCACACGGTCTCCTCACCGGAGCTGGCGTTCAGCACCGTCTTCGGTTTCGACACCGACATCGACGCCGTCGACCTGCTCTACACCTCCCTGCTGGTACAGGCACACCGGGCGATGGCCCGGGCCGAGCCACCCGGCGGCAAAGCCGGCCGGGGCCGGCTGAAGGCGTTCCGCCAGTCCTTCCTGGTGGCCTTCGCGGTCCGGATCGACGAACGACTGACCGACGCGGCACAGCTCGCGTTGGCACACGCCGCCCGGGGCAACGGAAACGACGGCACCGGACCGGCCGACCTGCTGCCGGTGCTCGCCTCCCGCGACGAACAGATCCGCGAGACCATGCACCGGGTCTTCCCCCACACGGTCCGCGTCCGGGCCACCCGGGTGGACAGCATCGAGGGCTGGGACTCCGGCCGCCAGGCCGCTGACCGCGCCGCCCTGCCGACCGATACCCACCGGGGCCGGTAGCCCCGCCAGGGTGGAGCCGGCAGAACCCGGCCGGGCGTGATCGCGCTTGTCGAGCGCCGCGCGGTCCTCGCTCTGGCGTCGTTGGGTCGCGGACGTGCCGACCGCATGCCCTCGGCATGTTCAGGCGGCGTGCCACACGGCGTCGACGGCGTCGGTCAGACGGGCCGGGACAAGAGAATGGGCCTGCGAACATACAGGTCAACGCCGTTAATGCAGGCTCCCGATACTCCGTCGACCTGTCAGTTGGTGGGTCCGTCACGCTGCGGCAGGTCGGCAAGGTAGGAGCAGAACTTCTCGGTGTCAACGCCGCCTCAAACGGGACCACCGTGGTCCGGCTGAAACTGGACCACCTCGGTTTGGTTGATCTTTAGTCGTTGGTCTTGCTGGCCGCGGGGACGCGGCCGAGGTCGCGGTCTTTGAGTCGGTAGCTGTCGCCCTTCATCGAGATCACTTCGGCGTGGTGGACGAGGCGGTCGATCATGGCGGCGGCGACGACGTCGTCGCCGAACACTTCGCCCCACCGGCCGAAGGGCTTGTTGCTGGTCACGATCAGGCTGGCTCGTTCGTAGCGGTTGGAGACGAGCTGAAAGAACAGGTTCGCGGCTTCGGCTTCGAAGGGGATGTAGCCGACCTCGTCGACGATCAGCAGCGGGATCCGGCCGAGCTTGACCAGTTCGTCTTGGAGGCGTCCGGCGTGGTGGGCGTCAGCGAGGCGGGACACCCACTGGGCGGCGGTGGCGAACGCGACCCGGTGTCCGGCCTGGCAGGCTCGGATCCCGAGGCCGATGGACAGGTGGGTCTTGCCGGTGCCGGGCGGGCCCAGGAACACCACGTTCTCCTTCGACGCCACGAAGTCGAGGGTGCCGAGGTGGGCGATCGTCTCCCGCTTCAAAGAGCGTTGGTGGTCGAAGTCGAACTCTTCCAGGCTCTTGCGGGCCGGGAACCTCGCTGCCCGGATGCGGCCCTCACCGCCGTGAGCCTCGCGGGCAGCGACTTCGCGTTGCAGGCAGGCAGCGAGGAACTCCTCATGCGTCCACGACTCCGCCCGGGCCCGCTCCGCCAGCCTCTCAACGGCGGCGGCCAGGGACGGCGCCTTCAGAGCGCGGGTGAGGAACGCGATCTCCGACGCGACGTTGCGGTTGCTCTTGGTAGCCATCAGGCGGCCACCTCATCCAGGCCGAACATCCGGTCGTAATCGGCCAGCCGACGGTGCTCCACCTCCGTGGTGACCGCCGGCGCTGGTGCCTGCCGGGCCGCTGTTCGCAGATCGGCGGCGGCCTGGCGGTGGGTCGGGTCGGTGATGCTCTGATGCTTCGCCCAGCATCGGTCATGCCGGGCGACGAGGCGGTCCTCGCAGAACACCTGGACCCGGTCGGCGTCGGCGACGATGTCCACTCGTCGGCCCACGGCCGCCGGGTGCACCGAGTAGTCGTTGCCGTCCAAGCGAACGTAATGATCCCGAGGCAACCGTGTGGTGTGTCGCCAGCCAACCACCGGTGCGACCGGCGGCAGCGACAGCATCGCGGCCCGGTCGGCGTCCCACCTGTCCACGGGTCGACAGCCCAACATTCGATGCTGACGGTTGTTCGCCCGCACCAACCACTCGGACAGTTGGACATTGAAGTCCTGCGGCGAGACGAACCGGCGGCCGGGCAAGAACGAGGTCTCCAGATAGCCGTTGGCCCGCTCCACCAGGCCCTTGGCCTCCGGATCCGCCGGCCGGCACTGAATCACCTTGATGCCGAGAGTGCCGCGGAAGGCGTTCATCGCCTCCGTCAACTGCGGCCTGCCGGCCCGCCACTGCCCGACGGCGGACTCGTTGTCCCACACCAACGCCTTCGGCGTCCGGTCCCAGCCGGAGATCAGCGTCCAGTGCCCGACCAGCAGGTCCGGCGACTGCCGGGACGGGATCATCACCGCCGACAGCCACCGCGAATACCCCGACACCATCACCAGCACCGGCGGCCGGCCGACCTGCCCGAAGCCCAACGCCACGTCCGCCGGCGGGAACCACAGATCACACTGCGCCAGCTCACCGGGCAGATACTCCGTCCGCTGAGCCGGGTCAGGGCGACGGAACAACGGCCGCAACTGCTGCACCCGATCACAGAACACCGTCTTGCCCCGAGTCCACCCGACCCGCTCCATGATCACCGTCGTCGGCATGTCCGGGAACTCCGCCAACAACGCCCGGATCTGCGGCTCGACCGCATCCACGATCGAGCCCTTCGCCGCCCGCTGATACCGCGGCGGCTCATCACTGGCCAAGGCCTTCTTCACGGTGTTGCGAGACATCCTCAACCGCCGTGCGATGGCCTGGATCGCCATGCCCTCCGACCGCCGCAGCCGCCGGATCTCCGCCCAGTCCTCCACGCTCAGCACCTCCCGATGCTTCAGGAGGTGGTCCCGATTCAGCCGGAACCACGTGGTCAGTTTTCAGGCGGAGCCGACACTCGGCCTCACGGCGCCAGACACTTCCCATCATGGCGAGGGGGTAGCTCACCTCTCTGACAGGAGGCAGGAACCGGGGACAGGGACCTCTCCCCACCATCCATCACCCAGAGCGATCAACCCTTTCCCGATTGTCGATGGTTCTCGTCGCCGAGCCTTGGCGCTCACCGATTCGGTAAGGTGGGCATCACGTAGTCGCAGGGCTATTCACTGCTCATCGTTCATCATGCGTGTCGCACCGGGTAATGCCCCGGCGAACCCATTGGCAGTACAAGGAAGTTCCGACGTGGCCAAGCAGATCATCCAGAAGCTCATTGACGACCTGGACGGCGGGGACGCCGACGAGACCGTCCGGTTCGTCCTGGACGGAGTCCAGTACGAGATCGACCTGTCGGCGGCCCACGCGCAGCAGCTGCGCGACGCCTTCGCCCCGTACACCGCGCACGGCACCAAGGTCGGCGGGGGCGGCATCGCCAACGGCCGAGCGGCCCGCAGCGGCACTACAGCCGGTCACAGCCGAGGTCGCGCCAGCACCGACAGGGAGCAGAACAAGGCGATCCGGGACTGGGCCAAGAAGGCGGGCAAGGACATCTCCGACCGGGGTCGCATCCCACAGGATGTCGTCAACGAGTATCACGCCAAGGCCGGTCGCTAGCCCGCCGACCCGGCTTGTCCACACTGACTCTCCCGTTTCCGGCGACGCGGGGTTAGGGTGGCGCCATGCCGACCGTGCCGAGAGGGTACGCGCCCGGACGGAACGCGCTCACCGGGAAGGGCATCGATTCCGGGCCACGTCAGGCGAACCTTCCGTCCGGTGGATTCCTGCGGCTGATGCTCTGGCTCCTGGGCCTGCCACTGCTGCTGATCGGCCCGTTCATGGTGTACGCGGCCGTCGCTCTCGCCACCAGCGAGCCCAGCCTGAACCGGTGGATCATGGGGGTCGCCGGGGTGGGAGTCACGATCTCCTGCGCCAAGCTGGCCAGGTACGAGTCACGACTGCGCGAACGAGCCCGGCGGGAGTTGCACCGGCTGGAGGCGGTGGGCGTGGCCGCCACCGCCGAGATCACCGCCGTGCGGCCCACCTCCCTGGGCGAGGAGAGCGGAGTCGAGCTGAGCCTGCTGATCAGCGGGCCCGGGTTCGAGCCGTTCGAGTCCACCTCACAGTGCAAGGATGACCCAGCCCTGACGGTCGGGGCGCGACTCAACGCCGTGGTGGACCCGACCGACCGCCTGTACGCGATTGTGCCCTGACAGGCCGGCCATCCGACAGCGAGTACGGCTGGTGCGTCAGCGCGGTGCGGTCAGCGCCGGAACCGAGGCCGGGGCCTCGACCCCGCCCGGAGGATCGCCCGGTGTTGGCTGGTCCGGACAGACCAAGCCAGCAACCACCAACGCCGCTTTTTCCGACGCCGGTCAGCGGGACTTCTTCGTTGCTCGTTTCCGAGGTGGCGTCAACAGGTCCGCGATCGCCGTGATCGCGGACGGCACCAGGCGGTAGTACGCCCAGACGCCGCGCTTCTCCCGTTCGAGCAGGCCAGCCTCGGTAAGGATCCGAAGGTGGTGACTGACGGTCGGCTGGGAGAGCCCGAGCGGCGCGGTGAGGTCACTGACGGACGCCTCCCCGGCCGGGGAGGCTTGGATCAGGCTGAGCAGGCGCAGCCGGGCCGGGTCGGCAAATGCCTTCAGTACTCCCGCCAGCCGCTCGGCGTCGGCGCGCTTGATCGGCTCGCCAGCAAGGGGCGAGATGGCCGGCGTCGTAGTCTTCGCAGTTCCCACGTCTTGCATCGTTGCAGCAACACTGCCCGCCGGCGGTGCAAACGAGGGGTAGATCACCGTGATGTCGTGTGAAAAGCCGCCGCGTCCGTCAGGTCGGCATGATCAACGCACCAGAGGGTGCCGGAACCGTGTACGTGGTGATTGTCGGCGGGCAGGTCGCGTCTGGTGACCTCATCCGACCGCCCCAGGTTCTGCGGCTCGACCCTGCTCTGCTCGTCTCCCCCCACCTCAACGACCGTAGGCAAGCGTCACCACCGACGGTCACCCGAAAGACTCTCGCACATCGCCCAATGGCTTCGGGTCAGCTCCGCTTGCGGCTCGCGATCTCGTCAGAGAGCTGCTGCACACGGGCAGGGTCCGCGTCCCGGGCAAGGGCGACGTAGTGGTCCATGACGGCCGGCCGGTAGCGCACGGGCAACGTCTGTCCTGGGGCGAGTCGGGTGAGCTCGGTGATCGTGAGGTCTTCGTCTGCGATACCGCGGAACGAGATGCCGTCGGCGGTCTCCACGTCGAACATCAGGACCACGCGAGGGTTGCTGTTCACCTCCCGCCAGTCGACGAGAACGCCGAGCGCAAGCGCCCCCGTACGCAGTTCCGCATTGCGCTTCCGCGCATCACTGCTCAGCAGCGGGTTCGGGGCGATGCCCGGGAAGTCGGGCCCGACGCCGAGCGATTCCCGACTCAGGTCGGGCCTGAGCTGCGCCATCAGATCGTTGAGCTTGTTCTTCCAACCGAACATCCCGATCCCTCCCTCACACCGGTGCCGGAATCTCGGCCTGGCGCTTCACCCTCACCGCGATCATACGTCGCCGGCCATTCCCTTCCGGCCCGGGCGTCCCGTCGGTTTCGGGAGCATCCCCTCGATCAACGACCACCGGGCATCCGAGAGCAACCGAAAACGCGACACGGGACCAGAGTTCCAGCCGGAAACGCTCAACCATTGTCAGACACGCCCTAGGCCAGCCGCGATCCACAAGCAGATGAAGACCCTCGACGGAAGCCCGCAGATGTGCGACTCTCGACCCTCAGGGCTTTGTGCTTTCGAAGGGAGCCGAATTCCTGACTTTCTGATCCGTAGTCGGCAGGCATTTGGGCAAAGTAATCCAAATAGCACTCTATCAAAGCTGGTCCGGTTATCTAGCCCTGAATCCTGGTGAATCCGGCGGGATACCCGCAGGTCCACGCCCCTGTACGGGACCATGAGCCCGCAACGCCACTTCCAGCAACCAGGGCGGGGGCCCCGACTTCCGGGCCGGTCCGAGGGCGTCCGCGCCAGTTCCCCGACGTCCGAGCACCCACCGAGCACCCCGGCCACTCCAGCCCGGCTGATCAACATCGTGCTACCGGACACCAAATTGCTGCCCGACCTCGGCGCGGGGTCTGTCAAACACGAACGGCCCTGTCTCACATTCGGTGGTGACGGAGGGTGCTGCTATCCGAGGAGGATGCGGTGGCGGAGCAGGGTGAAAACTGCTCGTCCGTGCATTTGGCGTGCGATTCGTTTGGTCTTGGTGTTGACGCCTTCGGTGGGGCCGTTGCTGTAGGGAAGCGTGAGTGCGGCGTTCACGGCGTCGGCAGGCTGCGGTGAGCCGTGCCAGTAGATCTCGATGCTCGGGGGTGAGTTTGTCGGGCCTGGTGAGGATCATCCGGGCGAGCCGGCGTGGGGAGATGTGGCTGCGGTCGGCGTCCGCGCGGCCTTGGTTGATGTACTTGTGCAGAAGGTTGAGGCAGCCGGTGAAGCCGAGAGCCTTGATCTCGTCGATGAGGTGCTTGACGCCGACGCCGGGGGCCTCGGCTCGACGTTTGCGCAGGTGTTCGCGGTAGGGGTCGACGAGGCTGGCACGGTACTTGGGGACGCGGAGCATCCGCTCGGGCCGGTCGATGCGTGCGTAGCGTTTGACGGTGTTCAGGGCCAGTTGTAGGCGGCGGGCGCATTCGAGTAGGCCGACGCCCTGGTCGACTAGGTCATGGACCTGGTGCCAGCGTTGCAGGGTCGTCTGCGCGCGGGGCCCGTCGTAGATGGGTGCGTCCAGTACGGGGGCCCAGCAGGTGCTGTGCGCCTTCACCTCGCTGAGAGCGGCTTCGCATAGGTTGTGCCACAGGTGCCACCTGTCCGTGACCTGCACCGCGTCGGGAGGGCGCGGCGGATGGCCTCGGCGTAGGTGGCCGAGCCGTCGCGGCACACGATCTCGACGCCGGGATGCTCGCGTAGCCACGCTTCGAGGGTGTCGGCGGTGCGGTCGGGCAGTACTTCGATCCGCTCATGTGTCTCGATGTCGATGACCACGGTGGCGTAGCGGTGCCGCCGGCGCAGGGCGAAATCGTCAACGCCGATCACTCGGGGCTTCCGCCCGGTGGGTAACGGGATGCGCAGCAGGGTGCGCAGGGCCGTGTGACGGGACAGGCCCATGGCCAGTACCGCCAGCAGACGCGACCCTGCCCGGCCTGCTAACTCCTTGACCACGGCTCTGACCTGCCGAGACAGCCGGGTCGTGCGGCGTTGGTATCGCTCCAGGACCCCCGGGACTTGTTCACGGAAGGTGTGGCGGCAGCCGCGCGTGGGGCAGACCAGACGCCGCACCCGCACGCGGACCACCACCCGACGCCCGTCGACCGGAACGTCGGCCACCGTCCGCCAGTGATAGCCGTGGACCCGTCCCGACGAGGCCCCGCACATCGGGCAGACCGCGGTGTCGTGCGGCGTCCGGGCTCGAACCACGATCCGCTCACCCTCATCGACCACGTCCTCGATGATCAGCGGGGACAACCCCGAGAACACCGCCTGCACAGGCTTGTCGACATTCTCCACATGGGAGGCAACGACGCTTCACCACCCTCCGTCACCACCGAATGTGAGACAGGGCCGTTCGTTTTACAGTCCCGATCACCGACATCTACCACCGGAAGGGCTCGCGCCATCCCGGAATTACCTCGGCCCGATCCGAATTAGGCGGCGGACCGAGGAGAGCGTCCGACCGAAGGAACCCACGCGAGGAAGGTGTGCCAGCGCCGAAGGCGGGTAGGCAGCCGACCGACGGGGACCGGGGAGGCGTGGATGGCGAACGAGGCGCCGGACTACTTCCAGCCCGAGGGCGGGCTGGTGCTCACGCATCTGCTGATCGTGCGGGACGTGGACCGGTCACGGGAGTTCTATCAGCGGGTGCTGGGAGCCACGGTGGTGCGGGACCGCCAGCCGGCGATTCTGCGGTTCCACAACAGCTACATTGTGATCAACAGCGAGGGCGGTCCGACCGACGACAAGCCGGACGTACAGGCCCAGGCGCCGACAGACTCGAACACCCTGAGCAGCGCGATGAACATCCGGGTCACCGACGTTTACGCTGTCTATGAGCAGTGGCGGTCCCGGGGTGGCGAGTTCCTGACCGAGCCGAAGGACCACGGCGTCGAGATCCGCTGCTACCTGCAGGATCCGGACGGCTACCTCATCGAGCTTGGCCAGGGCACCGGGATCCTCGCCGAGATGGGCCAGGCCGTCTCGGCCTTAGGGAGAAACATTTCGTACCACCGGCGAGCCAGCAGGGGAATGCCCGTCCGGATGAGCGAAAGACAGCGGTGGATGCCACGCTGGACTCTCGCGATCCCCGCTGTTCTGTAGGCGGCGATGGCGCTGGCCTACGCCGCAACGTCGATCGGATAAATCCCGTGCCTCTCACCTTCCCGTCCCACCCGGCAGCGATCGTGCCCCTGAAACTCTCGCGGCCACGCTGGTTCGACGGAACGGCGTTGATCTTCGGTTCGATGGCACCGGATCTCGCCTACGTCCTCGATGGCTCCGGCCTGCCGGTCGGGCCCTTCTCCCACCAGCTTCCCGGGCTGGTCGGCTGGTGCGTATGGCCGACCTCCGGCACACCGTCATACGGCTCTCCCGGGCAGCCGCATGACGAACAGCAGCACAGGCCGTCAGGAAGTTGGTGGCCGGTTCGGCAAGGCCTCGATGCGGCAGACCGCCCAGCAGGTGGCGGCGCTGCTGGGTATCAACAACGAGCACGCTGCTGCTGCGGCTGACCAACAACGCCGTGTTCGCCTTCCCCGACGCTGGGCGTCGTCATCCGGATCACCCGCTCGCACAACCTGCAACGGGTCGCGAAGGGTCGTCACGCTCGGCCGATGGTTCGCCCAGATCGACGCCCCCACGATCCAGCTCGCCCCAGGGTACGAACAGCCGGCCGACGTCAACGGACTGCAGGCCACCATCTGGACCTACCTGCCACCCCGCCCCCGCCCTCCGACCGTAGGAGCGGGGCCGTCGCGTCGTCTACGGCTGGCTGTCCTGTTCGGCCGGTGGCGGTCAATCCCCGCGCCGGCCGGGCGGCTGCCGGGCCGGACGAACCGTGGGATGCGCGCCGCTCGGGCCGGGTCGATAGTGGATGTCCGGTGCCAGT
>NZ_LRQV01000092.1 GCF_001567585.1 Micromonospora rosaria
CCGGGTGTGCCCGTACCAGCCCGGCGACGACCTCGGCGCGGCGGCGCAGCGCCGGGCCCGCGCCGACCCGCGCTGCCAGGGCCCGGCCTGGCGGTACCGCGGCTCCACCTCGCTGACGGTGATCGACGACGGCACCGCCCTGACCGCGCTCACCGACGCGGGGCCGGCCGAGGCCGCCGCCGCGACGGCGGTGCTGCGGGCCGGCGGGGCGGTGGTCAACGACCCCCGGTACCTGCACAACGGCCGGCTGACCGTCCGGGTCGTCCCCGAGGACCGGGGCGTCGGCCGCAGCGCCGTCCTCCCCGGGTACGTGCTGCCCGGCGCCGACGTCCGGGAACTGGTGCTGCTCTCCCCGGCGGCGGCCCGGCAGCTCGGTCTGGTCGCGTTCCGCTCCGGCTCGGTCGTCACCGCCGACCCCGGGCGGACGCAGCGGGACTGGGACCGCTTCACCGCCGCGCTCGACACCGACCGCCCGGTGCACGTCGAGGTCTCCGACCCCGGCCGGTCCGGCAACCAGTCGATGCTGCTCCTGCTGGCCGCCGCCGCCGGGGTGATCACCATCGGCGCCGCCGGGGTGGCGACCGGGCTCGCCGCGGCGGAGAGCCGCGCGGACCTGTCCACCCTCGCGGCGGTCGGGGCCAGTCCCCGGGTACGCCGGCTGCTCTCGCTCTGCCAGGCCGGGGTGATCTCCGGGGTGGGCACGGTGCTCGGCGTCGTCGCCGGGCTGGGCACGGCCGCGATCATCCTGGTCGCGATGAACCGGCGGTACGCCACCGCCTGGCCGATCGAGCCCGGGTACCCGCTGCTGGTGCCCTGGACGACCCTGGGCATCCTGGTGGCGGTGCCGCTGGTGGCGATGCTCGGCGCGGCCCTGTTCACCCGGTCCCGGCTGGCGGTCGAACGCCGGCTGGACTGACGGCGCGGGTGGCGGGGACGACTGGCCGGCGCGGCGACGCGCGGATTGTCGTCGATGGCGTCGAGCCGGCAGACTGTGCCGATGTCCGTGCTGGGTACCGTCACCCGTCGGATCGGCCACCACCGCTGGTTCGGTGCCGCCGTCCGGCTGCTCGTCCCCCTCGACCGCGCGATCGGGCGGCTCACCCGTGGCCGGGTGGTGGCGCTCGGCCTGCTGCCCTCCCTGGTCATCACCACCACCGGCCGCCGCTCCGGGCAACCCCGGAGCAACCCCCTGCTGTACGTGCCCGACGGCGACGCGTACGTGGTCATCGGCTCCAACTGGGGGCAGCAGCACCAGCCGGCGTGGGCGTTGAACCTCCGCGCGCAGCCGCTGGCCGAGGTCACGCTCGGGGGCCGCCGGTTCCCGGTCCGCGCCGACCTGGCCACCGGCACCGAACGGGAGCGGCTGTGGGACCTGCTGGTCGCCGAGTGGCCGGCGTACCGGACGTACGTGCGCCGGGCCGGTGGACGGGAGATCTGGATCTTCCGGTTGGCACCCACCGGGCGCGGCGACCGGGGCGGCCCGCCCCCGGCTGACTAGGGTGGACCTGGTACCGACGGTGACGCCGCACCGCGATCACCGGACCGTGAACCCGGGACGGTGACGCCGGACCGCGACCTCGGACGGTGACGCCGGACGGGCGGTCGGGGTCGGCCAGCGGTACCGACGGCGGTCGGCGGCGGCCCGGCGCAGGGTCGGGGCGGCGGCCGTCGGACGGCCCGGAGTGGGGTGGTGCGCGACGTGGGTACAGGACAGGACCCGGCCGTGGCGGTCACCGGCGTGCCCGCGGCCGGCGGCGGCCCGGGGGAGCCACGCTGGGACGATCCGCGCTGGCTGGTGGCGGAGCGGGCCACCGAGGCGATCCGCCGACGGTACCCGGCCGAGGTGCTCGCCGTGGCCGTGCACGGGCCGCTGGCGCACGGCGACGACGACGGCGGCGGGGACGGCGAGGTGGGACTGCTGGTCGCCACGTACCGGCCCGGTGGTGGGCCGCTGCCCGCCACCCGGCGGGTGGACGGGGTGCTGGTCGACCTGACCGTCACCGGCGCCGACGACTACCTCCGCCAGGCCCGGACGGTGACCGCGCTCTGGCCGTTGACCGCCGACCGGTACGTCACCACCCGCCCGCTGTACGACCCGTCGGGGTGGCTGCCGACCCTGCGCGACGCGCACCTCGCCCAGTTGGCCCGGTCCCGGCCGGCCGAGTTCACCACCGCCGCCCGCCAGGCGTGGTACCGGGGCTGCGCCGCGCACGCCCGCGCCGCCCGGCTGGCCGAGTGGTACGAGACCGACCAGGCGCTGCTGATGCTCGGCGAGGCCCGGTTGGTGGCGGCCACGGTGACCGGGCTGCTGACCCGGACCTACTTCCGTGACCCGGGCGACGCGGTCCGGCGGACCGGCCTGGCCGGGGCGGACATGACCGAGGTGGGGGCGGTGCTGGCCGGGCAGGCCGAGGAGTTGGCCGCCCGGGGCCGCCCCGTCGACGGCACCGTCGAGGACCTGCTCGACTCCTGAGCCCACCGGCCGGTCGTGAGAGGGGAACCCTTCTCTACCGGAGGCGTTAACAGGGGGCCCTTCCTTACAGGCCGCCCTGCACGCCGATGAGGGCGCCGATCAGGTACGTGGCGGCGGCTGCCGCCGCGCCGAGCAGCAGTTGCCGCACGCCGCTGAGCAGCCAGGAGCGGCTGGTGAACCGGGCGACGATCGCCCCGGCGGCGAAGAGCCCCACCCCGCCGACGCCCAGCGCCAGCCAGAGGTTGTCGACGCCGAGCAGGTAGGTCACCAACGGCACCAGCGCCCCGACGCTGAAGAACAGGAACGACGAGGCCGCCGCCGCCCAGGGGCTGGGCCGGTCGTCCGGGTCGACGCCCAGTTCCTCCCGGACGTGCACCCGCAGCGCCTCGTCCGGGTTGCGCCGGACCGCCTCGGCGACCTGCGTGGCCAGGTCCCGGGGCAGGCCCCGGGCGACCCACGCGTCGGCCAGTTCGCGGGCCTCCGCCTCCGGGTGCCGTTCCAGTTCCCGGCGTTCCTTGGCGACCTCGGCGGCGACCTGCTCGTTGGCGGACCGGACGCTGGTGTACTCCCCCAGGCCCATCGAGATCGCCCCCGCGACCAGGCCGGCGGTGCCGGTGAGCACGATGGTGCGCGCGGAGACCCCGCCCCCGCCCACCCCGGCGATCAGGGCGATGTTGGTGACCAGACCGTCCATCGCGCCGAACACGGCCGGCCGGAGCCAGCCGCCGGAGACGTCCGCGTGGTGCGCCTCGCGCAGCGCCGCAGGGGTCTCGCTCACGGCAGGGTGAGGATCTCGTGGCCGTCCTCGGTGACCACGATCGTGTGCTCGAACTGCGCGGTCCACCGGCGGTCCTTGGTGACCACCGTCCAGCCGTCGTCCCACAGGTCGTACTGGTAGGTGCCGAGGGTGATCATCGGCTCGATGGTGAAGGTCATCCCCGGCTCCATCACGTCGGTGGGCCGGGGGCTGTCGTAGTGCGGCACGTAGAGCCCACTGTGGAAGGACTCGCCGATGCCGTGGCCGGTGAAGTCGCGGACCACCCCGTAGCCGAACCGCTTGGCGTACGACTCGATGACCCGGCCGATGACGTTGATCTGCCGGCCCGGGGCGACCGCCCGGACGCCCCGCATCATCGCCTCGTGCGTCCGCTCGACCAGCAGCCGCACCTCCTCGCCCACCTCGCCGACGCAGAAGGTGGCGTTGGTGTCGCCGTGCACCCCGCCGATGTACGCGGTGACGTCGACGTTGACGATGTCGCCGTCCTGGATCACCGTGGAGTCCGGGATGCCGTGGCAGATCACCTCGTTGAGGCTGGTGCAGCAGGACTTCGGGAAGCCCTTGTAGCCCAGCGTCGACGGGTAGGCGCCGTGGTCGCAGAGGAACTCGTGCACCACCCGGTCGATCTCGTCGGTGGTCACCCCCGGCTTGCAGTGCTCCCCGGCCAGCTGGGTGGCCTGGGCGGCGAGCCGGCTGGCGACCCGCATCCGCTCGACCGTCTCCGGGGTCTGCACGTGCGAGCCGCGCCACTCCCGGGGGCGCTTCTTGCCGACGTACTCCGGGCGGGTGATGTGGGCGGGCACCGCTCGCCACGGGGAGAGCGTGCCTGGGGTCAGCGGCGCACGGGCGGTCATACCCGCAAGCCTATCGCCGCCACCCGGAGTGACCCCCGGCACGGCCGGGCGGTGGCCGGGTTGTTGCCCCGCCCATCCGGCTGTGCCATCGTGGTCCCGTGGATCAAGGGGGATCAGCGCCCGTCTTCGCGGCCACCGCCGAGAGCGACGACGGCCACCTCCGTGTCACGGTGACCGGTGAGGTCGACATGGCCACCGCCGACACGATGGTGCAGACCGCCCTGCGCGAACCCGCCGAGCGGATCACCCTCGACCTGCGCGCGGTGACCTTCTTCGACTCGGCGGCCATCCACGCGGTGGTCCGCCTCGGCCAGCGGTTCCCCGGCGCGCTCGCCGTCCTCCCCTCCCGGCAGGTCGCCCGGGTGCTGGAGATCGCCGGCCTCGGCGACCAGGAGTGGCTGCGCCCCACCTGACCCGCCGCCCCGCCCGGCGTGGCGGTCCCGCCCGCCGACCCGGCCGACCCGGCCGCGCCGGCGGTCAGGACTGGAGGGTCCGGCGCAGGACCAGCTCCGTGCCCGCCTCGGTGCGCCGGACCGTCAGGTCGCCGAGCGCCCTGATCAACGACAGCCCCCGCCCCCGGAACCCGGACCCGGTGGACTCCCGCCACTGCCCGGTGTCGCGGACCGTCGCCACCACCGTCCGGTCGGAGATGGTCACCTCGACGCTGATCGTCGGCTCGCGGGGCGACACCGGGTGCTCGATGGCGTTCGCGGCGGCCTCGGAGACCGCCACCGTCAGGTCGAACAGGTCGGTCTCGCCGACGGAGTGCGCGACGAGGAAGCCCTCCAGCCGCTTGCGCAGCACGCTCAGTCGGGTGGGGTCGGCGGGCAGCCGCACCGTGAACCGGTCGAGTTCGGTGGCCTCCAGGGCGAGCACCGCCACGTCGTCGCGACGCCGCCGGGCCCGGACCCGGCTCACCACCGTGTCGACCAGGTCGGCGACGTGCTCGGCGCCGCTGGCCGCGTCGGCCCGGAGCTGGTCCAACGCGACGTCGATGCCCACGTGCCGGTCCTCGATCAGCCCGTCGGTGTAGAGCAGCAGCCGGCTGCCCGGGGGCAGCTCCCCCTCGACGGTCCGGTACCGGGTGTCCGGGATGGCGCCGACGGGCGGGCCGAGGGCACGGTCGTGCAGGAACACCACGGCGTCTCCTCGGATCAGCAGCGGGGACGGATGCCCGGCGCTGGCGTACCGCAGCCGGCCGGTACGGGGGGAGAACCAGAGACAGACCACGGTGGCGAAGGACCGGCGCTCGGCGGAGCCGACCAGACGGTTCAGCCGGGTCAGCGCGGCACCGGGATCGAAACCCTCCAGGATGTACGCCCGCAGCGCGTTGCGGAGCTGGCCCATCGCGGCGGCGGCCCCGACGCCCTTGCCCACGACGTCGCCGATGACCAGGACGAGTTCGTCGTCGTCCACCCCGACCACGTCGTACCAGTCGCCGCCGACCTCCACGTCGGTGGTGCCGGGCAGGTAGCGGCTGGCGACCACGGCACCGGGCAGCTGCGGCAACGAGCGGGGCAGCAGGCTGTGCTGCAACGTGGTGGCGATCCGGTGCTCCGCCTCGTACAACTGGGCGTTCTCCAGCCGGACCCCGACGAGGCGGGCCAGCTCGGCCAGCGCCGCCTGGTCGGTGTCGGTACGGTCGACGTCCCGGTGCCAGACCCGCAGCTCGCCCAGTTCCTCCCCGGTGGTGCCGGTGAGCGGGAGCACGGTGGGCGGCTCGGCGGCCGAGCCACCGCCGTCCGCCTCGTACCGGGCGTCGCCGGCGGTGACCACCACCCGGGCGGCCTCGGCGAAGGCGAGCCCGTGCCCGGCGGCGACCTGGAGCACGTCGGCGGTGGAGCGGGCGGTGTTGACCGCGACCGCGGCGTCGGCCAGCGCCCGGAGCCGACGGATGATCTGCCCGCGGAGCTGCCCCAGCTCGACGTTGGCCCGGACCCGGGCGATCAGCTCCTGCCCGGAGAAGGGCTTGGTCAGGTAGTCGTCCGCACCGACCGACAGCCCGGCGACCGCCTCGGCCGAGCCGGCCCGCGCGGAGAGCAGCACGATCGGCACGTGCCGGGTACGCGGATCGGCGCGCAGCGCGGTGACCAGCCCGAACCCGTCCAGCCTCGGCATCATCACGTCGGTCAGCACCAGGTCGAACGGGCTGTCGACGGCCTGGGCGAGCGCCTCCACCCCGTCGGCCACGGCGACCACCTCCCACGAGGGGCGGAGCAGCCGGGTGACGTGCCGGCGCAGGTCCGCGTTGTCGTCGACGAGCAGGATCCGACCGCCCGGCGCCCCGGAGCCCGCGCCGGCCCGGCCGGGGGCAGCACCGGCGGCGGTGGCGGGCACCGGTTCGGCGGTGTCGGCCCAGAGCGTCGTCTCGGCGGTCCAGAAGCGGACCTGCTCGGACTCGGCGGCGAACGACTCGGCGGCCGTCACCACCCGGTCGGCGGGCAGGTGCCCGGTGCCGAACGGGACGGTGACGGCGACGGTGGTGCCCTCGTCGACCCGGCTGCGCGCGGCCACCGCGCCACCGTGCATCTCGACCAGTTCCCGGACCAGGGCCAGGCCGATGCCGGTGCCCTCGTGGGTGCGCGCCCGCGCCCCGGCGACCCGGTGGAACCGCTCGAAGATGTGCGGCAGCTCCTCTGGCACGATCCCGACGCCGGTGTCGGCGACCTCCAGGCGGGCGGCGCCCTCCACCGCCCGGACCCGGACCCGGATCTCCCCCTCGAAGGTGAACTTCACCGCGTTCGACACCAGGTTGAGGACGATTTTCTCCCACATGTCCCGGTCGACGTGGACCGGCGCCGGCAACGGCGGACAGTCCACCACCAGCCGCAGCCCGGCCCGCTCGGCCGCCGACCGGAAGGTGCTGACCAGCCGGGCGGTGTAGTCCGCCAGGTCGGTCGGCTGGTAGCGCGCGGTCAGCCGGCCCGACTCCAGCCGGGAGAAGTCGAGCACCGTGTTGACCAGTTTCAGCAGGCGCAGGGCGTTGCGGTGCATCACGGCGAGGCGCTCGGTGTGCCCGACCGCGAGACTGGTGTCGGCGAGCATCTCCTCCAGCGGGCCGAGCACCAGGGTCAGCGGGGTCCGGAACTCGTGGCTGACGTTGGCGAAGAAGTTGGTCTTGGCCTGGTCCAGCGCGGCCAGCTCCGCCGCGCGCGCCCGCTCGTGCTCGTACGCCCGCTGCCGGCCGACCGCCCCGGAGATCTGCGTGGCCACCAGGTCGAGGAAGGTGCGGTACTCGTCGCTGAGCGGCAGCCGCCGCGAGACCCCCACCACCAGCGCGCCGACCAGGTCGCTGGCGGCCGTGATCGGCAGCACCACCGCCTGCTCGGCAGCGTCGGCGGGTGGCACGTCGAACAGGTCGGCCACCGCGACCGTCGCCCCGGTGGCCCGGGGCAGCTCGGTGGGGCAGGTCCGGGGGGCGTCGGCCGGGTCAATGCCGCTGGCTCCCGCCAACGCCACCCCACCGGCCTCGTCACTGAGATAGAGCAGCCCGAACGGGACGTCCGCGCGGTGGCGGTCGAGGACGTCGGCGGCCGTCCGGCCCAGGTCGGCGCTGCCGGTCACCCCGGAGAGTCCGGTGGCGAGCTCGGCCAGCGCCCGCAGCCGGCGCTCGCCGACCACCCGGCCGGTGGTCTCGTTGACGATGCAGAACACGCCGGCCACCGTGCCGTCGGCGTCCCGGATCGGGTCGTAGGAGATGTCGAAGTAGACGTCCTCCAGGAACCCGTGCCGGTCGAGCCGGAAGGGGTGGTCCCGGGCCTGGTACGCGGCGCCGGTGCGGCGGACCCCGTCCAGCAGCGGCCCGAGCACGTCCCAGGTCTCGGCCCAGAACCGCCCGGCCGGCTGGCCGATCGCCGCCGGGTGCTTGTCGCCGATGGTGGGCAGGTAGGCGTCGTTGTAGAAGGCGAGGTACTCGTCGCCCCAGAACATGACGATCTGGGCCCGGGAGGTGAGCAGCATGCTGACCGAGTGGCACAGCGCCGACGGCCACCCGGCCGGTGGGCCGACCGCGGTCCCGGCCCAGTCGTGCGCGCCCAGCCGGCGGCCCATCTCGCCACCGCTGGCGAAGGCGGCGGCCAGCAGCGGCGGCAGACCACCGCCGGACCGGACCGGCCCGTCCTCGCCCCCCTGGGCCGAGCCCATGCACCCTCCCCGCTCCGGCCGATCCCGCGTACGACACGACGCTCCAGCCGGCCGTGTCGGGCCATGTACCCCGACGGAACAGCAACGTAACGCATTCCGCCGGTTCGACGCTGATCACCCGTCGACCGGGCGGTCACCCGGCCGGCACCGGCTACAGCGGGGTCACGTACGCCCCGGTGATCCCGCCGTCGACGACGAACTGCGCGGCGGTCATGAACGACGAGTCGTCGCTGGCCAGGAAGGCGACCGCGGCGGCGATCTCCGCCGGCCGGCCGAACCGCCCCATCGGCACGTGGACCAGTCGGCGGGCGGCCCGCTCCGGGTCGGCGGCGAAGAGTTCGGTGAGCAGCGGGGTGGCGATCGGCCCGGGGCAGAGCGCGTTGACCCGGATGCCCTCCCGGGCGAACTGCACGCCCAGTTCCCGGGTCAGCGCCAGCACCCCGCCCTTGCTCGCGGTGTACGCGATCTGCGACGTGGCCGCCCCCATCAGGGCGACGAACGAGGCGGTGTTGATGATCGACCCACTGCCCTGCCGGCGCATGTGCGGCAGCACGTACTTGCAGCACAGGTAGACGCTGGTGGTGTTCACCCGCAGCACCCGCTCCCAGGCGTCCAGCCCGGTGCTGAGGATGGAGTCGTCCTCGGGCGGGGAGATGCCGGCGTTGTTGAACGCCACGTCGACGCGGCCGTACCGCTGCGCCACCCCGTCGAAGAGTTCCCGTACCGCCGTCTCGTCGGCGACGTCGGCCGCCACGAACTCCCCGCCGACCTCCTCGGCGGCCCGCCCGCCGGTCTCGGCGTCGACGTCCACACAGACCACCCGGGCCCCCTCGGCGGCGAACCGGCGCACCGTGGCCAGCCCGATCCCGCTGCCCGCCCCGGTCACCACCGCGACCCGATCCCGCAACCGTCCCTGCACGTGCCCTCCCGCCCGCTCGTCGCCGATCCGCACCGGCCCGTGCTCCGCCGGCCCCGCGCCCCGCCGTCGTTCCGCCCCGCCCCCGCGTCGCCCTCGCCGCCGCCCCGCGTCGCCCTCGCCCGCCCCGCGTCACCCGTCGGTGGCGAGGAAGACGTTCTTCACGTCGGTGAACGCGTGCAGCGCGTCCGGGCCGAGTTCCCGCCCCAGGCCGGAGCGCTTCATCCCGCCGAAGGGCGTCCAGTACCGCACCGACGAGTGCGAGTTGACGCTGAGGGTGCCGGCCTCGACCCCCCGGGCCACCCGCAGCGCCCGGCCCACGTCCCGGGTCCAGATCGAGCCGGAGAGGCCGTACTCGGTGTCGTTGGCCAGCCGGAGGGCCTCGGCCTCGTCGTCGAACGGGAGCACCGACACGACCGGGCCGAAGACCTCCTCCCGCCAGTGCCGGTCGGCCGGCGAGTCGGCGAGCAGCACCGTCGGGGCGTACCAGTAGCCGGGGCCGGCCGGGCAGGAGCCGGTGAAGGCGACCCGCGCCCCGTCGACGTACCCGGCGACCCGGTCCCGCTGGCGGGCGGAGATCAACGGACCCATCTCGGCCGTCTCCCGGGCCGGGTCCTCCACCCGCACCGCGCGCACCGCCGGCTCCAGCAACTCCAGGAACCGGTCGTACACCGGGCGCTGGACCAGGATCCGCGAGCGGGCACAGCAGTCCTGCCCGGCGTTGTCGAAGACCGCGTACGGGGCGGTGGCCGCCGCCCGTTCCAGGTCCGCGTCGGCGAAGACCAGGTTCGCGCTCTTGCCGCCCAGCTCCAGGGTGACCCGTTTCACCTGGTCCGCGCAGCCGGCCATGATCCGGGTACCGACGTCAGTGGAGCCGGTGAAGCAGATCTTGCGGACCGCCGGGTGGCTGACGAACCGCGCACCCACCACGTCGCCCCGGCCCGGCAGCACCGTGAACACGCCCTCGGGCAGGCCCGCCTCCCGGCCCAGCTCGGCCAGGCGCAGGGCGGTCAGCGGGGTCAGCTCGGCGGGCTTGAGCACCACCGTGTTGCCGGCGGCGAGCGCGGGGGCGAAGCCCCAGGCGGCGATCGGCATCGGGAAGTTCCACGGCACGATCACCCCGACCACGCCGAGCGGCTCGTGGAAGGTCACGTCCACCCCGCCGGCCACCGGAATCTGCCGACCGGTCAGCCGCTCCGGCGCCCCGGCGTAGTAGTCGAGCACGTCCCGGACGTTGCCGGCCTCCCAGCGGGCGTTGCCCACGGTGTGCCCGGCGTTGCGCACCTCCAGGTCGGCCAGCTCGGCCAGGTGGGCGTCGACCACGGCGGCGAACCGGCGCAGCAGCCGGGCCCGGTCCCCCGGCGTCACCGTCCGCCACGACTCGAAGGCGACCGCCGCCCGCCCGATCGCCGCGTCGACCTCCCCCGGCGACGACTCCGCCACCACCCCGACCACCTCCCCGGTGGCCGGATTCCGGACCTGCGTCACACCACCACCTCCGGGGCGTGGGGAGCCGGGGGTGGGGCTGGGGTCAGAGGCGTTCGAAGCCACGGGTCAGTTCCCAGTCGGTGACGGCGGCGTCGAAGGCGGTCAGTTCCACGGCGGCCTGGTTGGCGTAGTGGGCGACGACGTCGGCGCCGAAGGCGTCCCGGGCCACCGTCGAGTCCTGCCAGCGGGTGAGCGCGTCCCGCAGGGTGCCGGGCACCCGCTCGGCGGCCGGATCGTCGTACGCGTTGCCGGAGCACTCGGCGGGCAGCTCCAGCTCCTGCTCGATCCCGTGCAGCGCCCCGGCCACCAGCGCGGCGATCGCCAGGTACGGGTTGACGTCCGCGCCGGGTACCCGGTTCTCCACCCGCATCCCCTGGCCGTGCCCGACCACCCGCAGCGCGCAGGTGCGGTTGTCGGTGCCCCAGCGCAGCGCGGTCGGCGCGAACGACCCCGGCTGGTACCGCTTGTACGAGTTGACGTTCGGGGCGGCGAAGAGGCTCAGCTCCCGCATGGTGGCGAGCAGCCCGGCCAGCACCCGTTGCCCGGTGACGCTGAGGTGGGCCGGCCCGTCCCCGAGCATCGCCGAGTCGCCCGAGGCGTCGCGCAACGAGAAGTGGATGTGGCAGGAGTTGCCCTCCCGGGCGTTCGGCTTGGCCATGAAGGTGATCGACATGCCCTCCTGGGCGGCGATCTCCTTCGCCCCGTTCTTGTAGACCACGTGGTGGTCGGCGCAGGTCAGCGCGTCGGCGTAGCGGAACGCGATCTCGTGCTGGCCGAGGTTGCACTCGCCCTTGGCGCTCTCCGGGGTCAGTCCCGCCCCGGCCATCTCGGTGCGGATGCGCCGCAGCAGCGGCTCCACCCGGGCGGTGCCGAGCAGCGAGTAGTCCACGTTGTACTGGTTGGCCGGGGTCAGCTCGCGGTACCCGCGCCGCCAGGCCTCCTCGTACGAGTCGCGGTAGAGGACGAACTCCAGCTCGGTGCCGGCGTACGCGGTCAGCCCGTGCCCGGCGAGCCGGTCGAGCTGGCGGCGCAGGATCTGCCGGGGCGAGGCGGCCACCGGCCCGCTGCCGTCGAGCCACTCCAGGTCGGCCAGGAGCAGGGCGCTGCCCGGCTGCCACGGCGTCCGCCGCAGGGTGCCCAGGTCGGGGCGCATGGCGAAGTCGCCGTAGCCCCGTTCCCAGCTCGACATCGCGTACCCGTCGACGGTGTTCATGTCGACGTCCACCGCGAGCAGGTAGTTGCAGCCCTCGCTGCCGTGCTCGACGACCTGGTCGAGGAAGTACGGGGCGTGGAACCGCTTGCCCTGCAACCGGCCCTGCATGTCGACCAGGGCCAGCACCACCGTGTCGAGCTCACCGGCGGCGACGGCGATGCGCAGGTCCTCCAGGGTCAGCGGTGGCGCGTTCCGCACGGGGCCTCCCTGAGCGACGGTCCACCGGAGCACCCGGATCACCGTCAAATGTAGGCAGGAGTCCGGCACTCCGCATGCCGGCGCGCCCCCGGCGCACCGCCCCCGTCGGCTAATCCCGTTGCCCGCACCGCCCGGTCCGACGCATCCTTGAAGCTGTGACCAGGCCCGATCACCGGGCCGGCGGGCGCTCGGACCGCCCGACGCGGCGGCGCGGGGACACGTCACCTCTCTCTCACCGGTACGGCTCCGCCGTGCCCGACCCACCCCGCGCCGCCCACCACCCGACCCGCCGGACCAGCGGCGGAGGTCAGGTGGTGAGCAGGCCGAAGACCCAGAGGACGCCGATCAGCAGGCCGGCGAGGAACTCGATGAGCATGGCCAGGCCGGCGGCGGCGACCGCGTGCCGGGTGGCCGGCCAGGCCAGGCGGGAGTCGCCCAGGCGGAGGCGTTCCGCCGCGAACACCCCGCCGACGAAGCCGATCACCAGCCCCACCACCGGGATGACGAAGAACCCGACGATGCCGAGCACCGCCCCGGCGACCAGCGACGAGGTCGGTACGCCGGTGCGTTGGAGGTTCCGTCCGGGCCAGAGGAACTTGACCACGGTGCCGCCGACGGCGAGCACGGTGGCGCCGGCGAGCACCAGCCACCGCCCCGCACCGTCGCCGCCGCCGAAGATCGCCCAGAGCAGTACCCCGCCCCAGCACAGCGGCAGTGCGGGCAGGCCGGGCACCACCACGCCGGCCATCCCGGCCACGATGGCCAGCGCGGCGACCACGGTGACCACCGCGTGGGTGTCGGTCAGACTCATCTCGTCCCCTCCCGCCGCAACCGGGCGGTGATCTCCTCGGCCGGCACCGGCGCGCCGAACCAGCGGCCCTGCCCGGTGTCGCAGCGCAACGCCCGCAGCCGTTCCACCTGCTCCGGGGTCTCCACCGCCTCGGCGGTGACCCCCAACTCCAGCGCGTGCGCCAGCCGGACCAGCGCGTCCACGATCCGCTCGTCCCGGTGCCCGGTCGCCGGGTCGTCGGCCCGGATGCCCTCGACGAACGGCCCGGCGAGCTTCAGCACCTGGATCGGCAGCCGCCGCAGGTACGCCAGGTTGGAGTATCCGGTGCCGAAGTCGTCGATGGCCAGCCGGACGCCCAGCGCGGCGAGCCGGTGCAGCGAGTGCAGCGGCTCACCGGCGCTGCCCATCACCGCGCTCTCGGTCAGCTCCAGTTGCAGCAGGTCGGCGGGGAGGCCGGTACGCTCCAGCACCTCCGCCACGGTGTCCACGATCGCCGGGTCGTCGGCCTGGCGGGCGGCCAGGTTGACGCTGACCACCAGCCGGGCCGAGGGGAACTCCCGCCGCCAGCCCTCGGCGTCCCGGCAGGCCTGCCCGAGCACCCACTCGCCGAGCCGGACGATCAGGCCGGTCTCCTCGGCCAGCCCGATGAACCGGTCCGGCCCGATCAGGCCCCGCTCCGGGTGGGCCCACCGGACCAGCGCCTCCACGGCGATCATGGCGCCGTCGAGCAGCGACACGATCGGCTGGTAGTGGACCACGAACTCGCCCCGGTGCAGGGCCGCCGGCAGGCCGGCGGTGAGCGCCGACCGGGCCAGGTCCCGGGCGCTGCGCTCCGGGTCGTACACCGCCCACCGGCCCCGCCCCTCCCCCTTGGCCCAGTAGAGCGTGGTGTCGGCGGCCTTCATCAGCTCCGAGGCGGTGGTCTCGCCGACCGGGCAGTCCACGATGCCGACGCTGGCCGAGACGCTGAGCTGCTGGTCGCCGACCTCGGCCGGGGCGGCCACGGCGGCCAGCGCCTTCTCGGCGACGGCCACCACGTCGTCCAGCCCGGCCCCGCCGTCGACCAGGATGACGAACTCGTCGCCGCCCATCCGGGCCACCAGGTGCCCCAGCCCGTCCACGCACTCGGCGAGCCGCTGGGCGATCACCACCAGCAGCCGGTCGCCGTGGTCGTGCCCGAGGCTGTCGTTGACCGTCTTGAAGCCGTCCAGGTCGAGGAAGCAGACGCCGACCCGCCGGTCGGGCCCGGCGGTGTGGAACAGCTCGCCGAGCCGCTCGAAGAAGAGCGACCGGTTCGGCAGCCCGGTGAGCGGGTCGTGCAGCGCCTGGAAGCGCAGCCGTTGTTCCAGCTCGTACCGCTCGGTGATGTCCTCGATCATCGCCACGGTGAACCGGGGCCGCCCGTCGTCGTGCCGGATCAGCGAGACCGCCAGGTCGGTCCAGACCGCGCTGCCGTCCTTGCGGAAGTAGCGCTTCTCCACCCGGGCGGTGTCCCGGTGGCCCTCGATCAGCTCCCGGTACAGCTCCCACATCCCGGCGGCGTCGTCGGGGTGGGTCAGCGCGGCGACGTTGATCTGCCGCAGCTCCTCGATGGTGTAGCCGAGCATCTCCGCGAACGCCTGGTTGACGTCGACGATCTGCCCGTTGACGTCGGCGATGCCGATCCCGATGGCCGCGCCGACGAAGACCGCCCGGAACCGGGCCTCACTGTCCCGTAGGGCCCGTTCCACCTGGTCCCGGGCCTGCCAGGCGGAGCGCGCGATCCGCTCCTGCTGGGTGAGGGTCCGGTTGCGCAGGGCCCGGGCGAAGCCCGCCGCGAGCGCGCCCTGCAACGCCGCGATCCGGTCCGCCGTCTCGGGCAGGCCGGCCCGGTCGGGTACCACCTGGGCGCAGAACCGGTCGCCGAGGGCGTGCACCGACCAGTCGAGCAGGCCCGGCTCGGTCAGGTGCGCCGCCACCAGCGCCTGCCCCACCTCCTCGGCCGGCGCGGCGGAGAAGTCGGCGGCGGCCAGGGCCCGGGCCAGCCGGACCGTGTGCCCGAGCAGCAGCTGTTCGGTCTCCGCCGCGCTCACCGGCACGAAGCCGAGCCGGCGGGCGGCGCGGGCCCAGCGGGCGGCGTACTCCTGGGCCCCCACCGGGCTGACGTGCTCCCCGCCGGTGGCCGGCACGGCGGCCATCGGCGCTCAGCCGGCGGCCGGGTCGTGCCGGGCGACGCCACCGAAGGCGCCGAACCGCTCCGGGTGCGGGTCCACGTCGGACGGCGGGTCGGGGCGCCACAGGGGCAGGTGGACCAGGCCCGGCTCCAGCAGCGTCCAGTCGCCGAAGAAGCCGGTGATCTCGGCCCGGGAGCGCAGGGTGATCTCGGTGGCGGTCCGCGCGGAGAGCCGCTGCGCGTCCAGCATCTCCGGCGGCTGGTCCTCGAAGGTGGAGTGGGAGAGCACCAGGTGGCTGCCGGGGGCGGCGGCGGCCCGCAGGGTGGCCAGCAGGTCGCCGGGCCGGTCGGTGTCCAGCACGAAGTGCACCACCCCGGCGAGGAGGATGCCCACCGGCCGGCCGAAGTCGATCAGCCCCGACTCCCGCGCCCCGGCGAGGATCCGCGCCGGCTCGCGCAGGTCGGCGTGGAGCACGCCGGTGAGGTCGTTGCCGGCGAGCAGGTCCCGGCTGTGCGAGACGGCCACCGGGTCGATGTCGACGTAGACGGTGCGGGCCTTGGGGTCGGCCTCCTGGGCGACCTCGTGCACGTTGCCCACGGTGGGAATCCCGGAGCCGATGTCGAGGAACTGGTCGATGCCGGCGTCGAGCAGCACCCGGACCGCCCGGCGCAGGAACTCCCGCCCCGCGCGCATGGTGGCCGGCAGGTGCGGCGTCATGGCCGCGATCTGCTCGGCGAGTTGCCGGTCGACCTCGAAGTTGTGCGCCCCGCCCAGGAAGTAGTCGTACACCCGCGCCGCGCTCGGCCGGCTCAGGTCGATCCCGGCTGTCAGCCCGTCCGGCTGCTGCATTGATCCGCCCCCAGTTCGTCGCCGCGCCCCGCCCACCGGCGCCACCCGTCCGCCGGGCGCCGGCCACCGACCGACCGCAGCCGGTGTGGTGTGCAACACTCTAAGCCGCTGACCAACGGCTTAGCGAGATGTGGAAGGCCGGCGCTGGCCGGTCAGTCCGCCGACTCCAGCAGCAGCGAGATGCCCTGCCCCACCCCGACGCACATGGTGGCGAGGGCCCGCCGGCCGCCCCGGCGGCGCAATTCCCGCGCGGCGGTCAACGCCAGCCGGGCCCCGCTGGCCCCGAGCGGATGACCCAGCGCGATGGCCCCGCCGTTCGGGTTGACGTGCTCGGCGTCCGCCGGCAGGCCCAGCTCGCGCAGCACCGCCACCGCCTGGGCGGCGAACGCCTCGTTCAGCTCGATCACGTCGACCTCGGCGAGCCCGACCCCGAGCCGGTCCAGCAGCTTGCGGGTGGCCGGCACCGGGCCCACCCCCATGGTCCGGGGCGGCACCCCGGCCGCCGCCGCGCCGGCGACCCGGGCCAGCGGGGTGAGCCCGTACCGGGCGACCGCGGCCTCCCCCGCCACCAGCAGGGCCACCGCGCCGTCGTTGACCCCGGAGGAGTTGCCGGCGGTGACCGTGCCGCCCTCGCGGAACGGGGTGGGCAGCGCGGCGAGCTTCTCCAGCGAGGTCTCCCGGGGGTGCTCGTCGACCTCCACCAGCCGGGTCTCCCGCCGTCCCGCCGCCACGGTCACCGGCACGATCTCCCCGGCGAACCGGCCGTCGGCCTGCGCCGTCGCCGCCCGCTGCTGCGACCGGTACGCGAACGCGTCCTGCTCGGCGCGGCCGACGCCGTACTCGGCGGCGACGTTCTCCGCCGTCTCCGGCATCGAGTCGGTCCCCCAGCCGGCCGCCATCAGCGGGTTGACCAGCCGCCAGCCGATCGTGGTGTCGTACACCTCGGCGGAGCGGGAGTAGGCAGAGGTGGCCTTGGGCAGCACGAACGGGGCCCGGCTCATGCTCTCCACCCCACCGGCGACGACCAGCTCCGCCTCGCCCGCGACGACCTGCCGGGCGGCGGTGGCGAGCGCGTCCAGGCCCGAACCGCAGAGCCGGTTGACCGTGGTGCCGGGCACCTGCTCGGGCAGGCCGCCGAGCAGCGCCGCCATCCGGGCCACGTTGCGGTTGTCCTCACCCGCCTGGTTGGCGCAGCCGAGGATCACGTCGTCGACCCGCGACCAGTCCACCGTCGGGTGCCCGGCGACCAGCTCGCGGATCACGTGCGCGGCCAGGTCGTCGGGGCGCACCCCGGCGAGGGCGCCGCCGTAACGGCCGATCGGGGTGCGGACACCGGCCACCAGGTAGGCCACGCTCATGGTGAGTCCTTCGGGGGTGGGAAGGGGTGGGGCGGGCGGGTCGACCGGGTCGCGGGGCCCCGCCGGGTGATCAGGATATCCACGCCGGCACCGGATAGGTTGACGGCATGGTGCCGACCGCCTCCCGGGCCCGGGCGTCCCGGCAGGTGGCGGCCCGGGTCGCCGCCGCGACCGCCGCGGCCTGCACCGTGCTCGGGGTGGTCGCGGTCACCGTCGCCGTGGTCGCCGGTCCCGGTCCGGGCCTGACCGGGTACGTCAGCGAGGCCGGCATCGCCGGCAGCGGGTACGCCCCGCTGTACCGGGCCGGGGTGTTCGCCCTGGCCGCCGCGCTGCTGCTGCTCGCCGTCGCGCTGCCCGAGACGCTGCGGCCGGCGGCCGGGCTGCTCGCCGCCGGCAGCCTCTGCACGGTGCTGTCGGGGGCGGTGACGTGCAGCGAGGGCTGCCCGTTACCGCCGTTCGAACGGACCACCGTGGCGGATCTGGTGCACGGCGGGGCGAGCATCGCGGCGACCGCCTGTGTGGTGTTCGCCATGGCCGCGCTGGCCGTCGCCCCCCGGACCCCACGCCGGTGGCGGCGGCTGGCGGCGGGCGCGTTCGTGCTGGCGCTCCCGCTGGCCGGCGCGGTCGCGCTGGCCATGCTGACCGTGGGCCGGGGCACGCTGGTCGGCGTCCTCGAGCGGATCGTGCTCGCGCTCGCCGCCGGCTGGGTGCTCGTCACGGCCATCGCCCGGGCGTCGACCCGCATCGACACCCGACGCTGAACCGGGGCCGCCCGGCCGCCCCGGCCTGTAAGGCGCCTCACCCGGACCGGTCCTTGCTGGCCCGGGTGAGCTGGGCGTATCGTCAGCCAACGATGAAGAACGTCTGGCACCTCACCGTGCGCCTGTACGTCGATCTCCGACGGCAGGCCAGCGGCATCTGTCCGGCGCAGCCGCTCTCCTGACGCTGCCCCGCCCCGACCAGACCCCTTGGACCGACCATGGCTACCGCCCTGCGCCGAATCCCGTTCTCCGTCCAGATCCTCCTCGGCCTCGCCCTCGGCGTCGGCCTCGGTTTCCTCGCCCGCGCCGCCGAGCTGAGCTGGCTGGCCAGCACCCTCGACACGGTCGGCTCGCTCTTCGTCCAACTGCTCAAGCTGGCCGTCCCGCCGCTGGTCTTCACCGCCATCGTGGTCAGCCTGGTCAGTCTCCGGGGCGTGGCCAACGCCGCCCGGCTGGCCGGCAAGACCCTGCTCTGGTTCGGCGTCACCGCGCTGGTCGCGGTGAGCGTCGGCATCGGGCTGGGCCTGCTCACCAACCCCGGCCGCGGGGTCACCCTGGACACCGCCGCCGCCACCGCGCCGAAGACCAGCGGCTCGTGGACCGACTTCCTCACCGGCATCGTGCCGACCAACCCGGTCGGGGCCTTCGTCGAGGGCAACGTCCTCCAGATCGTCTTCCTCGCCGTGGTGGTCGGCGCCGCCGCGCTGCTGGTGGGTGAGGCCGCCGAGCCGTTCGTCCGGCTCAACCGCGCGCTGCTGGAGATCGTGCAGAAGGCGCTGTGGTGGGTGATCCGGCTCGCCCCGCTCGGCACCCTCGGCCTGATCGGCCACGCCGTCGCCGCGTACGGCTGGGACCTGCTGGCCCCGCTGGCCACCTTCACCACCGCCGTCTACGTCGGCTGCGCGATCGTGCTCTTCGTGGTCTACCCGGTGGTGCTGCTCGCCGCCGGCCGGCTCAACCCGCTGCGCTTCTTCGCCGGCGCCTGGCCGGCCATCCAGCTCGGCTTCGTCTCCCGCTCCTCGGTCGGCACCATGCCGGTGACCCAGCGCTCCGTCGAACGCCTCGGGGTGCCCCGCGAGTACGCCTCCTTCGCCGTGCCGTTCGGCGCGACCACCAAGATGGACGGCTGCGCGGCGGTCTACCCGGCGCTCGCGGCGATCTTCGTGGCCCAGGTCTTCGGGGTGACCCTGAACCCGCTGGACTACCTGCTCATCGCGTTCGTCTCGGTGGTCGGCTCGGCGGCCACCGCCGGGCTGACCGGCGCCATCGTGATGCTCACGCTGACCCTGAGCACGCTGGGCCTGCCGCTGGCCGGGGCCGGCCTGCTGCTCGCCATCGACCCGATCGTCGACATGATCCGCACCGCCACCAACGTGGCCGGGCAGGCGCTGGTGCCGACCGTGGTCGCCGCCCGCGAGGGCATCCTCGACCGCACCGCGTACGACGCCGCCGGTCGGCGTGACCTGCTGGACCCCGTCGGGTCCGCCCCGGACGAGCGCGCCCCGCGCCCGGACGGCCCGACGCCGGTCCCCGCCTGACCCCGCCCACCTGCCCCTGCCGGCCGGGTCCCGCCGGGCCCGGCTCCTGCCCGCCTGACCCTCGCCGGCCCGATCCTGACTCCCCGACCTGAGAGGCACGCCATGAGCGTCCTGTTCACGCCGCTCGCGCTGCGCGCGGTGGCCCTGCCCAACCGGGTCGCCCTGGCCCCGATGTGCCAGTACAGCGCCGGCCCGGACGGCCTGCCCACCGAGTGGCACCGGGTGCACTACGGCACCCGGGCCGTCGGCGGGGCCGGGCTGGTGCTGACCGAGGCCACCGCCGTCGTGCCGGAGGGCCGGATCAGCCCGCAGGACACCGGCATCTGGTCGGACGCGCACGTCGACGCCTGGCGCCCGGTCACCGCGTTCGTCGCCGCCCAGGGTGGCGTACCGGCCGTGCAGCTCGCGCACGCCGGGTTCAAGGCGTCGACCTACCGGCCGTGGGACACCCGGCGCGGTGGGGTGCCCGACGCCGAGGGCGGCTGGACCCCGGTGGGCCCCGGGGACACCCCGTTCGTCCCCGAGTACCGGGTGCCGACCGCCCTGGACGCCGCCGGCATCACCGCTGTCGTCGAGGGGTTCGCCGCCGCCGCGCGGCGCGCCCTCGACGCCGGGTTCGCCGCCGTCGAGATCCACGCCGCCCACGGGTACCTGCTGCACGAGTTCCTCTCCCCGCTGACCAACCACCGCACCGACGCCTACGGCGGGGACCGGGTCGGCCGGATGCGGCTGACCCTGGAGGTGGCCCGCGCGGTACGGGCGGCAGTCGGCGAGGACGTACCGGTGCTCGCCCGGATCTCCGCCACCGACTGGGTCCCCGGCGGCTGGACCGAGGAGGACAGCGTGGTGCTCGCCGGTGAGCTGGGCGCGGCCGGGGTGGACCTGGTCGACTGCTCCTCCGGCGGGGCCTCGACCACGGCGAGCATCCCGGTCGGCCCCGGCTACCAGGTGCCGCTGGCCGCCCGGGTACGCCGGGAGGCCGGGGTCCCCACCGGCGCGGTCGGTCTGATCGTCGAGCCCGAGCACGCCGAGGAGATCGTCGCCACCGGGCAGGCCGACCTGGTGCTGCTCGGCCGGGAACTGCTGCGCGACCCGTACTGGCCCCGGCGGGCGGCGGGCAAGCTCGGCGTCGAGTCGCACTGGCCGGCCCCGTACGCCCGCGCCGCCTGACCCACCCTGCGCGCCCGTCGGGCAGTGCCACGGTCACCGACATACCACCGAGGCATTTTTATACCTGTGTGGTATGTCGGTGACGAAGGGCATGCCGCCCGCCGCAACGCCGCACCCAGACAGGGGCGGCGGGCGGCGGGTCAGCCGGCCAGGTGACCCCAGTGCTCCTCCAGCTCGGCCCAGGTGCCCTGGGCGACCGCCGCGCCGGCCCGCAGGACCACCACCCGGTCGGCCCGGACCAGGGCCGCGCGTTTGGACGTCGAGCCGATCACCGTGACGCCGTGCTGCCGCAGCGCGTCCCAGAGCGCGAGTTCGGTGGTGACGTCCAGGGCGGACGAGACGTCGTCGGCGATCAGCAGTTCGGTCCGGGGCGCCAGCGCGCGGGCCAGCGCCAGGCGCTGCAACTGGCCGCCCGACAGGCGGGTGCCCTTGTGGCCGATCACCAGGCCGAGGCCGCCCCCGGCCGCCGCCAGGTCGTGGTCCAGTTGGGCGGTGGTGACCGCGCCGGTGGCGTCGACCTGGTGACCGAGGGCGATGTTCTCGGCCACCGTGCCGGAGAGCACCCGGGGCAGCTGGCCGACGTACCCGACCTGGTTGGGGCGCAGGAACACCTCCGGTTCGGTGACCGGCTCGCCGTTCCAGGTCAGGGTGCCGGTGTGGTGCACGATCCCGGCCAGGGCCCGCAGCAGCGACGACTTGCCCGCCCCGACCGGCCCCACGACCAGCACCAGGTCGCCCCGGGCCACGGTCAGGTCGACGTCGCGCACGGCGACCGTGCCGTCCTCGTGCACCGCGCTGAACCCGGCCAGCTCCAGCCGGCGCAGCGGGTTGCGCGGCGGCGGCTCGGGGGCCGGGGCGGTACCGGTGACCAGGTCCACCCCGGGCACCGGGGTCGAGTACCCGTCCGACCCGGTCATCTCCACCGTCCGCCGGGTCCACACCCGGGCCGACGGGAACTGGGCGACCAGCGACGCGGTCGTCCAGGCGAACCAGCGGGCGGCGCCGAGGGTGGAGACCGCGACCAGGGTGGCCCCGGCGGACAGCCCGCCGGACAGGAAGAGCGCCCACGCGCCGATCGGCAGCAGGCCGCTGGCCACCGCCGGGGTGGACCGGGACCACACCTGCGCCACGATCTCCCGGCGCTGCCGCTCGCTGCGCGTGGTGTCCAGGCCGGCCAGGTGGTGCAGCACCGGCCCGGTCGCCCCGGCGAGCTTCACCGTCCGGGCGGCGGACAGGGCCGAGACCAGGGCGGTGGCGAAGGTCGCCCGCGCGGCGACCGTCGCCCGCGCGGCGCGTTCCAGCCGGGGTCCGAACGCCGTGGCCGCCGCCCCGGAGGCCACCATCGTGCCCAGGAAGAACAGCGCCGGTACGACGCTGCCGGTGACCACCGTCATGCCGACGATCAGGACCACCGCGATGGCCTGGTCCATCAGGTTGTCGGTCAACTGCACCACCCGGTCCGTGTCGCCGCCCTGGGCGACCACCTCGGCCGGGGTGTGCGCGCTGACCCGGCGCGGGCCGGTCTGCCCGTGGACCAGCCGCGCGTTGATCCGGAGCACCTGCCGGACCCACCACTGCGGGAACCAGAGGTTCGTCCAGTACGGCAACGGGACGGTGACCAGCAGGGCGGCGAGGATCCCGGCGGCGGGCAGCCACACGCTGCCCACCCCGTCGACCAGGTCGGCCCAGAACCAGGGCAGCAGCACACCGTCCAGCCCCAGCAGGGTCATCACCGCGAACATCGCGATCGAGGTCAGGCCGTACCGGGCGTCGTTGCGGCAGAGCCGGAGGATCTCCCGCATGGTCCGGGCGGGCGGCGCCGGCGGCAGGGGTGGCGGCGGGGCCTTCGGCACCGCCGCCCCGGCGGCCCGGACGACGCGCTCCGCCTCCGCCACCGACGGTTCCACCGCCACCGCCACCCCTGCCGCCGCCACCGCCACCCCTGCCGCCGGCTCCGCCACCGGCTGCCCGACCGCCTCCGCCGTCGAATCGCCGGGGCCGGACAGCAGGTCGAGCCCGCCCCCGCCACCGGCGCGCGACCCCGCGTACGCGGTGCTGGTGCTGGTGGCCAGCAGCTCGGCGAAGCGCTGCGAGGTGTGCAGCGGGCCCGCCTCGACGACCGCCCCGTCGGCCATCAGCACCACCTCGTCGCAGCGGCGCACCGAGGAGAGCCGGTGCGCGATGACGATGCCGATCCGGTCGGCGAGCAGGCGTTCGGTGGCCCGCTGCACCCGGGTCTCGGTGACCGGGTCGAGCCGGGCGGTGGCCTCGTCGAGGATCACCACGTGCGGGTCCCGGACCAGGATCCGGGCGAACGCCACGAGCTGCTCCTGCCCGGCCGACAGCACGTACCCGCCCGCGCCGAGCCGGGTGTCCACGCCGTCGGGCAGCTCGTCGATCCAGCCGGCCAGCCCCAGCTCGTGCAGGGCGCGGGTGGCGTCGTCGAGCAGGTCGGGGTCGAAGAGGGCGACGTTCTCGGCGAGGGTCCCGGCGAGGATCTCGGTGCGCTGGGGCACCACGGCGACGTACCGGCGGAGTTGCTCGACGTCGAGGTCGAGCAGGTCCACCCCACCGAGGAAGACCGTGCCGGCGGGCAGCTCGACGGCGCGGGAGAGCACCTTGGCCAGCGTCGACTTGCCCGAGCCGGTGCGCCCGATCAGCGCGTACGACCGGCCCCGGGCGAAGGTCAGGCGGATGTCGCGCAGCGCCGGCTCCCGCCCGGCGTCGGCCGACGGGTACCGGAAGGTCAGGCCCCGGATGACCAGGTCGCCCGGGACCGGCACGACGCCGCCGGTCGGCTCCTGCCGGCTGTCGGCGAGCAACTGCACCCGCGCCCACGCGCCGAGGGCCTGCTGCATCTGCGGGATCATCCGGCTGGCGTTCTCGACCATCGCGCCGTAGCCGAGGGCGAGCAGCCAGACGGCGGTCAGCCGGGCACCGTCGATGCGCCCGGTGACCAGGGCCCAGCCGCCGCCGAGCACCACCACGGCGATACCGGCCCGCATCACCGCCGCCGCGATCATGGTGACCCGGCCGGTCAGCCGGAACACCCGGATCCCCCGCCGCAGGACCCGCGCGGCGCGCTGGGCGAACAGCCGCAGCACGTACGGGCGGGCCAGGCTGGTCCGGACGTCGTCCTGACCGTGGACGGCCTCCTCGACCACCGCGGCGAGATCGGACCAGGCCTCCTCCTCGGCCATCCGGGCCGGGGCGATCCGCGCGGTCGGGCGGCGGACCAGCACCACCAGCAGCACGGTGAGCAGCACCATGCCGACGCCGGCCGGCCACCAGACCAGGAACGCCACCGCCGTGGAGAGCACGCCGGTGGCCAGCGCCTGGGTCAACCGGACGCCCACGTTGCGCACCTCGGCGGCGACGTCATAGACGTCCCCGTCGATCCGGTCGAGCAGCTCGCCGACCGGGGTGTTCTCCAGGGTCGGCAGGTCCTGCCCGAAGGCCACCCGGCACAGCCGCCGCCGCACGTCGGCGGACCAGTCGGCGGTCAGCCCGGCCATCACCAGGCCGACCACCAGGTCGGTGAGGACCGCGGCGACCAGGGCCACCGCCAGCACCACGAAGAGCGTTCCCGAGCGGTGCAGCAGGACCGGGCCGGCCAGCGCGGACGCGGCGGCCTGCCCGGCGGCGCCGAGCACGACGAGGACGGCGACGACCGTCAGCCGGCGCGGGGAGGTGACCCACAGGTCACGGAGCAGGCGCATCGAGATCCCTCCGGGACGCGGGGTGGCGAAGCCTCCAGCCTTCCGGTCACGCCGGGGTCGCTCAACGCATTTTCGCCCGTACCCGGGCAGGTGGGGCGGGCTCGCTCAGAAGATCACGCCGCCGCAGGACACGACGCCGCAGGACACGACGGCTCAAAAGAGCACGGTGGCGAGGGTGCCCACCCGGCGGAAACCGCAGCGCTCGTACACCCGGCGGGCCGGCAGGTTGAAGTCGTTGACGTACAGGCTGACCGTCGGGGCGACCCGCAGCAGCGCGTCGCGGACCACGGCCGCCATCGCCGCCACGGCGATCCCCCGGCCCCGCCACTCCGGGGCCACCCAGACCCCCTGGATCTGGGCGGTCCGCCGGGTCACCACCGCCAGCTCGGCCTTGAAGACCACCCGGCCGTCGACGAACCGGGCGTACGCCCGCCCGGCCCGGACCAGCTCGTTGACCCGCCGCCGGTAGCTGCGCCCGCCGTCGTCGACCAGCGGCGAGACGCCGACCTCCTCGGTGTACATGGCCACCGCCGCCGGGAAGAGGCGGTCCACCTCCCCGCCGCGCACCTGGCGTACCTCCGGGTCGGGTGGCACGGCCGGCAGCGCGTCGGTGACCAGCAGCGGCTGGTTGGGGCGGACGTCGCGGGCCGGGCCCCAGACGGAGCCGAGCCGCTCCCAGAGGCCGAGGACGGCGTCGGCCCGCCCGACGATCGACGAGCAGATCCGTTCCTCACCGGCGAGCAGATCGGCGTAGGCGTCGACGGCGTCCTCGGAGGCGAGCACCGGGGTGAGGTTGCCGCCGAGCCAGCAGATCGACTCCAGGCTGCGCCGGGCGCCGTACCCCAGGACCCGGCCCTCGGCGCGCCACCAGGCGAGGCCGCGCGCCGCGACCCGCTCGGCCACCTGCGCCCCGGCGAACGGGTCGAGATCGAGCAGCCGCTCGACGGCGCGACGCTCCGACTCCCCCAGTTGCCGCACCGGAACCGTCAGCACGGCTACAGCCTGCCAGATCCTCCGGGCCGCGCGCCGGCCGAGTAGGCAAGCCGGCCGGCGCGCACCACCGGTCAGTGCACGGTGACGGTCGCTCCGGGGAGCAGGTCGCGCAGGTCCTCCGGCAGCTCGGCGCCCATCTCGTCGGCCAGCCGCAGCGCTTCCTCGATCAGCGTCTCGACGATCTGCGCCTCCGGCACGGTCTTGACGACCTGGCCCTTGACGAAGATCTGGCCCTTGCCGTTGCCGGAGGCCACCCCGAGGTCGGCCTCCCGGGCCTCGCCGGGGCCGTTGACGACGCAGCCCATCACGGCGACCCGCAGCGGCACCGGCAGCCCCTCCAGGCCGGCGGTGACCTCCTCGGCGAGCTTGTAGACGTCGACCTGGGCCCGGCCGCAGGACGGGCAGGAGACGATCTCCAGGCCGCGCTCGCGCAGCCCCAGCGACTCCAGGATCGCCGCGCCGACCTTGATCTCCTCCACCGGCGGGGCGGAGAGCGAGACCCGGATGGTGTCGCCGATCCCCTCGGCGAGCAGCGCGCCGAAGGCGACCGCCGACTTGATGGTGCCCTGGAACGCCGGGCCGGCCTCGGTGACGCCCAGGTGCAGCGGGTAGTCGCACTGCTCGGCGAGCTGCCGGTACGCCCGGACCATCACCACCGGGTCGTTGTGCTTGACGGAGATCTTGATGTCCCGGAAGCCGTGCTCCTCGAAGAGCGAGCACTCCCACAGCGCCGACTCGACCAGCGCCTCGGCGGTGGCCTTGCCGTACTTGGCGAGCAGCCGCTTGTCCAGCGAGCCGGCGTTGACCCCGATCCGGATCGGGGTACCGGCCGCCGAGGCCGCCGCCGCGATCTCCTTGACCTTGTCGTCGAACTGGCGGATGTTGCCCGGGTTGACCCGGACCGCCGCGCAGCCGGCGTCGATCGCCGCGAAGACGTACTTCGGCTGGAAGTGGATGTCGGCGATCACCGGGATCTGCGACTTGCGGGCGATCGCCGGCAGCGCCTCCACGTCGTCCTGGCTGGGCACGGCGACCCGGACGATCTGGCAGCCGGAGGCGGTCAGCTCGGCGATCTGCTGGAGCGTGGCGTTGACGTCGGCGGTGAGGGTGGTGGTCATCGACTGCACGGAGACCGGCGCGCCACCGCCCACCGGCACCGAGCCGACCATGATCTGACGGCTGGCCCGGCGCGGGGCCAGCGGCGGGGGCGGTACGGCGGGCATACCGAGACTGACAGCGGTCACTTCAGGCACTCACCTTGAGAAGAGCGTGATCGGGTTGATGACGTCCGCGGTGATGGTCAGCAGCGTGAACGCGCCACCGATCAGGATCACCCCGTACGTCAGGGGCATGAGTTTGAGGTAGTCGACCCGCCCCGGGTCGGGCTTGCCCAGCCGGGCGAAGATCCACGACCGGGCGCGCTCGAACCAGGCGATGGCGATGTGCCCGCCGTCCAGCGGCAGCAGCGGCAGCAGGTTGAACACGCCGATGAAGAAGTTCAGCGAGATGAAGAGCATGAAGAAGACGATCCAGGCGTTGTTCGCCACCGCCTCGCCGCCGAGCCGGCTCGCGCCGACCACGCTGATCGGGGTGTCGATGTCCCGCTCGCCGCCGGTGATCGCGGTCCACAGCGCCGGCACCTTCTCCGGCAGCCGCTTCATCGCCTCGTACGTGTTGACCGCCATGGTGCCGGTGAAGTCGGCGGTGGCCCCGAACGCGCCCAGCGGGCCGTACGTGACCCGGGCCGGGGTGGTCGGGATCAGGCCGACGCCGAGCGCGGCGACCGGGGCGACGGTGCCGTTCGGGTCGTCCAGCGGCGGGCGCTGGGTCTGCGCCAGCACGGTGCTGACGGTGGCCGGCTGGCCGTCGCGGACGTACCCGATCTCGGCGGTGCTGCCCGGCCGGACGGTCCGGATCGCCGCGAGCAGGTCGCCGTAGTCGGCGATCGGGGTGCCGTTGAGCGAGGTGATCCGGTCCCCGTCGCGCAGGTTGGCGGCGGCGGCCGGGCTGGCCGGGTCACCGGGGGCGCAGGCCCGGTTGGCGAACTCCGGCACCACGCAGTCGGCGAGCGCCACCACGGCGGGCTCGGCCCGGATCTGCTCCTCGGTGCTGGGGAACTGCGGGTTGGGCAGGCCGGCGGAGATCGCCATGATCCAGACGCCGATCAGGGCGAGCGCGAAGTGGGTGGCCGAGCCGGCGGACATCACGATCGTCCGCTTCCAGACCGGGTACCGCCACATCGCCCGCTTCTCGTCGCCCGGCTCGACGTCGTCGTCCTGCGGGGTCATGCCGACGATCTTGCAGAAGCCGCCGAGCGGGATGCCCTTGAGGCCGTACTCGGTCTCGCCCCGGCGGAAGGACCAGATGGTGGGGCCGAAGCCCACGAAGTAGCGGGTGACCTTCATGCCGAAGGCCTTGGCGGTCGCCAGGTGCCCCGCCTCGTGCAGGCTCACCGAGATGAGGATGGCCAGGGCGAAGAGCACCACCCCGAGCAGGTACGCCATCAAGCTCCTTCCACCGATGCCACGATGATCTCCTGCGCGTGCGCACGCGCCCACGACTCGGCGGTGAGCACGTCCTCGACGGTACCCGGTTCGGCATAGTCGGGAGCGTCGTCCAGCACCCGCGCGAGGGTGTCGACGATGCCGAGGAACGGTAGCCGGCCGGCGACGAAGGCCGCCACGCACTCCTCGTTCGCCGCGTTGTAGATCGCCGGCCGGCAGCGCCCTGCCTCGCCGGCCGCCTTGGCCAGCGCCACCGCCGGGAACGCCGCGTCGTCCAGCGGGTGGAACTCCCAGGTGTGCGCGGTGGTCCAGTCGACGGCGGAGGCCGCCTGCGGCACCCGGTCCGGCCAGCCCAGGCCGAGCGCGATCGGCAGCCGCATGTCCGGCGGGCTGGCCTGCGCGATCGTCGAGCCGTCGACGAACTCGACCATCGAGTGGATCACCGACTGCGGGTGCACCATCACGGTGATGTCGGCGTACGGCACGTCGAACAGCTCGTGCGCCTCGATCACCTCCAGCGCCTTGTTGACCATGGTCGCCGAGTTGATCGTGACGACCGGCCCCATGCTCCAGGTCGGGTGGGCCAACGCCTGCTCCGGCGTGACCCCGGTCAGCTCGTCGCGCCGCTTCCCCCGGAACGGCCCGCCGCTGGCGGTCACCACCAGCCGCCGCACCTCGGCGGCCGAGCCGGACCGCAGGCACTGGGCGAGCGCCGAGTGCTCGGAGTCCACCGGCACGATCTGCCCCGGCCGCGTCACCGCAGCCTTGACCAGGGGGCCGCCGGCCACCAGGGACTCCTTGTTGGCCAGCGCGAGGGTACGCCCGGCGCGCAGCGCGGCCAGGGTCGGCGCGAGCCCCAGCGACCCCACCACCCCGTTGAGCACCACGTCGCACGGCCACTGCGCCAACTCGGTCATCGCGTCCGGCCCGGCCACGATCTTGGGAAGCTTGAAGTCGCCGGTGGCCCAGCCGCGCCGGCTCGCCTCGGCGTAGAACGCGAGCTGGAGATCCTGCGCGGCGGACGCCTTCGCCACCCCGACCGCCTCCACCCCCAGCTCCAGCGCCTGGGCGGCGAGCAGTCCGACGTTTCCGCCACCGGCACCCAGCGCCACCACCCGGAACCGGTCCGGGTTGCGCCGCACGATGTCGATGGCCTGGGTACCGATCGAGCCGGTGGAACCCAGCAGCACACAGTCGCGGGGGGAGGTCACCGACCCATTCTGTCCCACCCCCGCTGTGCCCCCGCTGGGAGCCTCAGCCCTCCCCCGCCACCTGCTCCGCGACCTCCGCGCCCTCGTCCTCGACCACCGGTGCCTCGTCGTCGAGCAGGTCGGCGGGGTCGACGGAGAACTCGGCAAATGCCCCACACGCCTTCCAACACACCCCGCTCGGCTGGACACCCCGAAGTCGCGAAGACCCCCACATCACCCCAAAGCACTCCCATCCTGCCGACCCGGGTGGACCTTGGAAGATTTCGGCCCCTCTCTTGGGCTCAACCGGTGGTTGCAACACCGAT
>NZ_LRQV01000093.1 GCF_001567585.1 Micromonospora rosaria
GCGCCCGGCCCGGGTGCCGGTGGCTCTGCGGCGGCGGCCGGCGTCGCCGAGGCGGGGGCCAGTGCCGCCGAGGCGGGGGCCCGCCGGCCGGCGGCGGTCGAGTTGTGGCGGCGGTTCCCGAAGTTCGTGCTGGGTTTCGTGGTCGCCTCGATCATCGGCACGATCTACGCCAATTCGGTCTCCGCCGCCGACAACAGCGCCGCCCAGGCCGTCGCGGCGAACTACCGGACCTGGTTCCTGATCCTCGCGTTCGTCTCCATCGGGCTGGAGTTCCGCCTCACCGCGCTGCGCGAGGCCGGGTGGCGGCCGATCGTCGTCTTCGCCAGCGCGACCGTCGCCAACATCGTCCTGGCGCTGGCCCTGGCGGCGATTCTGTTCCGCACCTTCACCGTCTGACCCGGACGGCCCGGAGCCAAACGGTCCCAGATCGGACGGTCCCAGATCGGACGGTCCGGACCCGGACGGTGCCGACCTGGGCGGGGGCGCCCGGGAGCGGTCAGCGGCGGCGACCCTTGAGGTGGCGGCCCAGCTCCCGGGCGATCTCCCGGTTCGCGTCCCGTTCGGCCAGGGCCTGCCGCTTGTCGTAGGAGCGGCGGCCCTTGGCCAGGGCCAGCTCGACTTTGGCCCAGCCGGCGGAGAAGTACAGCGACAACGGGACCAGGGTCAGCCCGCCCTCCCCGAGCCGGGTCAGGATGCGGTCGATCTCCACCCGGCGCAGCAGCAGCTTGCGGGTCCGGCGGGGCTGGTGGTTGGTCCAGGTGCCGAAGCCGTACTCGGCGATGTGCAGGCCGTGCAGCATCAGCTCGCCGTCGAACTCCTGCGCGAAGGCGTCGACCAGCGACACCCGACCCGCGCGCAGCGACTTGACCTCGGTGCCGGCCAGCACCAGGCCCGCCTCGTAGGTCTTCAGGATGTCGTAGTCGTGCCGCGCCCGGCGGTTCGAGGCGACGAGCTGGCGGCCGGTCTCCCTGGGCGCGACGACCTCCTCCGGTCCGGGCGGCTCCGGCGGGGCCGGGCGTGCCGACGGTACGCCTCGCAGGATACGCCCCGGCGCGGCTTGCCGCCCGCCCGCCACGACCGCCCCGCCGGGGACACCGTGAACGGAACCGCCCCCGCACGGGACAGCACGTCGGTCGCCGCTGGCGCAGACTGTCCGGGTGACCGACAACCGTGCCCGCGCAGAGCTGTTCCGTTCCCTGCACGTCCCCGGCGTCCCGTTGGTCCTGGTGAACGCCTGGGACGTGGCGAGCGCCCGGATCGTGGCCGCCACCGGCGCCCCGGCGATCGCCACCACCAGCGCCGGGGTGGCCTGGAGTCTCGGCGCGCCCGACGGGGACCGGCTCGGCCGTGACCTCGCCGTCGACCTGGTCGCCCGGATCGTCGCCGCCGTGGACGTGCCGGTGACCGCCGACATCGAGGCCGGCTTCGGTGCCACCCCGGCCGAGGTGGGGCGGACCGTCGCCGGGGTGGTCGCGGCGGGCGCGGTGGGGGTGAACCTGGAGGACACCCGGCACGACGGCAGCGGCTCGGTCCGGGCCGTGGACGACCAGTGCGAGCGACTCGCCGCCGCCCGCAGCGCCGCCGACGCCGCCGGTGTGCCGCTGTACGTCAATGCCCGGGTCGACACGTTCCTGCGCGGGGCCGGCGGGGTCGACGAGACGGTGGCGCGGGCCCGGGAGTACCTGGCGGCGGGCGCGGAGGGCATCTTCGTCCCGGGGGTGGTCGACCCGGCGACGATCGGCGCGCTGGTGGCCGGAGTCGAGGCGCCGCTGAACATCCTCGCTGGACCGAGCGCACCGCCGGTGCCGGAGCTGGCCCGACTCGGTGTGGCCCGGGTGAGCGTCGGCGCGCTGGCCGCCGAGGCCGCGTACGCCACGGTGCGGCGGGCGGCCGAGGAGGTGCACGGCGCGGGCACGTACGGCGTGTTCGGCGACGCCTACGACTACGCCACGTTGAACGGTCTGATGCGACGGTGATCGGCCGCCGGGCCGGCGCGGGGCCCGGCGGCGGTACGGGTCAGCGGGGCGGGACGACGTCCCGGCGCTCCTCGACCCGGTGGTACTCGACCGGCTCGGCGGTGGTGGTGACGACCTCCCGGCGGCGGCCCCAGACCAGGGCCGTCATGACCAGGCCGAGGGCGCCGGCGGCCATCAGGATCCAGCCGACCACGTCGAGGTCGACACCGCCGACCGTGGCGTCCATCGCGAAGGTGAAGATCGCGCCGACCGCGATCAGGAAGATGCTCGTACCGATACCCACGACAGCCTCCTTCGGGGGGTGTGATGTGCTGTCGAGGGTTCAGTACCCCGGTGGTGAGCAGGGCAATCACGGGCGGCTCGGGTCGGCCGGGGGTCCGTCGCCCGACTGATCTTGTCGTCGGGTAGAGTTCGACCCGTCGCCGGAACCGATCGGCGGCACGCGGACGTAGCGCAGCTGGTAGCGCATCACCTTGCCAAGGTGAGGGTCGCGGGTTCGAATCCCGTCGTCCGCTCGTGGCCGGCCCCGTCGATCCGGGCTGGCTCGCCGCGCCCGACGGCAGCCGCCGGGCCGGTGCCCCCGGGCGATTGGCGCAGTGGGAGCGCGCTTCCTTGACACGGAAGAGGTCACTGGTTCAAACCCAGTATCGCCCACCATCTCCTCGCCCCTCCCGACCGGACTGACCCCGCCCGGCGGGTCACGCCCGTTCTCCCCGCCAGCGCCACGGTGCCGCGCCCGCTGTCCCGTGCCTGCCGTCCGGTGCCCCCGGCACCCGGCCCCCTGCCGGCTGGCCGGGTGCTCCCGGTCGGCCAGGCTCCGACCGGGGGTCGGATCAGGCCTGGCCGACCGGCAGGTCGAGCACCTCGTTGACGTCGCGGCGCGGGGTCGGCCAGCCCGGCTGCCCGTACCCGATCCGCAGGACCATCTGCGGCGTGCCGAACCGGCCCAGCGACAGCCGCAACGCCTCCCGTGCCCCCGGTACCTCGATCGGCTGCGAGAGCAGCGACGCGGCCAGCCCGGCGTCGGTGGCGGTGAGCAGGACCCGTTGCAGGGCCTGGCCGGCGGCGACCTGGTCGGCGGCGGTGTTGCCGGCCGAGCCGAGGACGGCGACCAGCGGCTCCGGCTCGAAGTCGCGGCCGGGGGCCCGCTCACGGGTGCCGAAGCCGCGCGTCGGCAGCAGGTCCTGCGGCTCGGCGACCGGACCACCGGCGGCGGCCGGCACCCCGTCCGGGGCCGGCCCGGTGCGCGCCCACGCGGCCAGTTCGCTGCGGTACGCCGGGTCGCGGCCCAGCACCCGGTGGGCGCTGTGGGCGATCTCGGCGAACGCGTTGACGGCGCTCACCCCGATCACGAGTTCGAGCCAGCACTGCTCGGTCCGGGCCGCCTCGCCGAGCAGCCAGCGCGCCTCGGCGGGTACCGGATCGGGCCAGAACGGGGCCCGGTTGCTGAACCGGCGCGGCACGGCCGCGTGCAGGCTCAGTTCGGCCGGGGTCGGTCGGCGCGGCAGGTCCGGCACCAGCCGGGCCACCACGTCCGGATCATGGGGGTACGGGCGGATCCGGACCCGGGCGGGGGTGCCCGCCACGGCCAGCGACAGCCGCAGGTTGAACAGCGCCGCCCCGCAGCCGAGCCGGGCGCCCCAGCCGGACGGGTCGGTGGCCGGGAGCCGGCGGCGGGGGTCGACCGACAGTTCGATCCCGCCGTCGTGCAGCCGGAACCGCCACGGCTGCGTGTTGTGCATCGACGGTGCCCGGACCGCGTCCCGGGCGGCGGCCCGAAGCTGCTCGACGGTGAAGCCGGTGTCCATGGTGATGCTCCTTTCACGGCAGGTCGGGCCCGCTCCCCGTGGTCCACCTCCCACGGTGCCCCGGCCGGCCCCGCCCCGGGCAGGGCCGGACGACCTGTTCCGCCGGGCCCGACCGCCCCGGCCCCTGACCGGCGTTCCCCGGCCCGGAGCCGGCGCGCGGTGGCCTGGGCGGTGCCCGGTGGCGGGCTGGCGGTCGGCGGGCTGGCGGTCGGCGGTCGGGGACCGGCGGGTTGGGGCGGCCGGGGCCGGTGTTCGGGACCTAAGACCCGTGTACGGCCGGGCTCCGGCCGGGTAGAAACGAGGGATGATCCGGGTGTTCCTGCTCGACGACCACGAGGTCGTCCGTCGTGGCCTGGCCGACCTGCTCACCAGCAGCGGCGACATCGAGGTGGTCGGCGAGTCCGGTTCCGCCCAGGAGGCGGCCCGCCGGATCCCGGCGCTGCGGCCGGACGTGGCGATCCTCGACGCCCGGCTGCCCGACGGCAACGGCATCGACGTGTGCCGGGACGTGCGCGCCGTCGACTCGTCGATCAAGGGGCTGATCCTCACCTCGTACGAGGACGACGAGGCGTTGTTCGCCGCCATCATGGCGGGCGCGGCCGGGTACGTGCTCAAGCAGATCCGGGGTACCGACCTGGTCGACGCGGTGCGCCGGGTCGCGGCCGGGCAGTCGCTGCTGGACCCGGCGATCACCAACCGGGTGCTGGAGCGCATCCGCAGCGGCGTCGAGCAGCCCCGCGAACTGAAGTCCCTCACCGAGCAGGAGCGCCGGATCCTGGAGTACGTGGCCGAGGGGCTGACCAACCGGGAGATCGCCGGGAAGATGTTCCTGGCCGAGAAGACCGTGAAGAACTACGTCTCCAGCGTCCTGGCCAAGCTCGGCCTGGAGCGCCGCACCCAGGCCGCCGTCCTCGCCACCCGCCTCCTCCGCCACCGCCCCTGACCCCACCCCCTCGTGGTCAGGCGGGGAGGGGGATGGTCCAGCGGAGGCTGGTGCCGTGCGGGGTGACCGGGGCGATGCTGAGGTCGCCGCCGTGACGTTCCGCCCGCTCGCGGAGGTTCACCAGGCCACTGCGGGCGGCGGTCGGCGGCATGCCGATCCCGTCGTCGGTCACGGTGACGGTCAGCCAGGTGGCGTCCACCGCCACCGTCACCGCCAGCCGGTCGGCCTGCGCGTGGCGTACCGCGTTGGAGAGGGCCTCGCGCAGCACCGCCGTCAGGTCGGGGCGAACCTCGTCGGGGACGGCGCTGTCGATCGGGCCGGTGAGCTCCAGGGACGGGCGGTTCGGCAGGGACGCGCCGGCCTCGGCGACGGCCTCCCGGATCTCGGTGCGCAGCGCGGCGCTCACCGGGGTCCGCAGCTCGAAGATGGTCCGGCGGATGTCCCTGATGGTGGCGTCCAGGTCGTCCACGGCGGCGTTGATCCGCTTGGCGACCTCGGGCCGGGTGCTCATCGGCGCGGCGCTCTGGAGTTGCAGCCCGGTGGCGAAGAGCCGCTGGATCACCACGTCGTGCAGGTCCCGGGCGATCCGCTCGCGGTCCTCCAGCACCACCAGCAGTTCCCGCTCCTCCTGGCCCCGGGCCCGTTCCATGGCCAGCGCGGCCTGCCCGGCGAAGCTGCCCAGCAGCGCCACGTCGTCGTCGGAGACCCCGCCCCGCTCCGGCGCGTAGACGACGACCAGGACGCCGTGCAGGGTGTCGGCGGCGGCCAGCGGGGAGAGCACCGCCGGGCCGGCGGTGACCGGCACCGGCCAGGGCGCCGCCTCGGCCAGGTTCTCCAGCAACTCGTGGCGACGCTCGGTGACCGAGGCGGCGAAGGTGGTCTCGGTGGCCGGCAGCACCGCGCCGACCAGCCCGTGGGCCTGCTCGTCGGCGGCGTCCACCACCTCCACGGTGAACTGCCCGGCGTCCTCGTCGTAGAGGAGCACCACCGCCAGCTCCGCCTCGGCGACCTCCCGTGCCCGCCGGGCGACCAGGGTCAGCGCGTCGGTGCGCCGGACCTCGCCGAGCAGGACCGAGGTGATCTCGGCGGTGGCGGCCAGCCAGCGTTCCCGGCGGTGCGCCAGGGCGTACAGCCGGGCGTTCTCGATCGCCACGCCGGCCGCGGCGGCCAGCGCCACCACGATCTCCTCGTCGTCCTCGGTGAACTCGGCGGCGCCCTGCTTCTCGGCCAGGTACAGGTTACCGAAGACCTGGTCGCGGATGCGGACCGGGACGCCGAGGAAGCTGTGCATCGGCGGGTGGTTGGCCGGGAAGCCGTACGAGCGCGGGTGCTGGGTGATGTCCGGCATCCGCAGCGGGCGCGGGTCGTCGATGAGCAGCCCGAGCACGCCCCGGCCGTGCGGCAGGTCACCGATGCCGGCGTGCAGCTCGTCGTCGATGCCGTAGATGATGAAGTCGTGCAGGAGGCGGTCGGCGCCGATCACCCCGAGCGCGCCGTAACGGGCCCCGACCAGCTCGCAGGCCGACTGCACGATCCGTTGCAGCGTGCTGCGCAGGTCCAGGTCGGTGCTGATGCCGACCACCGCGTCGAGCAGGGCCCGCAGCCGCTCCCGGCTGGCGACCACGTCGCCGACCCGGTCGAGCATCTCCTGGAGCAGTTCGTCCAGGCGTACCCGGGACAACGGACTCAGGCCGAGCGAGGGGGTCACGGGATCGCGGGAACTCGGTGCGCTGGAGGCCACCGGGGGATGCTACCCCCCGTCACCGTACGACACGAGGCGGCTACGACCCGGCCGGTGGCATCGGCCGCCCCGCGTCGGGCCCGTCGACCCGTCGGCCCAGGTCAGCGGAGGTGATCGCGGACCGCCGAGGTGTCCACGGTCTGCGCCACGGCGAGTCGCGGCGTGTGCGGCGGGCCGGCGTGCGCCGGGTCGGCCAGCCCCAACCGCAGGACCAGGTACGGGTACCCCAGCCCGGCCAGGAGCTGACGCAGCGTCTGCCGGGTGCCGGGCACCTCCACCGCGCCGGAGAGCGGCACCACCGACACCCCGTGCCGGGTGGCGGTCAGCCAGGCGGCGGAGAGCGCCTCGCCGGCCCGCAGCCAGTCCACCGGCTCGTCCTCGTCGCCGTAGAGCAGCCCGTACCGGGCGGCCCGGTCGTGCCCCGGCCCCACCGGCAGGGTGCCGGGGCGGCCGAAGTCGCGGGCCGGCACGGTGGTCTGCGGGGCCTGCTCGGGCAGCACCTCGGGGGGCAGCCCGGTGCCGGTGCCGGAGCGGCTGGTCCAGTACTCCAGCTCCGCGCGGAGCTGCGGGTCCTCGGCCTCGACGGTGCCGGCGTGCGCGGCGGTGGCCGCGAGTTCCAGCACCTGGTCCCGGCTCAGCAACTGCAACCGGGCGCCCTCGGCGGACGCGGCCCGGACGATCTCCTCCAGAACGTCGCCGGGCACCGGCTCGTCGCTGACCGGCCGGCGGTCGGTGCGCCGGACCTGGATGCACTGCACGGTCCGCATCGCCGCCGGGTCCACCCCCTCGTGGCGCAACCCGGTCAGCCGGGCCAGCAGGCCGTCGTCGGCCGGGTCGGGCCGCCGCTCGACCGTCGCCGCCCAGCCCTCGGCGGCCAGCGCCACCCGGGCGTGGTGCAGGGCGGCGCCGCAACTGAGCACCAGCAGCCGGCCCTCCGGGTCGGTGGCGGCCAGCCCCCGGTCCGGCGCGGTACGCAGCTCCAGGGCGTCGGGCAGGACCCGCCACCGCCACGGCTGGGTGTTGTGCACCGACGGGGCGTGCCCGGCCATCGCGGCGGCCTCCGCGAGGGCGGTGGTCAGCGGGCGGTCCGTCGTCGGCGGCTGCTGGCTCATCGTCACGACCTTTCCGTTTCTGCCATCGTGCCCCAGCCCGGTGCTGCCGTGGGCGGGCTTGCCCCACCATCCTCGGCGATCCACCGGCCCTCCCGCCCGGGTCGCAGGACCGCCCGACCCGGGCCCTTCGACCCCACCGGGTCCGGGCCCACCCGGGGTGGGCGGGGGCGGCGTTTGGCGGATGTGGCCCGGACCCGGCCGGGCCGCTGAGACGATCCGCAGGTGGGGGCGGAACCGGACGAGTGCGTACCGCAGCGGCCGGTGCGGCGGCGCGGGGCGCGCTGGCGGGAATGGGCTCCGCTGGCCGCGTCGACCGTGGCCGTGCTGGCCGGGGCGGTGCTGTGGCTCACCGGCCGGCGGGACGCGGCCGGGCTGGTCTGGGCCGCGGTCACGCTGGTGGCGCTGGTACCGGCCGGCTGGTCGGTGCTGCGGCAACTGTGGCGGCGCCGGTTCGGGGTGGACGTCATCGCGGTGCTGGCGCTGGCCGGCTCGCTCGCCGTCGGGGAGTACCTGGCCGGCGCGGTGATCGCCCTGATGGTGGCCACCGGGCGGACCCTGGAGGGGTACGCGCAGCGGCGGGCCACCCGGGACCTGCGGGCGCTGCTGGAGCGGGCGCCCCGGACCGCGCGGCGGCGCACCGCCGACGGCGGGATCGAGGTGGTGCCCCTGGACCGGATCGCGGTGGGGGACCGGCTGCTGGTCGGCCCGGGTGACGTGGTGCCGGTGGACGGGACCGTCGAGGAGGCGGCCACCCTGGACGAGTCGGTGGTCACCGGGGAGTCGCAGGTGGTGTCCCGGGCGGCCGGACAGCAGGTGGGCAGCGGGGTGGTCAACACCGGGGCCGGGTTCGGGCTGCGGGCGACCCGGAGCGCGGCGCAGAGCACGTACGCCGGGATCGTCCGGCTCGCCGAGGAGGCGACCGCGCACAAGGCGCCGATGGTCCGGCTGGCCGACCGGTACGCCGCCGCGTTCGTCCCGTTCACCCTGGTCCTGGCCGGCCTGGGCTGGCTGCTCTCCGGGGACGTGGTGCGGGCGGTGGCGGTACTGGTGGTGGCGACGCCCTGCCCGCTGCTGCTGGCCACCCCGATCGCCATCGTCTCCGGCCTGTCCCGGGTGGCCCGCCGGGGCGTCCTGGTGCGCGACGGCGGCTCGCTGGAACTGCTCGGCCGGGCCCGTACCCTGCTGATGGACAAGACCGGGACGTTGACCGCCGGCCGGCCCCGGGCGGCCGAGACGGTGGTGCCGCCGGGCGGCGACCGGGACGAGGTGCTGCGGCTGGCCGCCTCGGTCGAACAGCTCTCCCCGCACGTGCTCGCCGCCGCGCTGGTCGCCCAGGCGCGGGAGCGGGGCCTGGCGTTGACCGCGCCGACCGAGGTGACCGAGGAGCCGGGGCGCGGGGTCAGCGGCCGGGTCGACGGCCGGCGGATCCGGGTCGGCCAGGTCGCCGGGGAGCTGCCGGACTGGGCGGCGCGGGCCCGCGACCGGGCCGAGGTGGTCGGCCGCTCCACCGTCTGGGTCAGCGACGACAGCGGGCCGGTGGGGGCGGTGCTGCTGGAGGATCCGGTACGCCCGGACGCCCGGCGGACCGTGCGGCGGCTGCGCCAGGCCGGCCTGACCCGGCTGGTGATGCTCACCGGCGACCGGCCCCGGATCGCCGAGCAGGTGGCCCAGGCGGTCGGGGTGGACGAGTCCCTGGCCCAGTGCTCGCCCGCCGGCAAGGTGGCGCGGGTCCGGGCGGAGGCGGGGCGCGCGATCACCGTGATGGTCGGCGACGGCGTGAACGACGCCCCGGCGCTGGCCGAGGCGCACGTCGGGGTGGCGATGGGGGCCACCGGGGCGACCGCCTCGGCGGACGTCGCCGACGCGGTGCTCACCGTGGACCGGCTGGACCGGCTGGCCGACGCGGTGGAGATCGCCCGGTACGCCCGGCGGGTCGCGGTGCAGAGCGCCACCGTCGGGATGGGGCTGGCGGTGGTGGCGATGCTGGTCGCCGCCGCCGGGCGGCTACCCCCGGTGGCCGGGGCGTTCCTCCAGGAGGGCATCGACGTGGTGGTGATCCTCAACGCGCTGCGCGCGCTCGGCGGCGGGCTGCGGCGGCGGGACGTGCCGGCCGGTACCCGGGACCTGCTCGACCGGTACGCCGGCCAGCACCGCGCGGTGCGCGCCGCGGTGACCCGGGTCCGCGACGCGGCCGACCTGGTGGCGACCCGGCCGGACGCGCCGGAGTGCCTGCCGGCGGTGCGGGAGGCGTACCGGCGGCTGACCGAGCAGGTGCTGCCGCACGAGGCCGACGAGGAACGGCAGCTCTACCCGGCGTTGGCGCAGCCGCTGGGCAGTACCGAGGCGACGGCGACGATGAGCCGGGCGCACCTGGAGATCCGGCGGCTGGTCGACCGGATCGGCGGTCACCTCGCCCAGGCCGGCGACGCCCGGCTGCGCCCGGACCAGATCCCCGACCTGCTCGCCAGCCTGTACGGGCTGGACGCCGTCCTGCGGCTGCACCTGACCCAGGAAGAGGAGGAGTTCTTCTCCCTCAACCCCACCGCCACCTGACCCCCCGCGCCGCGCCGCCGCCCGCCCGCCGCTGCCCACCCCGCCCGCCCGCGCCGGGTGTTAGGAAGGGACCCCTGTACAACAGAATGCGTTAACAAGGGGCCCTTCCTTCCACCCCTAGCGTTCGCGGACGACGGCGACCGGGCAGGGGGCGTGCTGGATCAGTTGCTGGCTGACCGAGCCGAGCAGCATGCCCCGCAGCCCGCCGCGCCCCCGGGTGCCGACCACCACGAGCTGCGCGCCCCGGGCCGCCGCCAGCAGCAGTGAGCCGGCGCTGCCGGTGGTCACCTCGACCTCGACCGACACCTGCGGGAAGGTCTCCCGCCACGGGGCCAGGTCCTCGTCCAGGCTGGCGCGCTCGGTGGCCGCCGCCTCCTCCGGGTCGAAGCCCTGCGACCGGTACTGGGTCGGGGACCAGGCCCGGACCACCCGCAGCGGCACCCGGCGCTGGGCGGCCCGTTCCACGGCCCAGCCGAGCGCCAGCAGGGCGCACTCCGAGCCGTCCACCCCGACGACCACCGGCCCGGCCTCCGCGTCCGCGCCGGCCGGGGTGGCGTCGGGTGCGGTGCGGACGACCACCACCGGGCAGTGGGCGTGGGCGCTGACCGAGACGGCGGTCGAGCCGACCAGCAGGCCGGTGAACCCGCCGTGCCCCCGGCTGCCCAGCACCAGCAGCCCGGCCTCCGCCGAGCGTTCCTGGAGCACCAGCGCGGGCGGGCCGTCGAGGACCTCGCCGTGCACGGTCAGCCCGGGGTGCCGGGCGGCGGCCTCCCCGGCGGCCCGCCGGACCAGCTCCTCGACCTCCCGCCGGGCGGTCTCGTCCGGCCACACCCCGGGCGCCACGCCGGGCCCGAGCCAGCCGGCCACGGTCAACCACTCGAAGACGTACGCCAGGCGGACCGGCCGGCCGCTGTGTGTCGCCTCGGCCAGGGCCCAGGCCAGGGCGACCTCGGCGTCGGCGGAGCCGTCGTAGCCGACCAGGATCTCCTCGTCGGTCATCGGGTCCTCCTTCCGTTCGGGGGAACTGGAGTACCCGGGCGGGCCCGCCCGGTCACCGGTTCGTCGGGTCGGTTTCGCGCAGCCAGCGCCACTGCGCCACCCGGAGGTCGTCCTCGCCGTACCGGCGGGTGTGGTCGCGGCAGGCGGCACGGGTGTCGACCATCTGCTGGCGCAGGTGCGCGGCGCGGGAGCCCAGCCCGGGTACCCGGTCGATGACGTCGACGACCAGGTGGAACCGGTCCAGGTCGTTGAGCATCACCATGTCGAAGGGCGTGGTGGTGGTGCCCTCCTCCTTGTACCCGCGCACGTGCAGGTTGCCGTGGTTGGTGCGGCGGTAGGTCAGCCGGTGGATCAGCCACGGGTACCCGTGGTACGCGAAGATGATCGGCTTGTCGCGGGTGAAGATGGTGTCGAACTCGCTGTCCGGCAGCCCGTGCGGATGCTCCGACGACGGTTGCAGCCGCATCAGGTCGACCACGTTGACCACCCGTACCCGCAGGTCGGGTAGGTGTTGGCGGAGCAGGTCGGCGGCGGCGAGCGTCTCCAGGGTCGGGACGTCCCCGGCGCAGGCGAGCACCACGTCCGGCTCGCTGCCGGCGTCGCTGCTGGCCCACTCCCAGATGCCCAGCCCGCGCCGGCAGTGCTGGACCGCCTCGTCCATGGTCAGCCAGTTCGGCGCCGGCTGCTTGCCGGCCACCACCACGTTGATGTAGTTGCGGCTGCGCAGGCAGTGGTCCATGGTGGAGAGCAGGGTGTTGCCGTCCGGCGGCAGGTAGACCCGCACCACCTCGGCCTTCTTGTTGACCACGTGGTCGATGAAGCCCGGGTCCTGGTGCGAGAAGCCGTTGTGGTCCTGCTGCCAGACGTGGCTGGAGAGCAGGTAGTTCAGCGAGGCCACCGGCTGCCGCCACGGGATGCCCCGGGTCACCTTGAGCCACTTGGCGTGCTGGTTGACCATCGAGTCGACGATGTGGATGAACGCCTCGTAGCTGGTGAAGACGCCGTGCCGGCCGGTCAGCAGGTACCCCTCCAGCCAGCCCTGGCACAGGTGCTCGGAGAGCACCTCCATCACCCGGCCGTCGGGGCCGAGGTGGTCGTCGTCGGCGGTGGTCGCGCCGACGAACGCCCGGTCGGTGACCTCGAAGGCCGCGCCGAGCCGGTTCGAGGCGACCTCGTCCGGGCCGAACAGGCGGAAGGTCTGCGGGTTGGCGCTGATCACGTCGCGGACCCAGGGGCCGAGCACCCCGGTCGCGCCGGCCGCCGGCGTACCGGGGCGGGGCACCTGCACGGCGTACTCGCGGAAGTCGGGCAGGGTCAGGTCGCGCAGCAGACTGCCGCCGTTGGCGACCGGGTTGGCGCTCATCCGGCGGTTCCCGGTCGGCGGCAGCGCGGTCAGCTCGGCGACCGGGGCGCCGGTGGCGTCGAACAGCTCCTCCGGTCGGTAGCTGCGCAGCCAGCGTTCCAGCTCCGCCAGGTGCGCGGGATTGTCCCGGACCTGCGCGACGGGCACCTGGTGCGCCCGGTACGTCCCCTCGACCTGCTTGCCGTCGACCTGCTTCGGGCCGGTCCAGCCCTTCGGGGTCCGCAGGACGATCATCGGCCAGCGGGGACGTTCGACGCCGCCGCCGGAGCGGGCCCGCCGCTGGATGGCCGCGATCTCCTCGACCGCCCGGTCCAGGGTCGCGGCGAGGCGCTGGTGCACCGTCGTCGGGTCGTCCCCCTCGACCACGTACGGCTGGTGGCCGTAGCCGCGCAGCAGCTCGTGCAGGTCGTCCGGGCCGATCCGGTCCAGCACCGTCGGGTTGGCGATCTTGTACCCGTTGAGGTGCAGGATGGGCAGCACCGCCCCGTCCCGGGCCGGGTTCAGGAAGACGGTGGACAGCCAACTGCCGGCCAGCGGCCCGGTCTCCGCCTCGCCGTCGCCGATCACGCAGGCCACCAGCAGGTCCGGGTTGTCGAAGGCGGCGCCGTAGGCGTGGCTGAGCGCGTACCCCAGCTCGCCGCCCTCGTGGATGGAGCCCGGCACCTCCGGGGCCACGTGGCTGGGGATGCCACCGGGGAAGGAGAACTGCCGGAACAGCCGGGCCATGCCGGCCTCGTCCCGGCCGATCGAGTGGTACAGCTCGCTGTAGGTGCCCTCCAGCCAGGTGTTCGCCACCAGCGCCGGCCCGCCGTGCCCGGGGCCGGCGACGAAGATGGCGTTCAGGTCACGCCGCACGATGACCCGGTTCAGGTGGGTGTAGAGCAGGTTCAGGCCGGGGCTGGTGCCCCAGTGCCCGAGCAGCCGGGGCTTCACGTGCTCGGGTCGCAACGGTTCGCGCAGCAGCGGGTTGTCGAGCAGGTAGATCTGCCCGACGGTGAGGTAGTTCGCCGCCCGCCAGTAGGCGTCCAACCGGCGGAGCTCGTCGGTGGTCAGCGGGCCTTCCAGGTGCAGCGCGGTGTCCATACTGCGTCAGCCTCTCGCGGGTGGGGGACGGGCGCATCCGGAACCGGTGCATCCGGAACCGGAAATTCGTCCCGGCCACCTCAGGGTGCCCGGGGGACAGCGGTGCGGGCAGGGGCGTTGGTCCCGGCCCCCCGGGCGTACCGGCCCGAAGCTGTCACGGCCCGGCGCTGCCGGTCAGGGCACGGCCACCGGGGTCAGCCCGCGGACCACGGTCAGCGGGGCCGGCGAGTGGTAGAGCAGGGTCTGGGCCACCGCGCCGAGCATCCCCCGCCACGGCTCGTCGCCCCGGGCCGCGACCACGGCCAACTGTGCCGAGCGGGACTGTTCGAGCAGGACGGTGCCGGGGTCGCCGTGGAGCGTGTGGCACTCCGCCCCGAGCGCCGGGTACCGCTCGGCGCAGCGCGCCACGATCCCGGCGAGGCTGTCGGCGTCGTCGTCGGCGGGGCGGTCCGGCTCGACCACCCGAACCACCAGGAGCCGGGCGGACCGGCGGGCCGCGCAGTCGAACGCGAAGGCGAGGGCGGTCCGGGAACTCGGCGACCCGTCCACGCCGACCAGCACCGGCCCCTTCGGCGGCGGCTCGCGGCGGACCACCAGCACCGGGCAGTCGGCGCGGGCGGCCACCTGCACGGCAGGGCTGTCGGCCGGTACGCACGAGCCGCCGTCGGCCATGCCGCCGTCGCCGACGGCGACCAGGAACGCCGACGCGGACCGGCGGACCAGTGCCGCCACGGCGGCCCCCTCGACGATCTCGCCACTGACCGGCAACGCCGGCTCGACCTCGTCGGCGACGACGGCCGCGCGGGCGATCAGCCGTTCCGCCTCCGCCCGCGGGCTCAACGCGCCGGAACCGGGCGCGCCGGGATTTGAGGTGCCGGGACCGCGCGCGCCGGGGCCGGATGCGCCGGGACCAGGCACGCCGGGGCCGGATGCGCCGGGACCGGGCGCGGCCGGCACCGCCAGGGCCGCCGCCCAGTTGAACGCGTGCAGCAGGGCCAGTGACCGCCCGTGCGCGGCGGCCTCCCGGGCGGCCACCCGGACCACCGGCAGGTGCTCCGTGGCCGGGCCCACCCCGGCGACCACCGGCCGGTGCGCCGTCACCGGCCCGACGGCGGCCACCGCCGCCGACCCGTCGGGTGCGGCCATACCGGCATCACCTCCCGGGCGTCGCTGCCTCCCTGCCGAGGGTAGCCGCGCCACCCGCCCGCCGGGGCCGGTTCGCCGGGGCGCCCGGCCGGCACCGGCCGGACCGGGATGCCGCAGGTCGGGTGTCGCCGCTGCGGGCCGGCTGTGGCCCGCTGGGGACCGGTTGCCGCTGCGGGGCCGGCCGTGGCCCGGCGCGCGTCGGGTGCCGCTCAGCCGGGAGCGGGCGGGGCCGGCTGGACGTGCAGGACGACGGCGGTGGCGTTGTCCCGGCCACCGGCGGCCAGGGAGTCGGCCAGCAGGGCGTGGACCGCCTCGGCGGGGCCCGCGTCGGCCAGCACCGTCCGCAGCCGGTCGTGGCCGACCTGGTCGGCCACGCCGTCGGTGCAGAGCAGGTACCGGTCACCCGGGCGCGGGGTGACCGCGAGCAGGTCCGCCTCGGGCCGGTCGGGGTGCCCGACGTAGCGGGTGAGGTGGTAGCGCGCCCGCGCGGCCTCGACCGAGTCGGCGGGGTACCAGCCGTTGAGCACGCCGACCCAGGCCATCGTGTGGTCCACGGTGAGCTGCTCCAGCAGGCCGCCGCGCCACCGGTAGGCGCGGGAGTCACCGAGGTGCACGATCCAGGCCAGGTCGCCGTCCGGCTCGACCAGCAGGGCGGTCAGCGTGCACCCGGTCAGCTCGGCCAGTCGGGCACCGGCGTCGCGTACCCGGGACTGGGCCTCTGCCACGGCGGCGCGCAGCCGGCGGGGGTCGGGTCCGCCGGCGGCCCGGACCGCCTCGACCAGGGTGGCCATCGCGGTGGCACCGGCGACCCGGCTGCCCTCGCCGGCCCCCATCCCGTCGGCGACCGCCGCGAACGGCAGCCCGGCGTCCAGGTGCAGCACGTCGAAGTTTGCCGGGTACCGGTGACCGGCGACGGTCCCCCCGGCGACCTCCAGGGCGAGCCGGCCGAGGCGGAACCGCCCGGTCGGCGCGTCGGGTACGGACGGGGCGGCACGCATCAGCGGACGCTAGCACCCGGTGAAAGGAAGGGCCCCCTGTTAACGCTTTCTGTTGTATAGGGGGCCCCTCCAAACAACCTGTCCCCCGCGGAGGTGCGAGTGTCAGCGCAGGGTGCAGGACATCCCGTTGAGGCTGATCGTGGCGGGGCTGCCGTTGACCCCGGTCCACTCGGCCAGGAAGCCGACCTCGGCGCTGGCGTCCGCGGCGAGGGTGCCGTTCCAGCTCGTGTTGTGGACCTCGACGGCCGCGCCGGTCTGCTGGTGGCTGCCGTTCCACAACTGGGTGATCCGCTGCCCGTTCGGGAACGACCAGCGCAGCGTCCACCCGGACAGGGCCTGCGGGGTGGTGTTGGTGACCCGGACGGTGCCCTGGAAGCCACCCGGCCACTGGTTGGTCACCGTGTACGCCGCCCGGCAGGCGGTCTGCCCGCCGGTCGGGGTGGGCGTCGGGCTCACCGTCGGGCTGACCGTCGGCGAGACGGTCGGGCTGACGGTGGGGGAGACGGTCGGGCTGACCGTCGGGCTGGCGGTCGGGTCGATCCGGGTCGGGTCGACGATCCCCCAGTACGCCGGCTTGGCCTGCAACTCGATGTCGAACAGCAGCGGGGCGTCCTTGCGGGCCACCGGGAAGCTGTCCAGCCAGGTGTTGTCGTCGGCCAGCCCCCACACGGTCACCGAGGTCAGCTCGTCGGCGTAGCGCCGGTACAGGTCGAAGAAGTCCCGGTAGCGCAGGGCCTGGGTGCGGATCCGGTCGGCCGGCGGGCTCGGGAACGACTGCGAGGAGTCGGTGTAGATGCTGACGTCCATCTCGGTGATTTGCTGCTCCACCCCGAGCGGGACGAACTTCTGCAGCATCGCCTCGGTCTCGGCGAGCGAGGGCCACTGGATGTTGACGTGCATCTGGTGGCCGACCCCGTCGATCGGCACCCCCTCGGCCCGCAACTGGGCGACCAGGGCGTACAGCTTGTCGCGCTTGGCCGGCACGTTGGTGTTGTAGTCGTTGATGAACAGCTTCGCGTCCGGGTCGACCTCGCGGGCCACCCGGAACGCGGTCCGCAGGTAGTCCAGGCCGGTCAGCTCGAACCAGCGGCTGCGGCGCATGCCGTCGGCCTGGTTCTCGTCGATCACCTCGTTGGCGACGTCCCACACCCCGATGTCGTCCTTGTACCGGCCCATCACGGTGCGGATGTGGTCCTCGATGCGCTCCAGCACCAGCGCCTTGTTGGCCGGGGTGGCGGTCATCGGGGCCCCGCTGGCGTCGGTGAAGACCCAGGCCGGGGTCTGCTGGTGCCAGACCAGGGTGTGGCCGCGGACCGCCAGGCCGTTGTCCCGGCCGAAACCGACCTGGGTGTCGGCGTCGGTGAACCGGAACTGGCCCTCGGTGGGCTGGGTGGCGTCCCACTTGAGGGCGTTGCCGGGGGTGACCGAGTCGAAGTGGCGGCGCAGCAGGACGGCGTGGCTGCCGATGATCTCCGGTGCGCCGATCGCGGCGCCGATCGGGAAGTCGTCGGCGAGCACGTCCTTCAGCGCCGGGATGTCGGTCTGCACCGGCTTGGTCGGCTGGTACGACAGGACGAAGTCGTCGATGTGCAGGGCGGCGGTGCCGCTGGCGGTCTCCACGTACGCGGAGAGCCGGTCGGCGTCCTGGGCGAGGGTGTAGCTGCCGCGCAGCTCGACCCAACCGCCGGCGGTGACGTCGGTGTTGCCGACCACCTGGTCGTAGGCGACCGCGTCGCCGGCCCCCCGCTCGACGCTGAGCCGGACCTGGGCGGGGGACTCGCCGGGGGCGAGCCGGACCCGGACGGAGAGCGAGTACCGCACGCCGGGCTCCACGATGTCGAGCAGGTCCCGGGCCGGCCCCTCCCAGCTGCGGGTCCGGCCGGTGACCGCGAGTCCGTGGGTGCCGGTGTGGGCGGCGGCGGTGCTGGCGGTCACCGTCTCGTCGGCGCGGGGACGCCAGCCCTGGCTGGTGCCGTCGTCGAAGGTGCTGGTCAGCACGACCACCGGTGCGGCGGCCTGGGCGGTGGAGGTGGCGACGGGTACGGCGGTGACGAGGGCGGCCAGGGCCACCAGGGCCGCGCCCAGGGTGAGGTGACGGCGCGTCCTGAGAGCGCGCATGCGGGATGTCCTTCCACTGCGGGGGATACGGGTGCGCGTGGGTCGCTCGCGATGGCGAGGACCGCACGCCGGTTCGCCGACATGTGCCCCCATGCCGGCCGCGTGTCCGTGCCCCGGGACGGCGCCCACCAGGGCTGCCGTCGACAAGTGTCGATCATAGGTGGTCGGTGGCCCGTCACGCCAGGCTGTCATCCTGGGTTGACAATCCGGGGGTGTCAACGTAAGTTGACGACATGAGTCAGGCGACGGAACTCGCGGCGGCGGCCGGCAGCACCGACCCGAAGGTCGGGCTGCGCGCGGTCCGCGCGCTGCGCCGGCTGCTCGAACGGCTCGAGGTGATCCAGGTCGACAACGCCCGTCAGCAGGGCTGGTCCTGGCAGGAGATCGCCGACGCCCTCGAAGTCAGCCGACAGGCGGTCCACAAGAAGCACGCCGGGCGACCGGCGGTCCGACAGTCCTGGGAGGCGTGATGTTCGAACAGTTCACCCACCGGTCCCGCGAGGTCGTCCACCGGGCGCTCGACGAGGCCCGCGCCGACGGCCACCAGCCGGTCGGCACCCAGCACCTGCTGCTGGCCCTGCTCGCCGACGAGAGCAGCCTCGCCGCCCGGGTGCTCGGTGACGCCGGCCTCGACGCCGACGACCTGCGCGGGCGCATCCGCCGGCACACCGAGGCGGGCGGGCCCGACCTCGGCCCGGCCGACGCCGCCGCGCTGCGGGAGATCGGCATCGACCTGGCCGCGATCGTCGCCCGGATCGAGGAGTCCTTCGGCCCGGACGCGCTGCGCGCGGCGGCACCAGCACCACGGGGGCGCTGGTTCCGCCGGGCCACCCCGCGTCGGACCCGGTCCGGCGGGGGCACCTTCGCCCCGAGGTCGAAGAAGGCCCTGGAGCTGTCGCTGCGGGAGGCGATCAGGCTGCGCCACCGGCACATCGGCACCGAGCACATCCTGCTCGGCCTGCTCCGCGAGGGCGACGGACTGGCCGCGCTGGTGCTCACCGAGGCCGGGGTCGACCTCGACGATTTGCGCCGCCGGGTGGAGACCGCGCTGCGCGCCGCCGCCTGATCCCGACCCCGGCCCCGCAAACCTCTCTGTGGGCATCTGCACCCCGGATTCCGTCGGCTCGCCGAACCGACCGGGGTGCTGCACACTGACGCCGTGACTGGTGGACAGGACGGGCGGCCCGGAGATCCCGGCGGTGGCCCGCACTCGGCCGTGGTGGTCAACCCGGCGAAGGTGGCCGACCTCGACGAGTTCCGCCGGATCGTCGACGACACCCTGACCACCGCCGGCTGGCCGGCCCCGCGATGGTTCGAGACCACCCCCGACGACCCCGGTCGGGGCCAGACCGAGCAGGCGGTCCGGGCCGGGGCCGAGGTGCTCTTCGCCTGCGGCGGCGACGGTACGGTGATGTCCTGCGTGAGCGGCCTGGTCGGCACCGAGGTGGCGCTGGCCGTACTGCCCCAGGGCACCGGCAACCTGCTCGCCGCCAACCTCGGCCTCTCCGTCGACCTGCCCGCCGCGCTGGAGGTGGCCGTCGAACGCGGTCGCCGCCGGCTCGACGTCGGCGCGGTCGACGACCAGCACTTCACCGTGATGGCCGGGATGGGCTTCGACGCCCAGATGCTCGCCGACACCTCCGAGACCACCAAGGCCCGCATCGGGTGGCCCGCGTACGTGATGGGCGCCGCCCGCAACCTGCGGGACCGGCCGATGCGGGTGACCATCCGGATCGACGACCGTCCTCCGCTGCGCCGCCGGGCCCGCTCGGTGCTGGTCGCCAACGTGGGCCGGCTCCAGGGCGGGGTACGGCTGCTGCCCGAGGCGGAGCCCGACGACGGGTACCTCGACGTGGCCGTGCTGACCCCGCGCACCCTGCGGCACTGGCTGGCGCTCGGCTGGGCCGTCGTCCGACGCCGGGACCGGGTGCCCCGGATGGAGGTGCACCGGGGCCGGCGCATCGAGATCACCAGCACCCGGGCGCAGCCCCGGGAACTCGACGGGGACCTGATCGACCCCGGCCGCACGCTGCGCGCCGAGGTGCGTCCCCAGGCGCTCTGGCTCTGCGTACCGCAGCCGCAGGAGTCGCCCGACCTGAGCGTGGACGCCGAGGGAGCGAGTGAGCGGGGGGAGGAGCTGATCGAGGAGGCCCACCGTGAGTAGCACCCGGCTGGTGCCGGAGACCCGGCTGATGGCCGACGCCGAACTCTCCGCCGACGACGCCTGGCACGCGCTGCGGCGGTACGGCGGCTGGGCGCTGCTGCGGGACGCCTTCGTCCGGTTCCGGTACGGCGACGGGTTCAGCCACGCCCGCGCCTTCGCCCTCCAGCTCTGCCTGGCCGTGGTCCCGTTCCTCATCGCGCTGACCGGGCTGATCAGCGAGCTCGGGGTGGAGGAGGGCGGCGAGGTCGTCGCCGACACGGTGCTGGCGCTGACCCCCGGCGCGAGCGAGACGATGGTCAAGGAACTGCTCGGGGAGGGGGAGCGCACCGAACGGGTCGGCGAACTGGCCCTCGGCCTCGGCCTGGTCACCGGGCTGGTGGCGCTGACCAGCACGATGGCCCAGATCGAACGGGGCGCCAACCGCATCTACGGGGTGGAGCGGGACCGGCCCGCGCTGTGGAAGTACGTCCGGGCGGCGGTGCTCGCCGTCGCCGCCGGCCTGCCGGCGCTCTTCGGGTTCCTGATCCTGGTCGCCGGCGGGCCGATGGGCGACTCGGTGCAGCGGCACTACCACTGGGGGGTGGGGGCGGACGCCGGCTGGGACGTGGTGCGCTGGCCGCTCAGCCTCGGCCTGACCGTGCTCGCGGTCGCGGTGCTGTTCCGGTACGCGCCCCGGCGCCGCCAACCCGGCCTGTCCTGGCTCTTCTTCGGCGCCGGGATCGCCACCGTGCTCTGGTGGCTGACCAGTCTCCTGCTCGCCGCGTACGTGGCGTTCGGCAGCGGCTTCGGCCAGACGTACGGGGCGCTGACCGGGATGATGGCGCTGCTGCTCTGGGCCAACCTCACCGGCATGGCGCTCTTCGGCGGGCTGGCCTTCGCCGCCCAGCTCGAAGCGCTGCGGATCGGGGTCGAGGATCCGGCCCGGCCCGACCTCTGGGCACCGGAGACCGACCGCTCGCCCCTCGACGACACGGGCGAGATGACCGCTCTGTGACCCCCCGGGATTCGGGTGGGGTGTACCGGATCGGGCCAGAGGGTACATGCGGCACGCCAGAGCGAGAGGGAGGCTGCCGTGACCGGGGTCAGAGAGCTGCTGCGCAGACCGTTGGGCCACTTCACCGAGCGCAGCCTCGCCGGGCTGGCGCTGATCCTCGGCGCGGGGGTCGGGTTCGGGCTGCTGCTGGTGCTCGTCCGGGTGGAGTGGACCCCGCTGTACGACGTCGACCACGGCATCGCCGCCCGACTCAACGAGCTGATCGCGCCGATCGGCCCGCTGGTCACCGTGCTCACCGCGATCACCGACCTGGGCGGCCGGCCGGTGATCGTCTGGCTGGTCAGCGTCGCCGTGGTGGGTCTGCTGATCCGTAAGCAGGGCCGGCTGGCGATGTACGTGATCGTCACCGGGCTCGGCGCGCTGGTCCTCGACCCGTCGTTGAAGGCCCTGGTCGACCGGCTCCGCCCCGAGGTGGACGTGCCGATCGGCACGTACGCCGGGCAGAGCTTCCCCAGCGGCCACGCGCTCGGCTCGACGGTCGCGTACGGCGCGGTCCTGCTGGTCTTCCTGCCCGCCATGGCCCCGCGCTGGCGCAAGCCGGCGATCGCCCTGACCGGGCTGGTGGTCTTCCTCATCGGGTTCACCCGGGTCGCCCTCGGCGTGCACTTCCTCTCCGACGTGCTCGGCGCGTGGCTGCTCGGCGCGGCCTGGCTCGGGGTGACCGCGTACGCCTTCCGGCTGTGGCGCCTGGAGCGCGGCCGGCCACCGGCGTCGTTCACCGAGGGGCTGGAGCCGGAGGCCGCGCGCGACGTGACGCCGGCCCCGGACGAGGAGAAGCTGCTGCCGCACGCCCGCGCCGGCATCGCCGAGCTGCTCGTCGGCTGGGTGCTGATCTTCGGCCTGCTCTACGGCTTCGGCATGTACGTCAGCTACCACGCCGGGGGCACCTTCTTCGAGCGCCTCGACACGGCCGTGCCGGACTGGTTCGACGCGCAGCGCACTCCGACCGGCGACGACGTCAGCTACTGGTGGAGCAAGGTCGGCGACACCCACGCCATCCTGCTGATCTCGCTGGTCTTCTGCCCCCTGGTGCTGGCGGTCTGGCGGCGCTGGCGGCCGGTGCTCTTCGTCGCGCTGACCATGTTCGGCGAGTTGAGCCTCTTCCTCGCCTCGGCCGCCGCGGTGGACCGCCCGCGCCCGCCGATCGAGAACCTGGACGGGCCGATGCCGACCTCCTCCTTCCCGTCCGGCCACATCGCCGCCACCATGTGCCTCTGGCTGGCGATCGCCGTGGTCGTCTTCCCGCGTACCGACCGCTGGTGGCGGTGGGTCTTCGTGGCCCTCGCGGTGGTCATGCCGGTCGGCGTGGCGGTCTCCCGGATGTACCGGGGCATGCACCACCCGACCGACTTCATGGGCGCCATCCTGCTCACCGCCTGCTGGGTGGGCCTGCTCTACTGGGTGATCCGGCCCAACGCCGACGTGCACGGGGGCAACCAACCGGCCATCGAGTCCGAGGAGGTGGACACCCTCGACGACGAGCTGGCCAAGGCCGGCCGCCCGGCCTGACCAGGACCCCGGGAGCCGGCGCCGTGCTGCGGGTGATGACCTGGAACATCCGGACCGGTGGCCGGGACTCCGGCGGAGCCGACCGGCTGGACCTCGTGCTCCGGGTCGTCGACGCGCAGCGGCCCGACCTGCTGGCCCTGCAGGAACTGCGCGGTTTCGACCGGGCCGGCCTGGCGCAGCGGGTCGCCACCGCGGTCGGGATGCGTCCGCACCTGGCCCGCAGTCGGTTCGGCCAGCCGGTCGCGGTGCTGGTCCGCCCGCCGCTGCGGGTCCGCGCCGCCGCCCCGGTACGCCGCCCGTTCCACCATGCCGCCCAGCGGGTCACCGTGGAGACCGACGCCGGCCCGCTCACCGTGCTCGCCGCGCACCTGGACCCGTACTCGGGCACCCGCCGGCTGGTCGAGGCGGGCTGGCTGGCCGCCGCCGTACGCCGGGCACCGGGGGACCTGGTGCTGCTGGCCGGGGACCTGAACACCCTCGACCCCGGCACCGACCACACCGACCGGCTGGCCCGGCTGCCCGACCCGTACCGTCGTCGGCACCTGCGCCGGGACGGGCGGACGGTGGAGACCCGCGCGGTGGCCCGGCTCGCCGCCGCCGGCCTGGTCGACCTGCACGCGGCCCTCGCGCCCGGCGACCCGGGGCTGACCGCGCCCACCCGGCACGGCGGCGGCGTCGAGTTCTCCGGGATGCGCCTGGACTACCTCTTCGCCACCCCGGCCCTGGCCCGGCTGACCCGCTCCTGCACGGTGCTGCGCGACGGGGAGACCGACCGCGCCTCCGACCACTACCCCCTCACCGCCACCCTGCAGGTGTAAGGAAGGGCCCCCTCTTAACGTTTCCGGTAGAGGAGGGGCCCCTTGTTAACAGCCCCCCGCACCCGGCACCCGGCGGTGCACAGCAGCCGGCCACGAGGCGGAAGCCGGGGACGTGTCGATCATGGGGTTAGCGGCATCCGATGTCGCTCCGGCTGCCGCCAACTCCATGATCAACGGGGTGACGGGAGGGGGGGAGGGAGGGGAGGGGGAGGGGGAGGGGAGAGGGGGCGGGGGGGTTAGAGCAGGGTGTTGAGGAGGATGGTGAGGAGGACCGAGGCGAGGATCGAGAAGAGGATCATCAGGAGGCAGCCGAGGCCGCCGCCGAGTGGCCGGATCTCCGTGTTGCCGATGCGCATGCGGTCCACCTGTCCGTCGATCGTCAGCAGAAAGGGTACCGGGCGAGCCCGGGGCGTGACCCGGATCGCCGGGCGGGTCAGAGTGCCTTGAGCCGGGGTACCAGCTCCTCGCGGGCCCAGTCCAGGAACATCGGCTGGCTGTCGCCGCCCACCTGGACGACCGCCACGTGGGTGAAGCCGGCGTCGACGAACCTCTTGAACGCCGCGACGTGCCGGTCGACGTCCGGGCCGCAGGGGATGCCCTCGGCCACGTCCTCCTCGCGGACGTACCCGGTGGCGGCGGCGAAGGCGTCCGGGTCGGGCAGGTCCGCGTTGACCTTCCAGCCCAGCCCGAACCAGCGGAACTGGTCGTGCACGGTCGCGCGGCACTCCGCCTCGTCCGGGCCGTAGCAGATCGCCACCTGGCCGAACCGGGGCTGCCCGGCACCGCCCGCGTCGTCGTACAACCGGATGATGCGCGGGTCCGGCTCGGTGGCGACGAGGCCGTTACCGTACTCGGCGGCGAGGGCGGCCGACGACGGCCCGGAGGCCGCGACGGCGATCGGCACCGGGCGGTCCGGCCGGTCCCAGACGTAGGCGTCGGGGACGTCGAAGTGGTTGCCGGAGAAGGTGAGCGTCTCCCCGTTGAGCAGCGGCCGGATGATCTGCAACGCCTCCTCGAACATCTCGTGCCGCTGCTGCACGTGCGGCCAGCCGCCGACCACGTGCTCGTTGAGGTTCTCCCCGGCGCCGAGTCCGAGGGTGAACCGGCCGTCCGAGAGCACCCCGATCGTGCTGGCCTTCTGCGCGACCACCGCCGGGTGGTAGCGGCGGATCGGGCAGGTGACGAAGGACATCAGCTCGGCCCGGGAGGTGGCGTGGGCGACCGCGCCCAACACCGACCAGGCGTACGGGGAGTGGCCCTGCGTGTCGAGCCACGGGTAGTAGTGGTCGGAGACGACGAGCTGGTCGAAGCCGGCCGCCTCCGCCCGGACCGCGTAGTCGACCAGGTGCTTCGGGCCGGCCTGTTCGGACATCAGGGTGTACCCGACGGTCACCATGGCGGGGGTCTCCTCTCACCGACGCTCACCGGCTCTCACCGACTGTCACCGGCGACGGGACTTCCCACCGACGCCGCAACAGCCTCGGATACCCCGGCGGGCGACGATCAACCCACCCGGGTGGGTACCCGCTGAGCTGGGCACCCGCTTGACGTGACGGCCATCGATGGATAAGGTCCGGACTTAACCGGTTCAGCCGGGTTGGCGTACATCCTGTGGTGGGGATGGCGCACCTGTGGCGGCTCATCTCACCGTGAGCCGTCACAGGGCTCGCCGCGCTCAGGTCCGGGAAACTGAACCGGTTGCCTGGGCAGCGGCGGCACCCTACGCTGATGCCGCGTCGCCGGAGCCGGGCGGCGGCTGTCGGGCTCAGCCGCCAACCCCTGTCACGACCGCACCCCCACCTGGGCACCGGGGGACCCGTCCCTGAGGAATGCCATGAAGAAACGACTGTCCGCCGCCGGGGCCGCCCTGCTCGCGCTGCTCGTGGCCGTCCTGGCCTTCGGTCAGCCGGCCCGCGCCGCGACCGGCTTCACCGTGGCCGACGGCAAGCTGTACGACGCCAACGGCAACGAGTTCATCATGCGTGGCGTCAACCACGCCCACACCTGGTACCAGCAGCAGACCAGCTCGTTCGCCAACATCAAGGCCCTCGGCGCGAACAGCGTCCGGGTGGTGCTCGCCAGCGGCCAGCGCTGGACGAAGAACGACACCGCCGACGTGGCCAACGTGATCTCCCTGTGCAAGGCCAACCGGCTGATCTGCGTCCTGGAGGTGCACGACACCACCGGGTACGGCGAGCAGGCCGGCGCGGCCACCCTGGCGCAGGCCGTCGACTACTGGATCAGCGTCCAGAGCGCCCTCGCCGGCCAGGAGAAGTACGTCATCCTCAACATCGGCAACGAGCCGTACGGCAACCAGGGCTACGGCACCTGGGCCACCGACACCGCCAACGCGATCAAGCGGCTGCGCACCGCGGGCTTCGCGCACACCATCATGGTGGACGCCCCGAACTGGGGTCAGGACTGGTCCTTCACCATGCGGGACAACGCCGCCTCGGTCTTCGCCGCCGACACCCAGAAGAACACCGTCTTCTCCATCCACATGTACGGCGTCTTCGACACCGCCGCCGAGATCAGCGACTACCTCGGCCGGTTCCGGGCCGCCAAGCTGCCGATCGTGGTCGGGGAGTTCGGCCACAACCACTCCGACGGCAACCCGGACGAGGACGCCATCCTCGCCTACAGCCAGGCCAACGGCATCGGCTGGCTGGGCTGGTCCTGGAGCGGCAACGGCGGCGGGGTGGAGTACCTCGACCTGGCCATCAACTTCAACCCGGCCAACCTGAGCAGCTGGGGCCAGCGCCTCTTCAACGGGGCCAACGGCATCAAGCAGACCGCCCGGGAGGCGTCGGTCTTCACCGGCACCCCGCCCACCACCCCGCCGACCACCCCGCCCACCACGCCGCCGACGACCCCGCCGACCACGCCGCCGGTGGGTGCCGGCTGCACCGCCACCTACGCGGTGACCGGCCAGTGGCAGGGCGGCTTCCAGGGCGACGTCAAGGTGACCGCCGGCAACGCGGCGATCAACGGCTGGACGGTCCGCTGGACGTACGGCAACGGCCAGACCGTCACCCAGTCCTGGAACGCCACCGTCAACAGCAGCGGGTCGGCCGTCACCGCCGCCAACGTGGCGTACAACGGCCGGCTCGGCGCCGGGGCCAGCACCTCGTTCGGCTTCATCGGCACCTGGAACGGCACCAACTCCACCCCGACGCTCACCTGCACCGCGAGCTGACCGGTACCCCTCGAACCGGTGGCCGGGCCCGTCTCGGGCCCGGCCGCCGGCGCGTGCGCGGGGCGGGGCCGGCGGGCGCGGCCGGGCCTGGGCGGCGCGGCGAGGATGGACGATCGTCATCGGCCCCCTGCCCGGCACGTGGGCCAGCCGCGTTTGACGGCGGTCGACGGTGCTGCAAGGCTCAGCGCACATGGGAGTCTGGCAGGGCGACGAGCTCCAGTTCGGCGCGGACTACAACCCGGAGCAGTGGCCCGAGCAGACCTGGGCCGAGGACGTCGAGCTGATGCGCCGGGCCGGGGTCAACCTGGTCTCCGTCGGCATTTTCTCCTGGGCGCTGCTCGAACCCGCCCCCGGCCGGTACGAGTTCGGGTGGCTGGACCGGGTCCTGGCGCTGTTGCACGGCGGCGGCATCGGCGTCGACCTGGCCACCGCCACCGCCAGCCCACCGCCCTGGCTGGCCCACCGGCACCCGGAGACGCTGCCCCGCACCGCCGACGGCACGGTGCTGTGGCCGGGTGGCCGGCAGGCGTACTGCCCCAGCTCGCCGGTCTTCCGGGAGCGGTCGCTGGCGCTGGTGGAGGCGCTCGCCAGCCGGTATACCGACCACCCGGCGGTGGTGATGTGGCACGTCTCCAACGAGCTCGGCTGCCACAACACGCACTGTTACTGCGACGTCAGCGGCGAGGCGTTCCGCCGTTGGCTGCGGGCGCGCTACGGCGACCTGGACCAGCTCAACGAGGCCTGGGGCACCGCCTTCTGGAGCCAGCGGTACCACGACTGGGCGGAGGTTAACCCGCCGCGCGCCGCGCCGGCCTTCGCCAACCCCACCCAACAGCTCGACTTCCTGCGCTTCTCCTCCGACGAGCACCGGGCCCAGGTCCGCGCCGAGCGGGCGGTCCTGCACCGGCTCACCCGGCAGCCGGTGACCACGAACTTCATGATCGGCACCGGCAGCAAGTACCTGGACTACCACTCCTGGGCCGGCGACGTGGACCTGGTCGCCAACGACCACTACCTCGACGCCGCTGACCGGGAGGCACACGTGGGGCTGGCGCTGGCCGCCGACCAAACCCGGGGGGTGGCCGACGGCGGGCCGTGGCTGCTGATGGAGCACTCCACCAGCGCGGTCAACTGGCAGCCCCGCAACCTGGCGAAGGCCCCCGGGCAGTTGCGCCGCAACAGCCTGGCGCACGTGGCCCGGGGTGCCGACGGAGTGCTGTTCTTCCAGTGGCGGGCCTCCCGCGCCGGAGCGGAGAAGTTCCACTCCGGGATGGTGCCGCACGCGGGTACCGACACCAAGGTCTTCCGGGAGGTCTGCCGGCTCGGCGCGGACCTGCGCGCCCTGGCCGAGGTCCGGGGCAGCCGGGTCGACGCCGAGGTGGCGGTGCTCTTCGACTACGAGGCCTGGTGGGGTGCCGAGCTGGACTCCCACCCGACCGTGGACCTGGACTACACCGAGCGGCTGCGGGCCTGGTACGACGCGCTGTGGCGGTGCGGGGTGACCGCCGACGTGGTGCACCCGTCGGCGGACCTGTCCGGGTACCGGCTGGTCCTGGTGCCCACCCTGTACCTGGTCCGCGACGCCGACGCGGCGGCGCTGCGCCGGTACGTCGAGCGGGGCGGGACGGCGCTGGTGACCTTCTTCAGCGGGATCGTCGACGAGCACGACCACATCCGCCTCGGCGGGTACCCGGGCGCGTTCCGGGACCTGCTCGGGGTACGGACCGAGGAGTTCTTCCCGCTGCGCGAGGGGGAACGGGTCAACCTGGACGACGGCTGCACCGCCGACGTCTGGACCGAACTGCTGCACCCGCTGGCCGCCGAGGTGGTGGCCGGGTACGCCGACGGCCCGTTGCCCGGGGTGCCGGCGGTGACCCGTAACCCGGTCGGCGACGGCGCAGCCTGGTACGTCGGCACCCGGCTGGACCGGGCCGGCACCGCCCGGCTGGTGAGCCGGCTGCTCACCGAGACCGGGGTCCGTCCGCCCGCCGAGGCGCCCGCCGGCGTGGAGGTGGTCCGCCGCCGACGCGACGGCCGGAGTTGGCTCTTCGTCCTCAACCACACCGACGAGCCGGCGCCGGTCGCCGTCACCGGCACCGACCTGCTCAGCGGCGCCTTCTGCGCGGAGACCCTGGTGGTCCCGGCCGGCGAGGTGGCCGTGGTCCGGGAGCAGGCGTGAGTGGTCTCGGGGCACCCGTGGGGACCGGCCAGGGAACGGGTCAGCGGGTACGCGAGACCGAGCGCCCCGGCCTGTCATGAGCGAGACCTTGCCTGAGGTGGCGTGGCACATCAGCACCAAGAGCCCGGACAACGGAGGCAACTGCGTCGAGGCTGGGCCGCTCCTCGACGGGTCCGGTCGGGTTGCCGTCCGGGACAGCAAGGCCCGTGACGCGGCGACGATCGTTTACCCGGCCGGAGGATGGGCGGCCTTCGTCGGCGGCGTGAAGGAGGGCGAGTTCGACTTCGTCAACGGCTGAGCCCGTATCCGGCCTGCGAGGCGTGCTCTGAGAGACCTTGGAGCCGAGTGGCCCCGATGGGCGGTCTCAAGCGGTGGTTGCAACGGTGAGGAGTTGAGACATTCTCTCGCCGGGGGT
>NZ_LRQV01000094.1 GCF_001567585.1 Micromonospora rosaria
ACCGGCGGGCTCGTCGGGCTCGGGCGTCTCCGGCGCCTCGGGCGTCCGCGCCCATCCGGCCGGCTCCTCGGCCTCGGCCGGCACCGACGCCCGCGCCCACCCGGCCCCCTCGTCGGGCTCCCGGTCGGGCGTGGCGCGGACCGGCGGCACCGGCACGCTGGCCTTGCCGGCCGGAGCCTCCTCGGCCGGCCCGGGGACCGGTACCCGGGCACGGCCGGCACCGGCCGGCTGCTCCTCCTCGACGGACGGGGTGGTGGTCGTGTCGAGCCGGTGCCGCAACGCGGCCACCGCCTCCTGGGCCCGCTGCGACTGGTCCAGCGCCTGGTTGCCGCGCTGGGCCGCGGCGACGATCTCGCTGCGCAGTTCCCGGCGCAGTTCCTCGATCTCCTCGTGCACCTCGTCGGGATCGGCGGAGCCGGAGCCGGGGTCGGTGCGTAACGCGACCGAGAGCCCGATCAGCACCACCGACCCGATGGCGAGCACCGCCGCGAAGCGCAGCGGACCGTTGGTGTCGGCGACCAGCAGGATCAGCGCGGCGATCGGCGCCAACCCCACGCCGCCCCAGAAGAGGGCGGTCAACAGGGAGGGGGTACGCCGATCGGTGGCGGAAACCGGAGCGGGCATGGCTGTGGAGCCTACGAGATGACAGCGGGTAATGGAACGGCGGCGGACAACTCCGTCGAAACTCGCGAAGAGGCCCCAACCAGCCAGGACTGTCGGCTCGTGACGAGCGTCACGGTCGCTCGACCGGGTCACCGGTGGACACGCCGACGGGGGTGTCCCCAGGTCGGAGACACCCCCGTCACGGGAGCGGTGCGGTGGTACCGGCGGTCAGCCCGCCGCGTACGCGCTGTCGGAGGAGAAGATCAGCCCGACGCTGATGGTGGCGGTACGCAGGCCGGTCTTGGTCAGCGGGCCGCCCTGGTCCAGCGAGGAGAACGAGCCGACGGAGAGCCCGTAGGTCTTCTCCAGCCCCGGCTTGCAGAACGGGCGCTCCTGGCACTCCGGCGGGCCCCCCAGCACCGTCGCCGTACCCGAGCACTTCTCGGCCAACTCGGAGAGGGTCCGGACGCCGTACTTGTCGGCGAAGGCCTGGGTGACCGCGAAGGCGTTCTGGTTCTGTGCGGTGGAGGCGGCGCCGAAGGTGAGCCCGGCCTTCTCACCGAGGCCGGTGAGCGCCTGCGTGGTCGCCGCCACGTCCGGCGAGGAGACCGGCGCGGCATCCTTGCCGTTGACCTTGGCGTTGAGGAACTCGGCCATGGTCGCGGCGTACTCGGGCACCACCTGGATCTCGCCCTTCTCCAGGGCCGGCTCGTAGAGCTCCCGGTTGCCGATGGTCTGCACCGTGACGTCGTACCCCGCGGCGGTGAGCACGATCCGGTACAGCTCGCCGATGGTCTGGCTCTCGGCGAAGTTGCCGGCCCCGACCACGATCTTGCCGCCCGGCCCCTTGTCGACGCCGGCGGTCAGGCCGTTGCCGGCGGCGAACTCCTCGGCGGCCACCTTCGAGGACTTCCGGTCCACGTCGACGGCCTTGTTGAGCTGGATCAGCTTCTCCGTGTCGAGCGCCGCGGAGACCTTGTCCAGCGCGGCCACCACCTGCGGCGCCGCCGCCTTGGTGTTAATCGCGGGGAGGATGTTGTCGGCGTTCTGGAGCTTCTTGTCGTCCTCCAGCGCGATCAACTGCTCACCGGCGACCGGAGCGCAGCCCTCCCCCGACGCCTGCTGCTGCGGGGCCTCGGTGCCGGAGGAGCCGGCGTCACCGCACCCGGTGAGGAGACCGGCCGCCGCCAGGGCGCCCACCGCCCCGATGGCCAGTCGTGTACGCGCACGCATGAGTGCCCGCCTTCCGTGTCCCGGCGCGACCCTGTCGGGCCGGCCGCGTGTCCGACGGGCGAACCCTGTCACCCCCGCCCGTGTCCCCAGCCAACATCCTCGGACGGGGGTACGACAAACCGGTGGCCGGGTTTGTCACCGGATCGTCACCGAGCCGACCCGGACCCGCCGTCCGGCCCCGACGGGCACCCGACCGCGCCCGCGCCGGTGGCCCGCCAGCGCCCCGGCCGGGTGGCCGAACGGGCGCGCAGGTCAGCCGCCGGTGACCGCGTTCCCGGCCCGGCGGGCGGCGCGGCGGCGGGCCGGGCGCAGCGGTCGGGGGGTGACCAGCCGCTCGGCACCCGCCAGGAGCACCTCGGCCAGCAGGGCGAGCCCGGCGACCAGGAGCCCACCCGCCAGGATCTGACCGCCACCGGCGGCGATGCTCAGCCCGAACCCGGACCGGATGATCTCCCCCAGCCCACCACCGTTGACGAAGGTGGCGAGCGCCGCGGTGGCGATCACCTGCACCGTCGCGGTACGGAACCCGGCGGCCAGGTACGGCACCGCGAGCGGCAACTCCACCCGGCGGAGCACCTGCCCGCCGGAGAGCCCCATCCCCCGGGCCGCGTCCCGGGTCTCCGGGTCGACCTGCCGCACCCCGGTGTACGCGTTCGCGAGCAGCGGCGGCACCGCGAAGACGGCCAGCGCCACCACCACGGCGGGACGTCCGAAGCCGAGGAAGGTCAACGGGAGGATGGTCAGCAGCGCCAGCGTCGGTACCGCGAGCGTGACGTTGGAGACCAGCAGGACCAGCCCGCCGCCCCGGCCGCTGTGCCCGAGCCAGAGCCCCAGCGGCCAGGCCACCAGGCAGCCCAGCGCCACGGCGGCGGCGGACATGCTCAGGTGCTCACCGAGCCGGTCCATGATCCCGCCCGGGTTGGTCCAGTTCAACGGGTCGTTGAGCCACACCACCGCCTGCTCGATCGCGCTCACCGGCCGCCCTCCCGCTCGCCGCGCCCCACCCGGCCCGCGCCGGCCACCGCGCCCGTCCCGCGTCCCCGGCCCGTCTCCCGGGTCCGGCCCCTGTCCCGCGTCCGGCCCGCGCCGGTCACCCGGCCCGCCTCGCCGCCCACGGGGTGAGCAGCCGCCCCACCCCGGCCAGGACCAGGTCGGCCAGGAGCGCGAGCAGGACGCAGAGCAGCGTGGCGGTCATGATCTGCGCCTTGTAGAAGTTGTTCTGGAAGCCGGCGAAGATGAGCTGCCCGAGCCCGCCCCGGCCGACCACGACCCCCACCGTGACCAGCGCCACCGTCGAGACGGTGGCGAGCCGGAGCCCGGTGACGATGCCGGGCAGCGCCAACGGCAGCTCGATCCGGAACAGTCGGCCCCAGCGGCCGTACCCCATCCCCTCGGCCGCCTCGCGGACCTCCGGCGGCACCTGGTTGAGCCCGGCCACCGCGTTGCGGACGATCACCAGCAGCGCGTACAGGACCACCACGCTGAGCACGGTGAGCGCGCCGATGCCCAGGTACGGGGCGAGGAAGGCGAACAGCGCCAGCGACGGGACCGTGTAGAGGACCCCGGTGAACGCGACGATCGGCCCGGCGAGCGGGCGGACCCAGTACGCCACCACGGCCAACGGCAGCCCGACCAGGGCGGCGATCACCACCGCGCGGACGGTCAGCCAGGTGTGGTCCCCCAGGGCGGAGAGGATCGTGTCAGAGTTGTCCCGCACATACTGCCAGGAGAACCACGGGTTGCCCGGGTCGGCCCGGTAGCTCAGGCGGAGGGACATACGTGGACCGTACCTTGAACGCCCCTGCCGACGCGGGGCACGATCCGGCCGCCGACCGGCCCGGCGCGGCCCGCATCCGCCTGGAGGGCATCCGCAAGCGGTACCCGGACGGCACCGAGGCGGTCCGCGAGCTGAGCCTGGAGATCGCCGCCGGTGAGCTGGTGGTGCTGATCGGCCCCTCGGGCTGCGGCAAGTCCACCGTGCTGCGGATGATCAATCGGCTGATCGAGCCGAGCGGCGGCCGGATCCTGCTCGGCGACACCGACGTCACCCACGCCGACCCGGTCGAGCTGCGCCGCCGGATCGGGTACGTGATCCAGAACGTCGGCCTCTTCCCGCACCAGACGGTCGCCACCAACGTCGGTACGGTGCCCCGGCTGCTCGGCTGGCCGAAGGAGCGGACCCGGCGCCGGGTGGACGAACTGCTCGACGTGGTCGGCCTGGACCCGGCGCAGTTCGGCCGTCGGTACCCGCACGAGCTCTCCGGCGGGCAGCGGCAGCGGGTCGGGGTGGCCCGCGCGCTCGCCGCCGACCCGGTGGTGCTGCTGATGGACGAGCCGTTCTCGGCGGTCGACCCGATCGTGCGGACCCGGTTGCAGGAGGAGTTCCTCCGGTTGCAGGCCGAGGTCCGCAAGACCATCGTGCTGGTCACCCACGACCTGGACGAGGCGGTCCGGCTCGGCGACCGGATCGCGGTGCTCTCCGAGGGTGGCCGGCTGGAGCAGTACGACACCCCGGCGGCGCTGCTCGGCGCGCCCGCCACCCCGTTCGTCCGGGAGTTCGTCGGTGCCGACCGGGGCATCCGCCGGCTCGCCGTCACCCCGGTCGCCCGGGAGACGCTGGACCCGCTGCCGGCCGACGGCGCCGACCTGCCGACGGTGGCGCTGGGCAGTTCGGCGTACGACGCGCTGGCCGTGATGCTCGCCGCCGCCGTGGACCGGGTACTGGTCAGCGAGGACGGTCGGCCGGTGGGCACGCTCACCCGGCACCGGCTGCTCACCCCCGAGCCGCCGGCCTGACCACCCGCCCCGGGCCCGCCCGGTCCCGGCCGGCGGGTGGGCTCAGGCGCGACCGCCGAGGCTGGCGGCGCCGATGATCCAGCCGGCGAAGAACCCGTACGTGACCCCGGTGCCGGTGGCCTGGAAGGCGACCGCCAACGCCGCGTCCGGCCCGAGGAACGAGCCGAGGAACGCGGCGAACCCGCTGGCCAGGACGTATGCCGCCCAGCCGGTGAAGAACTGACCGACCCCCGGCCCCCGGGCCGGCTGGCTGGCGGACAGCAGGTGGAGGAAGCCGGCGGCCAGCAGGACCAGCAGGATCGCCGTGACGTCGGCCGCGCCCACCCCGGAGCCCTCACCGACCCCGAACCGCCACGCCGGCCAGGCGAGCAGGCGCAGGAACCACCCGCCGGCCCCGGTCGGGTCGGTGTTCGCCGCGGCCCAGTCCACGTACGCCGGACTGCCGCAGACCGCGACCAGGACGACGGCGGCGAACGACCCCGTACCCACCGCGCGCCCGTGGCTCCGGCCGGTCCCGGCACTGTTGGTGACAGCCATGACGTGCTCAGTTCCCGGGCCGCCCCGCCGGGCAAACCCGGCGTGAGCTGGTCGCCTGACGCGCCAACGGCTAGTGCTTCAGCAGGTAGTCGATGAACGCCGCGCGCAGCAGCGGAGCCGTCTCGTCGTACCCGTGACCGGTCAGCTCCCGCCAGAGGGCGACCGCCTCGTCGATGGTCGGCCCGACCGAGTTGGGCGCCCCGTCCAACGCCGCGGCCTCGTCGGCGTTCGGCAGGCGCCGCAGCACGGACCAGAAGAAGCGCACGTCGCGGCGTTCCCGGGCCAGCGCGAACGCCTGCTCGCGCAGTTCCTCAGTGGACAGGGCGTCGAGCTCGTCGAAGGAGCGACCTCCGCTGCCGGCGGCTGGTGTCTCGGTCATGCTGCCGAGCCTAACCGGCGAGATCATCGCCCGCCCGGTGGATGCGACGGCCGCCGCCGCCCGCACCGGCAGCCGGGCCCGCTCCGGGCCGGGCGCTCACCGGTCGTCCCGGGTCTCCCAACGGGGCGGGTCGTCCCGGGTCTCCCAGCGCCCGGACCGCTCGTCGCCCGCGCCCCACCGGGGGGAAGCGTCGTCGTCCGCCCTCCAGCGGGGCGACCGGTCGCCACCGACCTGCCAGCGGGGCGAGGCGTCGCCGCCGGCCTCCCACCGGGGCGTACGGTCACCACCGGGAGCCCAGCGGGGAGGATCGTCGCCACCGGCCGCCCGGCGGTGGGGCCGCTCGTCCCAGCCGGGGCCCGCCCACGGGTCGACCGGGTGCGGCGGTGGATCGGTCGGCAGCGCCGGCGGGCTCCAGGTGTCGACCGGCCGGGAGCGGGGCGCCGACCAACCCGAGCTGATCGTCCCGTCGCCGGAGACCGGCCGGTCGGCCACCTCCACCTCCGTGCTCCGGGGTCGCCCGAACGTCTCGACCAACCGGGTGACCAGCAGCCCGATCGCCAGGGCCACCCCGCCGACCGCCCACGGGCTGACCACCCAGCCACGGGCCTGGGCCCACGCCAGGAAGAGCGCCACCAGGCTGACCGCGAAGAGGGTGCCGAAGATCCCGCCCCGCCGCCCGTACGCGCTGGTCCCGGCGAGCAGCGCCGTGCCGACCGCCAGCACGGTGCCGTCCAGCCCGGTGCCCGGGGCCACCGGAGCGGTCGCCTCGGCGGCCAGGAGCGTACCCGCCAGCATGGCCAGCACGGTGGAACTGACCAGGGCGAACGCGGTCAGCACCGCCGCCACCGGGCCCTGCGGCAGGGCGGGGTCACCGACCGGTCGGGAGCGACCGACGAGCCGACGGACCGCCCGGATCGCCCCGAAGAGCCCACCGAGGACCGCGAGCGCCGCGAAGCCGGCGAAGAGGTGGAGCGCGGCCCGCCCGGGATCGTGGTCGCCCTGCACGACGACCGGGGCCGCCCGCTGTTCGATGTACACGATCACGCCCGCCGCCCCGGCGAGACTCGCCGCCCAGCTCGGCACGTGCAGCACCACCACGACCAGCGCCAGCACCAGCCCGCCGAGCGCGGCGACCAGGGTGGCCGGGCCGACCACCGCCGGCACGCTGCGCTCGCTCTGCTCGGCGAAGTGCAGCGCGGCGGCCACCGCCACCGGGCCGACGGCGAGGTTGACCGCGGCGGTGCGCAGGCTCAGCCCGGCGGCGACGGTGAGCAGCCCGAGCGCCACCAGGTCGATGAGCAGGTCCCGCAGCCCGGCGCCGCGCAACGTCGCCGGCTGGGTGCGCCAGAGCAGGTACGCCAGGACCACCGCCCCGGCCAGGAGCACCACCTCCCAGGCGAGGTGGACGCCGATCCGGTCGTGTCCGGCCGCGCCGGGCTCCGGGTCGTCGGGGTTCGCCGGCAGGTCCACAGGGGTCCCCGCCGGTTCCGTGCGGGTCGGTTCGTCGTACCCCATGACGCGCGCCTCCCACGGTGCCCGGTGGTCCGCACTCCCACGCGGCGGACCGGTGGCGGCCGGTGTCGCCAGGCGACGGTACCCGGCGGCCCACCCGGCTGTTAACCCCCGTCGATCAGCGCGGCCCCGGTTGCTCCTCCCGCGCGCCGGGCCCACGGTCGTCGTCCGGCCGCTCCGGCACGCGGCAGGACCGCTCCAGCCAGAGCGCCGCCAGCACCAGGGCCAGGCTGGCGAGCAGCCCCGCCCCGGCGGCCGGCCGGTCGTCGATGGCGGCGTTGGTGCGCTCGACGAACAGCCAGGCCGTCACCCCGGCGTAGCCACCGGCGAAGATCGCGCCGGCCAGCGCGGACGCCTTCGCCAGCACCACGAACCGGGCCACCAGCAAGGGGTTGACCGGCTCCCGGCCCGGCTTGCGCTCGATCCGACCCCGGGTGTTGACCGCCGCGTACCCCTCCAGCACGGCCAGGGTGGCGAGCGTGATCACCGGCAGCCAGGGCAGCTCGGGCAGGGTCCGGTAGTACAGACTGCTGATCAGCAGCCAGGCGACCGCTGCGGCGCCGAGCCCGGCCACGACCAGGGTGGAGATCCTGGTGGGACCCATCCTGGACCGGTCCGCCCCGCCCGGCGGTGGGGACTGTGCTGTCATGCCGGCCGGCTCCGCTGGGTCATGTCGTCGACTCTATCCCCAGATCGGGGCGGGGACGCACCGCAAGCGCGTCCCCGGCCGCCGGCCCGGTGTTGAGCAGGTCGGTCAGCCAGCCGTGGCCGGGCAGCCGCCCGTACGGCTGGATGTCGATCCACGGCCGCAGCACGAACGCCCGCAGGTGCGCCCGGGGGTGCGGCAACGTCAGCTCGGGATCGGCGCTGAGCACCGGTTCGTCGTCGTCGCCCCAGACCGCGACGACGTCGACGTCGAGGGTCCGGGGGCCGTACCGGCGGGCCGGGTCCCGGGTCCGGCCGGCGGCCCGCTCGGCCGCGTGGGCCCGGTCCAGCCAGTCCCGGGCGGTCGCGGTGGGATCGGCCGCGAGCAGCACCGCGTTCAGGTACGCCGGCTGGTCCTCGTCCCCCCACGGTGGAGTCTCGTAGACCCCGGAGACCAGGAGCACGGCGTCGCCGAGGGTCGCCACCGCCGTCCGCAGGTGGGCGAGCCGGTCGCCGAGGTTGCTGCCGAGTGACAGCACCGCCCGGCTCACCGGGCGGCCCGGTCGTCCGGCCGGTGACCGGGGTCGCGGTGCCGGGTCAGGGTCACCGCGACGTCGGTGAAGGCGTGCGGCACCGGGGCCTGCGGCTTGTGCACGGTGACCGTGGCGGTGACCACCCGGGGGTCGGCCAGGCAGACGTCGAGGAGCCGGTCGGCGAGGGTCTCGATCAGGTTCACCGGCTCGCCGGTCACCACCGCGACCAGCCCGTCGGCCAGTTCGCCGTAGTGCACGGTGTCCGCCACGTCGTCGGTCCGCGCCGCCGGGGCCAGGTCCATGTGGAGCACCGCGTCGACGACGAAGTCCTGACCCTGGACGCGCTCGAAGTCGTACACCCCGTGCCGGCCGTGCGCGCGCAGGCCGGTGAGCGTGATCGTGCCGGTCACCGGCCCGCCCTCCCCGCCTCGGCGGGCGGGTACGCCCCGGCCGCGGCGCCGCCTCGCGGCGTACCGGTCGCCGCGCCGCGCCACGGCGTACCGGTGGCCGCGCCGACCGCCGGGCCATGCCCGTCGGGCGGGCCATGCCCGTCGGGCGGGCCATGCCCGTCGGGCGGGCCCGGGTACGGCGGGACGGTCGGGACGAGCCGGGGCCGGCCGGTGGCCCGCCAGACCGCCAGCGCGTCCACGGTCCCCCGGACGTCGTGCACCCGTACCCCCCAGGCCCCGGCCGCCACGGCGAGCACGCTGGTGGCGACAGTCGCCGCCGCCCGACCGTCGGTCGCCCGGGGCTGCCCCGCCGGATCGGCGAGCAACCGGCCCAGGTACGACTTGCGGCTCGCCCCGAACAGCAGCGGGTGGCCGAGGTCGAGCAGTTCGGGCAGGCGGGCGCTGAGCTCCCAGTTGTGCTCGGCGGTCTTGGCGAACCCGAGCCCCGGGTCGACGATGATCCGGTCGGCGGCCACCCCGGCGCGCAGCGCGTCGTCGACCCGGTGCGCCAGTTCGGCCCGCACGTCGGCGACCACGTCGGTGTAGCGGGCCAGGTCCCGCATCCGCCGCGAGTGGCCCCGCCAGTGCATCAGCACCCAGGGGCAGCCGGCGTCCCGAACCACCCGGGCCATGTCCGGATCGGCCAGCCCGCCGGAGACGTCGTTGACCACGTCCGCCCCGGCGGCCAGCACCGCCTCGGCGACCCGGGCCCGGGTGGTGTCGATACTGACCGGCACCCCGGCCGCGGTCAGCTCCCGGACGACCGGGAGCACCCGGGCCACCTCGGTCTCGGCGTCCACCCGGTCCGCGCCCGGACGGGTCGACTCGCCGCCGACGTCGACCAGGTGGGCCCCGTCGGAGTGGAGCCGCACACCGTGTGCGACGGCCGCGTCGACATCGGCGTACCGGCCGCCGTCGGAGAAGGAGTCGGGCGTGACGTTGAGGACCCCCATCACCACGGGGTCCTGCGCCTGTACCAGATCGGTCACGACTCGACGGTACCGGTCGACCCGAGCGGCTCCGGCAGCCCGGGGTGGGCCCGCACCGACACGCCCTGACATGGCTTTTAGAACAGGTGTACGATGGGTCGTTCGGGTCCGATCGGGTCGACTCTTCGCGGCTTGTCGCAAAGGAGGGCGGCCCGTACGCTTTGGAATTGCCCAGCAGCGAGACGGCGAAGCCCGGAGGGAGGGTCGAAGCGGGAGCAAACCGCCCAAAGTTCGCCACTCTCCGTGGTGAACGATCCACGCAGGGTCCACGACGCTGCGCGCAGCGACCATCGTTCCCGCCCGGCACAACCACCGCACCGCCGCGGCACGCCGGCCGCGATTTGGGGAGGTTCCAGTGATCGCCATCGAGCTCTTGGAGACGGCGTCCTCCGGCGTCGCCCAGACGCTCCACGCTTTGGCGTCGATCCCACTCGCCGCACCCGAGCCGGCGCCCAAGGGCATCGACACCGAGGGTGTCGTCGGCTTCTTCGCCAGCAAGATCGCACCGATCCTGCTGGCCGTGCTCGGCGTCATCTTCATCGGGCGAGCCAGCCGGGGCGAGATCTCCAAGGTGCTGACCAGCTCCGCCATCGCGATCGTCGGGCTGGCGTTCATCGCCGGCGCCGCCACGCTCTTCTTCGTCGGTGATTACCTGATCGACCTGATCTTCGAATAGGCGCGGGCACGACATGCGGCTGCGCACCGACGACGACATCTACCGGGCCCGCCTGGTCTACCTCGGGCCGCCCGGATACACCCTTCCCGTTCACCTGCCGTACGCCCAGTACGGCCTCTTCATGCTGCTCGTTCCCCTCTACATGTTCATCCACTGGTTGTTCACGTTCACCGTCGAGCTCTTCCCGGCCTGGGAGATCGCGCTCGCGATCGTGACCACCTCGTTCATCTTCCGGTACGTCGATCCGGACCGGCCGGCGCGCATGGTGATCCGCACCGCGCTGACCGACTGGCGGCGGACCCGGGAGCCGGCCGCCGAGCAGCGCGATCCTCGCCTGGTCGCGAGCCGGATCAGGATCCGGGAGGAGCTGGCATGACCGGGCGTACGCCGTCACGGCGGTCGAACGAAGCGGGTGAGGCAGCAGCATGAACCGCCCCTCCACGCCGGGCTACCCGGCCGGACACCGCGCCGCACCAGCCGGTAACCGTGCGCGATCGTTCGACTACCAGCCCACCGAGGAACTGGACGAGCCGACCCTCGACCCGGCCCTGGCGACCAGCCCCGGGCAGGGCGGTGTCGGCGTCTTCCAGGCCCCCCGCCCCACGCCCCAGCGCGCCCCGCGCCCCTCGGCCGAGCCGGCCCCGCCGGTCGCCGACGCGGACATCGACTCGCCATTCCTCGACCTGTTCGGCGCCACCCGACCCCGGCTGCCCCGGGCGGCCATCGCCGGCCCCGGGCGCGTGGTCGAGCGGGAGCAGCCGCCCGCCCTCGCCGGGCCGGGCCGGGTGGTCGAGCGCGAACAGCCACCCGCCCTCGCCGGGCCGGGCCGCGTCGTCGACCGGGAGCACCCGCCGGTCATCCCGCACCAGCCCACCGCTGCGGCGGCCCCGGCCGAGCCCGGCGGCCCGCCGGCCACCGGCCGGCCCGTCGCCGACCTGCCACCGCCGCCCGTCATCGAGACCTTCACGGTGGCCGAGCCGGCCGCGGCACCGGCCACCCCCCGGGTCCCGCACCAGGTCGGGGACCGGTTGCCCAGCCCGCGCCCACCGGCGGCCCCGCCCACCCTGTCGCCGACCGGCGACGACGTCGGGCCGGAGCGACGGACCGACATCCCCACGGCCCGGGACCGCTCGGCGGCTGCCGGCCCCCCTGCCCACCCGACGCCCGGCCCCGGCCTCCGGGAGGCGGCCAGCGCCACCTACCGGGAGGCACCCGCCGGCAGCCTCCGCGAGACGTCCGCCGTGCCGTACCGCGAGGTGCCCGCCGTCCCACCGGCGGGGGCTCCGCCGGCCGAGGCCGTACCGCCCGCCACCCGTGAGGTGACCCCGCCCCGGCAGCGCTCCGCCGGGGAGCCGGCCCGCGCGCCGGAGCGGCGGGACCGGCCGATCAAGCCCCGCCGGATCAAGCCTCCGAAGATCAAGTTCGGCGACCGCGACCCGGCCGCCGAACTGGCGATCACCGAGATCGCCGGGCACCTGACCTTCACCCCGAACACCGTCACCGCCTGGTACTGGCTGCCCGAGGTGCGCTGGGCCTTCCGGCCCGACGCCGAACGCGAGGCCCTGCTCTCCGCGATCTCGGAGCAGTACGCCGGCCTGGCCGGTTTCCGGCTGCACCTGCGGCGCACCACCCGGCCGTTCCCCGCCGACGAGTGGGCCCGCACCATCGACACGCACACCGCGTCCCCGCTGCCCGACGTGGCGGGCACCCCCGGCTGGGCCGACCACCTGGTGGCCGCGCAGCGGCACCTGCTCTCGGTGAACCACGCCGAGGGGCAGACCTACCTCGGGGTCACCTTCGCCCGCCGGTCACTCGGCGACTCCCTCACCGAACGGCTGCTGAGCGCCTTCGGCCGGGGCGTGGCCGAGGGGGAACGCCGCCGGCTCGGCCGCACCGTCGAGCAGTTCGACGAGGTGCTGGGCGCGTTCGGCATGCGCGGCCGACGGGTCACCACCCAGGAGTTGGAGTGGCTGCTCTACCGCTCGGTGGCGCTCTGCATGGCACCCCCGGGCGCCCTCTCCCCGATCACCGACGGCCGGTGGGAACGCGGCGACCTGCTCGCCCTCACCGAGCAGGTGGAGCGGTACCGCACCCCGTACGGCTCGACCGTGAAGCTGGTCAACCGGATGACCGGCGAGGAACGGCACGTGGCCGTGCTGGCGGTCGGACGGATGGAGCCGCTGGAGATCCCCGAGCGGCACGAGCCGTGGCTGCACTTCCACGAGCGGCTGCCGTGGCCGATGGAGATCTCCACCCGGGTCGACATCCTGGGCTCCGCCGACTCCTTCCGCAACCTCGAACACCGGCTGCGGATGATCCGGTCCCAGCAGCTCGACTACGCCGAGCACGGCATCGACGCCCCGCCGGAGCTGGAGCGGCTGGCGAAGCGGGCCCTGGTGATCGGCGACGAGATGACCACCGGCCTGCCGGTGGACTCGGCCCGCGCGCACGGCTGGCACCGGATCGCCGTCGGCGGCCGGACCCGCGAGGAGTGCCTGGAGCGTGCCCGCCGGCTGATCCAGCTCTACTCCCGGGAGCTGCGGGTCTCCCTGCAGCACCCGAAGAACCAGGACTGGCTGGCCCGCGAGTTCATCCCCGGCGAGCCGATCGCCAACACCGGCTACGTCCGGCGGATGCCGGTCAACCTGCTCGCCGCCGCCCTGCCCCAGGCCGCCTCCACGGTCGGCGACCGGCGGGGCGACCTCATCGGCCGGACCGCCGGCACCTGCCGTCGTCCGGTCTTCCTCGACCTGCACTTCCCGATGGAGGTCCGGGAACGCTCCGGGCTCGCCGTCTTCGTCGCCGAGCCCGGCGGTGGCAAGTCGACCCTGCTCGGCGCGCTCGGCTACCTCGCCGCCCGACGCGGGGTCCAGGTGACCCTGCTCGACCCGTCCGGCCCGCTGGCCCGGCTCTGCGCGATGCCCGAACTGCGGCCGTACGCCCGGGTGCTGAACCTGACCGGCTCCGAGCACGGCACCCTCGCGCCGTACTCGCTGATCCCGACGCCGCTACGCAGCGAGTTCGCCGCTGGCGCGGGCGGCGACCGGGAGTACGAGATCGCCGTCTCCAACGCCCGGGCCGAACGCCGGATGCTGGTCCAGGACATCTGCATGATGCTGGTGCCGCCGCAGGTGGCCCGGGAGGCCTCCACCGCCACCCTGTTCCGGCACGCCGCCCGCCAGGTGCCGGCCGAGGAGACCTCCACCCTCGACGACGTGGTGAGCTGTCTCGGCCAGCTCGACGACGACGCCGGACGGGAACTGGCCAACCTGCTGCTGGACACCGCCGAGATGCCCCTGGCGATGCTCTTCTTCGGCCGGCCGCCGGAGGGCCTGCTCGGCCCGGACGCCGCGCTGACCGTCATCACCATGGCCGGCCTGCGGCTCCCCGACCTCAAGATCGAACGTGAGTACTGGTCGGCGGAGGAGGCCCTCGCCCTGCCGATGCTGCACACCGCACACCGGCTGGCCGTGCGGCGCTGCTACGGCGGCTCCATGTCGTCCCGCAAGCTGGTCGGCCTGGACGAGGCGCACTTCATGGAGGGCTGGCGCTCCGGGCGGTCCTTCCTGGTGCGACTCGCCCGCGACTCCCGCAAGTGGAACCTCGCCGCCCTCGTCGCCTCGCAGAACCCACGGGACATCCTCGGCCTCGACGTGCAGAACCTGGTCTCCACCGTGTTCGTCGGCCGGATCGCCGAGGACGCCGAGATCGCCACCGAGGCGCTGCGTCTGCTGCGGGTCCCGGTCAACGACGGGTACGAGGCCACCCTCGCCTCGCTGTCGACCGCCGACGCGACCTCGGCCGCCCGGCTCGGGTTCCGGGAGTTCGTGATGCGCGACGTCGACGGCCGGGTGCAGAAGGTCCGGGTGGACGTCTCGTACGTCGAGGGTCTGCTCGACCACCTCGACACCACACCGACGGCCGTCGCCGCCGGCGGGAACCTACCCACCGTCCTGTCTGACCTGGAGGCGTGACATGGCGAGGGCCCGGGCACGGATCGCGGCGCTCCTCCTCACGTTCGGCGTACTGGCCGGAGCCACAGTCTCCTGGCCCGTACTCGGTCCCGCCCCGGCGTCCGCCGCCCCGGTGAGCGCTCGACAGGCAGCCGCCGACCTGTGCACCACCGAGGAATGGCAGGCCGACTTCCGCGCCTGCGTCGGGCGCCTCCAGCAGGTTGCCGAGTCGGAGGTGACCTGCCGGAAGCCGCCCACCCCCACCGCCCCGGACTCCGGGCTCGCCGGCTGGTTCGCCGCCCGCCCCGACTCGGCGAAGGAGCCCGGCCCGAAGGGCATCTACAGCGACTACGGCTACGCCGGCTACAGCTACACGACGTACGACATCGACACCGGCTGCGCCACCGCCGTGCTGCATCCGGATTACAAGTTCACCAACACGATCGCCAACGGCGAGTTCATGATCGCGACGGCCATCATCGGCGCCTCGAACGCGCTCCGCGAGCGCGCGTGGGACCCGGGCTCGATGTGGGGCTGGGCGGATCCGTTGGTCGACCAGGCCACCAAGGCCGTCTACCAGAAGGTTTTCAGCGTCTTCGGCATCATCACGCTCTGCGTCGTCGGCCTCTACCTGCTGTGGCGCTCCCGGCAGTCGGACATGAGCAACGCCATGACCACGGCCGGTTGGGCCCTGTTGGTGATGGTGGCGGTGACCGCGCTGGCGGCGTGGCCGGTGAAGTCGGCCAACATCGCCGACGGCACCCTGGTCACCACCCTGGGCGTGGTGCACGACGCAGTCGGCCCCGCAGCACGCGACACGCCACCCGATCAGTGCGACGACCCCAACCCAGAGGCATGTAAGGACAATCGGCCGCCTGCGGTTCGGGCGAGTGACACAGCCACCGAGGCGATGCTCTACCGGAACTGGCTGCGTGGCGTGCTCGGCTCGGCGGACAGTGAGACCGCGAAGAAGTACGGCCGGGCCCTGTACGACGCGAAGTCCCTGTCCTGGGAGGAGGCGGAGAAGCTCCGCGCCAACCCCCGCACGCGTGACGCGACCGTCAAGGCCAAGCAGCAACAGTGGATGACGGTCGCCCAGCAGATCAAGACCGAGGACCCGGAGGCGTTCGAGTACCTGCAGGGCACGCGGGACATGGACCGGGTCGGCGCGGGGTTCATCGCGGTGCTCGCCGCGCTCCTCTTCGCGATGTTCGACCTCACCGCCTCGCTGCTGGTGCTGCTCGGTTTCCTGATCTTCCGGTGGGCGGTGATCGCCGCACCGATCCTGGGCACCATCGGCCTGATGCGACCGGCGAGCGCCGGGCTCCGGCGACTGGGCAACGCGGTGGTCGCGGCCGTGTTCAACATCGCCATCTTCGGCACGGGTGCCGCCATCTACCTGTTCGCGGTCGACCTGATCATGAGTACCCCCACCCTGCCGGGCTGGCTCCAGGTGGTGCTGGTCTGGCTCTGCGGCGTCGTCGGATGGCTGTTGCTGCGCCCCTACCGTCGGATCACCCAACTCGGCGGCAAGGACAGCAGCGAGGCGGTCGGTTCGGCGAGCTCCTGGCACCGCCGGTTCTTCCGCGACATGCGTACCGCCGCACGGTTGGATGAGGCAGAGCCCGGTGGTAAGGGCGAACCCTCCGGCGGCCGGCGGCGGACGGTCGTGGTCGAGCAGAAGACCCTCCGCCCGGAGGCCCGGCTGGAGGATCCGGTCCACTCCAGCACGGCGCAGCCGGAGCGGCAACGTCCGGACGGCAGGGAACGACCCCAGGAGACCGTCGAGCCCGAGAAGCAGCAGCCGAAGCAGCCCACCACCGCGCCCCGTCCCCGCCGTCGGCAGCCAGCGGCCTGGACGGAGCCCGACGTGCCGGCGGAGCCGCCCTCGTACGCGATCTACCGGCCGGGCTCCGCTGACCGTACGCCCGCCACTCCGGCGCCCCGGGTGCGCTCCGAGGCCCGGTGAGGACGATGAAGCGTGCGGTGGAGTTCCTGTTCACCCGGGTGTTGCGGTCGCGCGCGGGCATCGCGGTGGCCATCGCCGTCCTCGTGATCGGGGTGATCGGGGCGGCCCGGCTGACCGCGGGCGTGACGGGGGCCGACTCCGGGCTGACCGGTGGACCGGCCGGGCCGATCAGCACCGTGGATCCGGAGTTCGGTGACGACGGTGCCATCTACACCCCGTCCCCGCCCGCACCGGTGACCAGTCCGGGCGAGTTGACACCGGAGCAGATCGCCGACAGGTTCACCACCGCCTGGCTCGGCACGCAGGGCATCACCGCCGAACAGTGGCACGCCGACCTGCGTCCGCTGTCCACGCCGGCCCTGATCGAGAAGATGGCCGGCGTCGAGCCGGAAGCGGTACCGGCCGGCCGGGTCACGGGCCAGCCCACGCTGCGGCCACAGAACGAGACCTTCGTCGAGGTGCTGGTACCGCTCGACGCTGGACAGCTTCGGCTCGAACTGGTGGCACCGGAGGGCCGGTGGTTGGTGGACGCGGTGGACTGGGAGCGGGGATGAGTGACGAGACGTCGGGTGCGGGTAGTCCCCGCCGTTCGCTCCGGCTCGGCGCGTTGGCCGCGGCGCTGACCGCGACGCTGGCCCTGCTCTGCTGCACCGGCGGGGCCGGAGCCTTCTTCCTCACCGAACTCGGCGGTGACTCGGACGACCCCCTGACGAATTCGATGTCGGGTTGCTCACCCGACCACAAGGTTCCCGACGTGACCGGCTCGATGCCCCGGACGTTCGGGTACGGCGAGCGGCAGATGCGCAACGCGGCCATCATCATCAAGGTCGGCCAGGACATGAAGGTGCCGGCACGCGGTTGGGTGATCGCCATCGCCACGGCCATCCAGGAGTCCGGCCTGAAGAACTACGCCAACTCCACCGTTCCCGAGTCCCTGGCCATTCCGCACGAGGCCGTCGGTAGCGATCACGACTCGGTGGGCCTGTTCCAGCAGCGCCCCGGCTGGGGCACGGTCGCCCAGCGGATGAACCCCTCCTACTCGGCCCGGAAGTTCTACGAGAAGCTCGTCAAGGTGCCGGACTGGGAAAAGCGGTCGCTGACCAACGCCGCGCAGATGGTGCAGATCAGCGCCTTCCCGGATGCCTACGCCAAGCACGAGGAGACGGCGAGCCGCATCGTCGACCTTCTCGCCGGCGGTGCCGCACGCACCGTTCGCTTGCCGGAGGGGAACGTCTGCGACGCCGCGTCGAAGGGGCAGATCGCCGCCTCGGGCTGGACCGCCCCCATCCCGGGCGGCGTCGGCTCCGGCTTCCGCACCAGTCAACGGCCCAGCCACAACGGCGTGGACATCGCGGCCCCGAAGGGCGTCCTGATCCGGGCCGCGTCCGCCGGACGGGTGATCGTGTCCCGCTGCGACCCGGACAACGCCGGGCGACTTACCTGTGACGTCGACGGCTGGCCGAACAAGGGTGGCTGCGGCTGGTTCGTCGACATCCTGCACGCCGGTGGACACATCACCCGCTACTGCCACTTGGTCGAACGTCCCGACGTCCGGGTCGGCCAGTACGTCAAGGCCGGCCAGGTGATCGGCAAGGTGGGCAGCAGCGGAAACTCCTCCGGTCCTCACCTGCACTTCGAGGTGCACGTCCGCTCGGACCGCTCCAGCGCCGGCGCCATCGACCCGGTGCCCTTCATGCGGGAGCGGGGTGCCCCGTTGAAGGGGGCCGCATGAGACGCTGGCAACGATGACCGGTCCCCTGCCCGACCCCTTCGCCGACCAGCCGGACTGGGCTCCGCAGCCGCCGAAGCCGATCGAGATCGTGCCGGCGACCGGCGGGGTGGAGCTCCGCGGGCGGCGGGTCTCGATCGGGCTGCCCGGCCTGGGCTGGCGCGGCGACCTTCGGGCAGACGAACGAGTCGTCCAGAGCAGCCGCACCTACGTCCCGGTGATCCCCGAACACGAGTGGTACCGCGCCGAGTCCGAGCAGGTCGAAGTGTTCGCTCCGCTCATCCCGGTGGAGCGGGTCTGGGTCGAGCGGGTGGCCACGGCACCGGAGTTCGCCGTCCCCCAAGCCGAGCCGAGCCTGCGCCTCGTCTCGCTCGACGCGCCGTCGCACCGGGCACCAACACCGGTCTTCGAGACCGACTCGGTCGTCGGGCGTCGGGTGGTGCACATGGACGACGGCACCGAGCGCCGGGACCTCCGCGCGGTCACCGAGACCTACTCGGGCACCGACGGGGACATCTGCGTGCGGGTCACACCGGAGTTGGAGTGGTACCGCTGGGCCTGGCGCGGCCAACCCCCCACCACCCTGGAGGTCCCCGTACACCTCCTCTGGATCGAATAGGAGCTTCTAGCCGACTTTGCGCCCGCCGCAGACACGCCATCCCGCTGTGTCGTCCACAACCTCAAACTGCCAGTCCTCACGTCGACTACTACGCGATTCACCGTTTGCCGAGCTCGATACAGTCAGCGTCGTCGCCACGCTTCGTCTTTCACCTGCCTCGGCCGCGACTAGCGGCCCCCAGGTGACAGCGACCCTGACATTAAAGTTCGCCTCCCGGCTTTTCATCTCCTCACGTAACAGACGAACAGCCGCCAGATCCGCGTCACGCTCGCAGGCGAAGAAGTTGGCCTTGGTGTCGTTTCGTTCGACGAGGAAGGCGCGTAGGTAGTTGTCCACGACCACGTCGGGGGCGCTGCGGTCGGGGGCGGTGGCCCGGTCGTACAGGAGGTAGCCGGTGGCGGCTCCGCCGACGGCGAGCAGGGCGAGCATCCCGATCACCAGAGCGACAACCGGACCGCCACCCCTGCGCCGTGGTGGCGGTGGCTGCGGGGCGAGCGGCGGGGGCGTGGCCTGGTCGGGTGGGGTCCGTTGCGCCGGTACGCGGGACACCTGGGAACCGGCGGGGGGCTGCACTGATTCCACCCCCTGAGGCTATCGGTTGGACGCCTCGTACCCAATGCCCCGGATGCTGCGGATCGTGAGCCACCGAACCCGGTTGGTGAGAGTTTCCCACGATCGGTGACAACTACGGCGCAGCGCCGGGGCGCATCCCGGATGTCCGGCTCTGCCTGGGATACGGTGCCTGCTCGGGGAGGGAGTTTGCCGACCTCGGGAAGAGGGGTGGAGGCGGTGGCCGTTCCGAGGGCACGTACGGGCCGCGCAGCCGCCCTGCACCGGCGGGCCGCCGCCACCGCCACCGCTGCCTCCGAGGTCCTGGACGAGACCCGGCCGGTACCGGCCGACCAGCGCCGCCAGTACGAACTCGCGGACCGGCTCCGGTCGGCGGCCACGATCCTCGCCCCCGGCTGGGCGGGAGCGCCCCTGGAGACGTTGACCGCGCAGACGCCCCCGGACGAGGTCCCGCCCTCCTTCGTCGTGGTCGGTACGGCGGCCCCGCTGGACGACGCGCGCTTCCCCGCGCTGGTGCCCCTGCTCGGCTCCGGTCATCTGACCGTGGACACGGATGCCCGGGACGCCCGGGTGGCCGGGCTGCTCCGCGCCGTGCTGCTCCGGCTCTTCGCCGCCACGCCGGCCGGCTGCCTGCTGGTCCGGGCCGTGGACGGAACGGAGGGCGGGGAGGTGTTCGCGCCCTTCGGCGCGCTGGCCGACGCCGGGCCGCTGCCGCCCCCCGCGCTCGACGTCGCGGGGCTGCGGGGGGTGCTCGGCGAGGCGGAGCAGTGGGTGGCGCCCGACGCCGCCCGACCCCGGCGGCGGGACCGTACGCTGCTGCTCGTGGTGTCGGCGTTCCCCGCCGGGACCGGCGACGCCGAGCTGGCCCGGTTGGCGGCGCTGGCCCGCTCCGGGCCGTCGGCCGGGTTGCACCTGGTACTGGCCGGCTGGCCCGGTACCGGCCGGGACCCGCTGCCGCACGCCACGCCGGTGACGGTACGCAACGCGTACGCGCTGGTCGGTGATCCGCCCGGTGCCTCGTTCGGCGGGGTGGGCGACGGGGCGGCGGGGGGCCTGAACGCGCCCGTCTTCCTCGCCGAGGATCCGCCGGCCGAGTTGGTGGAGACGGTCTGCCGGCACCTCGCCGAGCAGGTCGAGGCGGGTACCCGGTTGTCCCTGGCGGACCTCCTGCCCGAGCCCGGGACGCAGCGGTGGGCGGCGGACTCGGCGGCAGGGCTCAGCACGACGGTGGGCGACGCCGGGGGGCGGCCGGTGCCGGTGGGCTTCACCGAGTTGACCCCGCACTGGCTGGTCAGTGGCCGTTCGGCCGCCGGGCGCTCGGCCTTCCTGACCAACGTGCTGCTCGGGCTCGCCGCCCGGTACGGCCCGGAGGAGCTGACCCTGCACCTGGCGGACCTCGGTCCGGGTGAGGCGTTCGTGGAGTTCCTCCAGACCGAACGGGACCGGACCTGGATCCCCCAGGTCCGCTCCGCCGCGATGGCGGCCGACCGGGAGTACGTCCTGGACCTGTTCGACGCGCTGGCGACCGAGGTGCGCCGCCGCGCGGAGGTGGCCGCGCTCACCGGCGGGCAGCGCTTCGCCGACCTGCGGGAACACCTGGCGCTGCCCCGGATCGTCTGCGTGGTCGACAACCTTCAGGTGCTCTTCGGTGAGCCGGGCCGGGCGAGGTCGGCGGAGGTGTCGCCGGGTGGCACGTTGCTGCCCGGCGCACCGGCGGACCGGTCCGGGGCGGCGCGTTCGCGGGACCGGGCCACCCCGACCGCCGCCGCGCGGAGCCGGGACGGGCTCGGCGCGACCGCGCTGGCCAGCCTGGACACGCTGGCCCGCGCCGGCCGGGCGTACGGGGTCCACCTGCTGCTGGCCGGGGAGGACGACCTGGGGCTGGGCACCGGGTCGGGTTCGCGCGACTCGATGCTCGGACAGTTCCCGGTCCGGGTGGCCCTGCCCGGGGGCGGCGCGGTGCTGGAGCCCAGCAACGACGCCGCGGCCGGACTGCCGGTGGGCAGCGCCGTGGTGAACACCGCCGGTGGGCTGGGCGGCCCGCAGGGCGCGACCCGGGGCCACGAACGGATGATCCGCTTCCCGGACCCGGAGGACGCCCCGACCACGGTGGAGGAGCTGCGCCGTACGCTCTGGACGGCCCGGCCGGACGGGTCGTCGCCGCCGCTGGTCTTCGCCGGGTACGCCCGCCCGCTGCTGCGCAACGACCCCTGTTACCGGGCTGCCCTGCTGGGGCGGGCCCCCGGTCCGGCCGCGCTGCTGGGGCGGGCGGTGGACGTCGCACGGTCCACGGTCGCGGTGCCGCTCGGGCCGTCGACCGGACGTAACCTCGCCGTCCTGGGCCCGGGGCTGCCGGCGGCCCGGCTCCTGGCCACGGCGACGCGCGCCACGGCCGCCCACCATCCGCCGGGTACCGCCCGGTTCGTCATCGCCTGCCTGGTGGACGAGGCCGTCCCGGTGGCCGGACGACTGGCGGCGGAGTTGGCCGGGCAGCACGCCGTGACCACGGTGGACCGCTCGGGCCTGGCGCACCTGCCCTTCCTGGGGAGCCCGGAGGAGGCCCACCCCGGGCGGCCCGACCGCTCGACCCGGCCAGACACGCCGGCCCAGGCCCAGGCCAGGACGCCGGCACAGGTCCAGCCCGCACCGGCTGCGCCGGAACAAGCGGGGACGGGATCGGCTGCGACCGGGACGGGGCCGGTGGCGGGGGATGGGACGGGGCCGGTGGCGGCCGAGGGGCCGATCGTGCTGGTGGTCTTCGGGCTGGACGCCCCCTCGGCCGAGGAACTGCCCCGCGAGCGGGTGCGGGCGCTGCTGCGCGACGGGCCGCCGGCCGGTACCCACCTGCTCGGCTGGTGGCGGACGACCCCGTCGTTCGCCGCGCTGCTGGAGCCGGACGGGGAGGTCGACAAGCTCGCTGCCGTGGTGGCGGTGGACGTGCCGGGCGCGCAGCTGGCCGGGGTCTTCGGCCGGCCGGTCCAGTGGCGGCCCCGACCGGCCCGGGCGGTGCTCTGGGACGGCCCGGACGAGCAGGGCCGGGTGCTGGTGCCGTTCGCCCTCGAGGACGAGGAGGACCAGGCATGAGCCCACCGGGCGACATGCGGACGGTACCTGTTCCCGGCCGGCAGAGCGCCGGCGACCCGCAGCCGGCCACGTCGCGGGACCAGCCGGCCCCGGCACCCCGCGACCAGCTCGACCCCGTCCCCGTGCCGGCGCAGGAGCCGCAGCGAAAGGCGCGTCCCGCCGGGACGGTCCGGGCCGAGGGCGACGGCACGTCGCACCCCGGGCAGAGCGCGCCGGTGGCCCCCGCATCCCGGGTCGACGCCGAACACACCCCCGACCGGCCCGAGCCCGAGGAGGGGGTGGAGTCCGCCGCCGATCCGGTGGCCACCGCCTGGACGGCCTACCTCGCCGCCGCCCGGCAACTCGACGCGGTACGCCGCAGCGCCGCCACCGCCGCCGGCGAGCAGCACCGTGGGGTGCAGGCCGCCCGGGAGGAGTTGGCCGAGGTCCGCACGAGACTCACCGCCCAGCAGGTCCGGCTCCGCGAGCTGGGCGTACCGGCGATGTCGCTGCAACCGTCGCCGCCCGAGGTGGCGGCGGCCACCCGGACGATGTCGAGCGGACCGGCGGCCGTGCTGACGGCGCTGCGGACGGCGCGGGGCTGGGTGACGGACGGCGAGGCGGTACTGGACTCGCCGGGGATGTTCCGGCTGGACCGGTGGCCGGTCCGGCTCCGCAACCTGGTCGTGTACGGGCCGTTGGCGCTGCTCGTACCGGTGCTCCAGGTGGTGCTCCACCTGGTGGCGGGCCCCGGCCCGGTGACCGTGGCGGCACTGCTCGGTGGTGTGCCGATGCCGGCGGCGGCCTTCCTCGCCGGCTGGGTCGGCCTCGGCCGACTGGTACGCCCCGGACCGGACGGGCGCCTGGACCGCACCCCCCGCTTCGGGGCGCTGGTCTGTCTGGTTCCGGCGGTGCTGACCACCGCCGGCCTGCTCCTGGTGATGCTGGCCGGCTGACCCGCGCCGTCCGTCGAGCGACCCGAGCCGCCCGGGGACCGACCGAGCCACCCGCCCGGCGAACCGGCATCCCGACCAGCACCGGCGCGTCCCTGACCCGCCCCGGGCGACCGCCGCGCCGGTGCGAACGGCCCGCCCCGGCGCGGTGCGCCGGAGCGGGCCGGAGGTGCGGGACGGGCGGCCGGCTCAGCGGGGGATGATCAACGCCATCGCCTCGGCCCGTGACTTCGCGTCGTGCTGGAGGCTGCCCCGGACGGCCGAGGTGATGGTCTGGGCGCCGCTCTTCTGGATGCCCCGCATCGCCATGCACATGTGCTCGCACTGGAGCACCACCACCACGCCGCGCGGCGCGAGGCTCTCCATCAGCAGGTCGGCGATCTGGGAGGTGAGCCGCTCCTGCACCTGGGGACGGCGGGCGAAGACCTCGACCAGCCGGGCCAGCTTGGACAGGCCGGTGATCCGGCCGTCCGGGCCGGGAATGTACCCGATGTGCGCGCTGCCCCGGAACGGGAGCAGGTGGTGCTCGCAGAGGCTCATCACGTCGATGTCCCGGACCAGCACCAACTCTTCGTGGTTGGCCTCGAAGGTGGTGGTGAGCACCTTGGCGGGGTCGACCCGCAGCCCGGCGAAGAGTTCGGCGTACGCGCGGGCCACCCGGGCCGGGGTCTGCACGAGGCCGTCCCGGTCGGGGTTCTCGCCGACCGCGATGAGGATCTCGCGGACCGCCTTCTCGATCCGGGTGAGGTCGATGGCCTCCTCGACCGGACGCCCGGTGAGCTTGCCGTTGATCAGCCGGGCGGCGATGTAGTCCAGCCCGTCGTCGCCGGGCTCGGTGGCAGAGTCGGCGGCGGCCGGCCCCGGCTGTCCGGGTCCGGCCGCCGTGTCGTCGGTACTCAGTGCTGGCCGTCCGAGCTGTTCGACGAGGTGTTTCCACCACCGCCGACCGTGGCCTGCGCGCCGTCGGCCTGGGCCTGCGCCTTCAGCGCGTCCTTCTCGGCGGGCGTCAGCACCGGCGGCTCGGTGGAGGGCTGCCGCTTGCCGAACCCGTTGTACGGGGCCATCGGCGGACGCTTCACCACCCGCTCGCAGATCCGGGCCATGTCAGCCGTGGAGAGGGTCTCCTTCTCCATCAGCTCCAGGACCATGTTGTCCAGCACGTCCCGGTACTCCACCAGGATCTCCCAGGCCTCGTCGTGGGCCAGCTCGATCAGGGCGCGCATCTCGGCGTCGATCTCGGCGGCCACCGAGTCGGAGTAGTCCCGCTCGTGGCCCATGTTCCGGCCGAGGAACGGCTCGTCGCCGCTGGTGCCGTACTTGATCGCACCGAGCTTGGAGCTCATGCCGTACTGGGTGATCATCGCGCGGGCCAGTTGGGTGGCCTTCTCGATGTCGTTGCCGGCGCCCGTGGTGGGCTCGTGGAAGACCAGTTCCTCCGCGGCCCGGCCGCCCAGCGCGTACGCCAGGGTGTCGATCATCTCGGCCCGGGTCTGGGTGTACTTGTCCTCGGTCGGCAGGACCAGGGTGTGCCCCAGCGACCGGCCCCGGGACAGGATCGTCACCTTGTGCACCGGTGCCGCGTGCGGCAGCGCCCAGGCGACCAGCGCGTGCCCACCCTCGTGGTACGCGGTGATCTTCTTCTCCTGGTCGCCCATCACCCGGGTCCGGCGCTGCGGGCCGGCGATCACCCGGTCGATCGACTCCTCCAGGGAGTCGTTGCTGATCGCCCGCTGGTCCTTGCGCGCGGTGAGCAGCGCGGCCTCGTTGATCACGTTGGCCAGGTCGGCACCGCTGAAGCCGGGGGTCCGCCGGGCCACCGCGTCGAGGTCGACGTCGGGCGTGAACGGCTTGCCCTTGGCGTGCACCCGCAGGATGGCCTTGCGGCCCTCCATGTCGGGCGCGTCCACCGGGATCTGCCGGTCGAACCGGCCGGGACGCAGCAGCGCCGGGTCGAGGATGTCCGGCCGGTTGGTGGCGGCGATCAGGATGACTCCGCCCTTGACGTCGAAGCCGTCCATCTCGACGAGGAGCTGGTTGAGCGTCTGCTCGCGCTCGTCGTGGCCACCGCCCATGCCGGCGCCACGGTGCCGGCCGACGGCGTCGATCTCGTCGACGAAGACGATCGCCGGGGCGTTCGCCTTGGCCTGCTCGAAGAGGTCCCGGACCCGGCTGGCGCCGACACCGACGAACATCTCGACGAAGTCGGAACCGGAGATCGAGTAGAAGGGCACCCCGGCCTCACCGGCGACCGCGCGGGCGAGCAGGGTCTTACCCGTACCGGGCGGACCGAACAGCAGCACACCCTTGGGGATCTTCGCGCCGAGGGCCTGGTACTTCGCCGGGTTCTGCAGGAAGTCCTTGATCTCGTGCAGTTCCTCGACGGCCTCGTCGGAGCCGGCCACGTCGGCGAAGGTGGTCTTCGGCGTGTCCTTGGTGATCATCTTGGCCTTGGACTTGCCAAAGTTGAGCACCCGGGAGCCGCCGCCCTGCATCTGCGACATGAAGAACAGCAGCAGCAGCACGAGCAGCGCGATCGGCAGCAGGTTGACCAGCAGGCTCACCCAGATGCTGTCCGACGACACCTCGACGTCGGCCGGGCCGGTGACCCGGTTGGCGGCCTTGGCCTCGAGGACCTGGTTCCACACCTGCTGGCCGGCCTCGTACGGGAACTGGGCCTCGATCAGCTTGGTGGTGGTGTCCCCGAACTCGGCCTCCTCGGCCAGGTCCAGCCGGATCGTCTGTTCCTTGTCCTGGTAGACGACCTTATCGATCTTCGCAGTGTTGAGCTGGTCCAGCGCAACGGTGGTGTCCACCCGGTGGTAGCTGGGCCCAGCGGTGAAGAGCTGACTGAGCACAACGGCGCCGAGGATGACCAGGATGATCCAGACCACCGGTCGGCGGAAGAAACGCGTACGTTCCATGCTGTCGTCGAGCGCCGAGACGCCCGCATCCTCCTGATCGACGTCCTGACCGTCTGATGGTGTCGCCGCCGGGGCGGCTCGCCGGAGCCGCCGTGCGGGCCGGCCTCGACCCCGAAGCACGAAACTGCCGCGCCGCGGTCATTCGACGGTACACCGTGCACGCGAGGTGTGAGCGTTTCGGGGCTGCTCGCAGGGGAGCGACAGCACCGGACGCGAGGGTCGTCTCGCGGACGCGCCCCCGCCCGCCGGAGCCGACGGACGAAGCCGTGACCCCCGCCCGGACGCGGGCTGGTGCACCGGCGAAGGCCGGCGTGGCGGGGAGATCCGCTCCGGCCACCCGCCCGCCCGGTCACGCGGGGCGGAGGGCCGGGCGCGGAGCCACCTCCACGCCACCGACACCTACGGTAGCCGGGTCGGCTGAAAGTGTGCTGTACGTCCGCTAGACGGACGCGGATCGGACGCGGTCACGAGCCGGGCGGCCGGCCGTCGGCACCGGATGGGCCGACCGGGCGGCGCGGCGGGGCCCGGAACCGGGCCCGCCGATTCAGCTACGGGCGTAGACGTCCGGCTTCAGGACACCGACGTACGGCAGTTCGCGGTAGCGCTCACCGAAGTCGAGGCCGTACCCGACGACGAACTCGGTGGGGATGTCGAAGCCGACGTACTTCACCGGGACCGGCACCTTCACCGCGTCGGGCTTGCGGAACAGGGCCACCACCTCGACGCTCGCCGCCGACCGGGACTCCAGGTACCGCAGCAGCCAGTTGAGCGTCAGCCCGGAGTCGACGATGTCCTCGACGACCACCACGTGCCGGCCGGCGATGTCCCGGTCCAGGTCCTTGAGGATGCGGACCACCCCGGAGGAGGAGGTGCCCTGGCCGTACGAGGAGACGGCCATGAACTCCAACTCGGCCGGCGGGCCGTGCCGCCCGAGCGCGCGGGCGAAGTCGGCCATGAACATGACCGCGCCCTTGAGAACACAGACGAGCAGCAGCGCGTCGGTCGCTCCGGCGTAGTCCACCGAAACCTGCTTGGCCAGTTCTGCGGTCTTCTCGCGGATCTGTGCCTCGGAAATGATCACGTGGTCGATGTCGGCGTCGTACCAGGAGCCGTCAGCCATGCTCCTAGCCTGCCGTACGCCGGTGGGCTTCCGTCGGCGGGGCCGCCGCTTTGCCGCGACCCCGCCGGAACATCAGGAACAGAAGCCCACATTCTGGTCAGCAGGCCCCGGGGCGGAGCCGGCGACCCTCGTCGGTCGACCGCCAGTCCGCCGAGTCGCGGCTGTCCACGGTCAGCCCCAGCGCCGAGGCGGCGGCGAGGGCGAGGAAGAGGAAGAGAAGGAACAGGATCTCCATGGCGGCGCTCGCTTTCGCGTGACTGCTCTCGATTTCGCCGCCGGTGCGCACCGGACTGGGTCCAGTCTGCGCCGGGCCCATTCCACCGAACAGTGGCAGGAATGCCACCCGACCTAGAAATCCTGCCAGCGCCCGGGTTACCCTCGTCACATGCTCCACTCGGTGGCGGTCATCGCGCTCGACAACGTCGCCGTCTTCGAGCTGGGCGTGCTCGCCGAGATCTTCGGCACCGACCGCAGCGAGGACGGCTTCCCCACCCACCGGTTCACGGTCTGCACCGCCGACGGCGCTCCGGTGCGGACGAAGTCCGGATTCGCCCTCGTCCCGCACACCGATCTGGGGGCGGTCGCGGACGCGGACCTGGTCGCCGTGCCCGCCCACGCCGAGGGGACGCCGATCCCCGACGCGGTCCTGGAGGCCCTGCGCGCCGCCGCCGACCGGGGGGCGTACGTGATGAGCGTCTGCGCGGGCGCCTTCGTGCTCGGCGCGGCCGGGCTCCTCGACGACCGGGAGTGCACCACCCACTGGCGGCACGTCGACGAGTTGCAGCGCCGGCACCCCCGGGCCCGGATCCGGGTCAACTCCCTCTACGTGGCGGACGGCCGGCTGCTCACCAGCGCCGGCACCGCCGCCGGCATCGACGCCTGCCTGCACCTGGTCCGCGAGGAGTACGGCTCGGCGGTGGCCACCCGGCTGGCCCGTCGGATGGTCGTCCCGCCGCACCGCGACGGTGGGCAGGCGCAGTACATCGAGGCGCCGATCCCGACGACGCCCGAGGCGCCGACCCTGGAGCCGGTGCTGCAGTGGCTGATGGGGCACCTGGACCGCCCGGTCACGGTCGACGAGCTGGCGGCGCGGGCCGGGATGTCCGCGCGCACCTTCGCCCGCCGGTTCCGGGCCGAGACCGGGACCACCCCGCACGACTGGTTGACCAACCAGCGGGTGCTGCTGGCCCGGCGGCTGCTGGAGGAGACCCGGCTGACGGTGGAGAACGTCGCCGACCGGGCCGGGTTCGGGGACGCGGCCACGCTGCGGCACCACTTCACCCGCCGGGTGGGGGCCACCCCGAACAGCTACCGCAGCACGTTCCGCGACCGCCTGCACGCCGGCTGAGGCCGGGGCGCCTCCTGCTCACCGTCGGCGGGCGCGGGCGCGCGGCAGGAGGGTCGGCCGCCGGCGCACGACGAAGCCGGCCGGCACCCCGGGTGGGGTACCGGCCGGCGGATGCTCAGCTCTTCCAGTGCTCGGCGACCAGGTCGGCGGCCTGCTTCTCCCACTGCGCGTAG
>NZ_LRQV01000095.1 GCF_001567585.1 Micromonospora rosaria
GGCGCCCGGCCCGACCGGGCGCCCGGCCCGGGTCGGTGGGGTTGGGGCGGGGATGGGTGGGAACGGGGCGAACGGCCGGGTTCGCGGGGTGTCGAGCGGCTCCGAGGCGGCCGGTTCCCGCCGCCGGGCCGGCGTGACGAGCCGGGTGTTCCCGTTCACATGCGAGCCCCGCGCCGTCGGCGCAGGTGCGGCTTGGCACCGGCGCACCCGGCGGGGCCGGTCCGCGCGGCGCGATCCCGGCGATGCCGCCGGCCCGTGTCCTAGCCCGGCGGCGGGGCGACGCTCTCCCGGGTGATCAACGTCGGTGCGACGGTCTGCCGCAACGTGCGGTCGGTGCCGGACTCGATCTGCGTCAGGAGCAGGGCGAGGCTCGCCTCGGCCACGGCGTCGAAGTCGGGGCGCACGGTGGTCAGCGGCGGAATGAAGTACGCCGCCTCCGGTACGTCGTCGAAGCCGACCACGCTGACCTCCTGCGGCACCCGCCGGCCGTGCTCGTGCAGGGCTCGCAGCACGCCCAGCGCGAGATGGTCGTTGGCGGTGAAGACGGCCGTCACGCCCGGCATCCGGGCCAGCATCTGCCCGCTGCGGTACCCGGACGCGGCGGACCAGTCCGCCTGCAGCACCGGGGGCACCTCGGCCCCGGCCGACCGCAACGCCGCACGCCATCCCTCGATCCGGCCGGCGCTGTCGAACCAGTCACCCGGCCCCGAGACGTGCCAGACCGTCCGGTGCCCCGCGTCGAGCAGGTGCCGGGTGGCCAGCCGGGCCCCCTCCACCTGGTCGACCGTCACCAGCGGCACCGGCCGCCCGGGATCGCCGTCGACGGTCACCAGCGGGACGTCGGTGGGCAGGCACTCCAACGCCTCCCCGGCGGACTCCACCGGCGCGATCACCACGATGCCGGCCACCCGGTGCGCCAGGTGCCGCTCCACGGCCTCGACGATGGACCGGCGGTCCAGACTGCGGACGCTGCCCACACTGACCGCGAACCCCGCGTCCGCCGCCGCCAGCTCGAACGCGGACAGCAGCGAGGCCGGACCGTAGAGGGTGGTGTTCAGCGCCACCACGCCCATGACCTGCGAGCGGCCGGTGACCAGCGCGCGGGCCGCGCCGTTCGGACGGTACCCCAGCTCGGTGATCGCCGCCCGCACCCGGATCCGGGTCTGCTCGCGGACGTTCGGGTGCCCGTTGAGGACCCGGGACACGGTCTGGTGCGACACCCCGGCGAGGCGGGCCACGTCCCTCATCGCGGGACCGCGCGCGGTCATCCCACCCCCACCTCTCGTCCGTCACCGCGATCCGTTGACGACGGCGGCCGGGGCCGACCCGTCCGAGCGGGTCGTGGGGCCGGGGACGGTCGTCGTGGGACAACGCTAGATCAGCGAGAGTCTACGCCGACGGCCGTGCCGGATGGCACGGCCGAATGCCGCGTACGGTCAGTGACGTTCGTCATCACCGAGCGCAGGGCGGCTGTGGTGGGGGTGGCGCGGGAGGGCTCTGTCGGTTTCTTTCCCTTCGTGGAGCGGCTGTGGTGGCGCCGGGGCGTCGGCGTCGCGCTCGTCCGTCCGGGCAGGTGGCGGGCCTGCCGAGGTGCGGACCGACCCCGGCGCTGGCGGGCCGGGCCCCTGGTCTATCGATCGGACCGGATGTTACAGAAACAAGTCGTACCCGACAAGGACAGGTTTCCGCGCCGCCCACCCCGCCGGCCGGTGCGGCGCGTGTCACCGCCTCGCGGGGGGCGCGGTGCTCTCGCGCACCACGAGGGTCGTCGCCATCTCGATCCGGGGCTGGCTGAGGCTCCCGTTCGCGGCCAGCGCCAGGACCATCCGGGCGGCCATGGCGCCCATCTCCACCAACGGCTGCCGGACCGTCGTCATCGCCGGACCGCACCAGCGGGCCCCGGGCAGGTCGTCGAAGCCGACGACGCTGAGCTCCTCGGGGATGCGCCGGCCGGTCAGTCGGGCCGCCTCGTAGACCCCCAGCGCCTGCAGGTCGTTGCCGCACAGCACCGCCGTCGGCGGCTCGGCCAGGCGCAGCAGCTCCTGCCCCAGGTGCAGACCGTCCTCGAAGGAGAACCAGGCCCCGGTCCGCACCAGCCTCGGGTCCAACCCGGTCCCGGCCGCGTCGAGGGCCGCCCGGGCCCCGTCCAGGCGGGCCTTGGCGCACAGGCGTTCGGTCGGCCCGCTGATCACGGCGATCCGCTGGTGACCCAGGTCGAGCAGGTGCCGCGCGGCCTCGAACGCGCCGCTCCAGTTGGTCGACGCCACCGAGGGGACGGTGTGCAGGGGTGGCTCCCCGGTCGGGTCCAGCGCCACCAACGGGATCCCGCTGGCGCCGAGCAGGGCGTGTTGTTCGGGGGTGAAGCCCAGGTGCACCACGATCACCCCCGTCGGCCGTCGGGCCAGCAGGTGACGGGCCCAGTACCGCCCCTCCGACACCTGCTGGCGGGCGTCGGTGAAGCCGACCGCCAGCCGGTGCGCGCCCGCGATCTGCTCCACCCCGTGCAGCAGCGCCACCGCCAGGTTGCTCTGCATCCCGTAGAAGACGACCTCCAGGGTGGCGCTCGGGGCGACCGTCTCCGGCCGGCGGTAGCCGTGCTCGCGCAGCAGCGCCTCCACCCGGGCCCGGGTCTGCGCCGCCACCCCCAGGCGGCCGTTGAGCACCTTCGACACCGTCGGCGCCGACACCTCGGCCAGGCGGGCGATCGTGGTCAGCGTGGTCTCCCGCCGCCGCCGGGCCCGCATCGGCGCCTCCACCGGGTCCGGCGCCGCGCCCAGGGCCGTCGCCGGACCCGCGGGAGGCGCTGATCCCGGTGGCGGCACTGACCCCGCCGGCGGTGCCGGGACCGGGGGTGGCGCCGCCGGGCCGGCGGTCGGCTTCGGGGCCGGCGGCCCGTCCGGCGGGACGTCGACCGGCCACCGCGACGGCACCGGCCGGTTGCCAGCCACCGCGTCGAGCAGCCGGGCCCGGACCGCCTCGGCCTCCTCGGTCGCCCGGGGCCCCGCCGGCACCGTCTCGGTGAGGTAGCGCCGGCGCCGTGACACCGGGTCGATCCCGGCGTACACCCGTACCCGCAGCGAACCGCTGGGCAGCCGCTCGATCTCGCCGCGCGCCCGACGGCCGGCCCTGGAGCCAATCGACATGGAGCCAACCTATGCGGGCAACTGCTCCACGTACAGCTCCACGATGGCTCCACGGGGCGGCCGGGCGGGCGGTCGCCGCGACACGTCGGCCAGCGACCGGTGACCGGCCCGGTTATCCCGGCCCATCGACGCTGGTCAGCGCCGTGCGCCCGCCGGCCCGGTCGCCTCCGCGCACCTGCCGGTGGGGCGGGACCCCTTGCCGACGGGGCCGGATTGTCGATACCGTCGCGCCGTCGCGGTAACGGGAAGCCGGTGTGGAACCGGCGCGGCCCTCGCCACTGTGACCGGGGAGCACGCTCCGACTTGCATGCCACTGGGTCCTTCCGGGCCTGGGAAGGCCGGAGTACGCGACGATCCGGAAGCCAGGAGACCGACCCCGACGGTGTGATCTCGTCCACGAGGTGTTGGAAGGGGAGGTCTCCTCATGCACATCGCTGAGGGCTACCTACCACCGGTGCAGGCCGCGGCGTGGTTCGCGGTCTCGACACCGTTCGTCGTCCACGGGGCGCGCAGCCTGGTCCACGAGGTCCGGGCGAACCCGGAGGCCAAGCTGCTGCTCGGCGCGTCGGGGGCGTTCGCCTTCGTCCTGTCGGCCCTGAAGATCCCGTCGGTCACCGGCTCCTGCTCGCACCCCACCGGGGTCGGGCTCGGGGCGATCCTGTTCCGGGCGCCGGTGATGAGCGTGCTCGGCACGATCGTGCTGCTGTTCCAGGCGCTGCTGCTGGCCCACGGCGGGCTGAGCACGCTCGGCGCCAACGTCTTCTCGATGGCCGTCGTCGGCCCGTGGGTGGCGTACGGCGTGTACCGGCTCGGCCGGCGACTCGGCGGCGGCCTCGGGGTCTCGGTCTTCTTCGCCGCGGCCCTGGCGGACCTGGCCACCTACTGCGTGACCAGTGCCCAACTGGCGCTGGCCTTCCCGGACCCCGACTCCGGCTTCGTCGGGGCGCTGGCCAAGTTCGGGTCGATCTTCGCCCTCACGCAGATCCCGCTGGCCGTCAGCGAGGGCCTGCTCACCGTGCTGGTGATCCGCCTGCTGACCCGGGTCAGTCCGGACGACCTGCGCCGGCTCGGCATCCTGCGCCGGCCGGCACCGACCCCAGGAGCGGTGGCATGAAGCGCTTCACGCGGACGAACCTGATCCTGCTGCTGGTCGTGGTGGCGCTCGCCGTGGCCCCGCTCGTGCTCGGACTCGGCCGTGGCGAGGAGCCGTTCGCCGGCGCCGACGCCCTGGCCGAGGAGGCGATCGTGGCGAGCCACCCGGACTACGAGCCCTGGTTCTCCTCGCTCTACGAACCGCCCTCGGGGGAGATCGAGTCGGCGCTGTTCGCGCTCCAGGCGGCCCTGGGCGCGGGCTTCCTCGGCTACTACTTCGGCGTCGCCCGGACCCGGCAGCGCCTGCGGGGCACGCCGGAACCGGGCACGACACCCGTCGACTAGTGCTCGCTCTCGACGCGGCGGCGTACGCCGGCCCGTGGCGGTACCGGCACCCCGGGGAGAAGGCCCTGCTCGCCGTCGGGTTGCTCGGCTGCGCCCTGCTGCTGCCGGCCTGGCCCGGCGGCGCGCTGACCGGGCTGACGGCGGCGGCGGTGCTGCTCGGGCCGGCGGGGCTGCCACCCCGGGTGCTGCTGCGGGCGGTCCGGGCACCGCTGCTGTTCATCGGCACCGGCTGCCTGCCGATGCTGGTGGCGGTCTCCGGGCCGGGCAGCGTGCGGTGGGCACCGGAGGGCCTGGCCACCGCCGCCGCCACCGCCGGCCGGGCCGGGGCCGCGCTGCTGTGCCTGCTGCTCTTCGCCGCCACCACCCCGCTGGCCGACGTGCTGCCCCGGCTGCACCGACTCGGTGTCCCCGTGGCGGTCACCGAGGTCGCCGCCCTGATCTACCGGATGCTCTTCCTGCTGCTCGACAGTGCCCGCGCGGTCCGCCAGGCACAGGCGGCGCGGCTGGGCTACCGCACCTGGGCCGCCGCGCACCGGTCGCTGGCCGGTCAGGCCGGGGCGGTCTTCGTCCGCGCCTTCGACCGGGCGCGCCGGATGGAGGAGGGACTGGCGCTGCGCGGGTACACCGGTTCGCTGGCGGTGGTGACCGAGGCCCGCCGCCCGTCGGCGGCATTCGTGGCCGGCACCGTGCTGCTCCTCGCCGGCGTGGTGCTGGCCGCCCACCTGCTCCCCACCGCCACGGCGCTGCTGACCGACCTGCCACCGGTGGCCGACCGGTGAGCCCGCCACTGGTCGAGCTGCGGTCGGTGGGGTTCGGCTACGAGCCTGACCGGCCGGTGCTCACCGGGGTCGACCTGGCCGTACCGGCCGGCCGCCGATGTGCGGTGCTGGGCCCCAACGGGGGCGGCAAGACGACGCTGTTCCGCCTGATGGTCGGTGCCCTCGCCGCCGGCGACGGTACGGTGCTCGTCGACGGGGCGCCGCTGCGCCGCACCCGCTCCGGGCTGCTGGCGCTGCGGCAACGGGTGCAACTGGTCCTCCAGGACCCGGACGACCAGCTCTTTGCCGCCACCGTGTTCCAGGACGTGTCGTTCGGGCCGGTGAACCTCGGTCTGCCCGAGCCGGAGGTCCGGCGGCGCTGCGCCGAGGCCCTCGACGCCCTGGAGATCACCGACCTCGCCGACCGCCCGACGCACCTGCTGTCGTACGGGCAGCGCAAGCGGGTGGCCATCGCCGGGGCGGTGGCGCTGCGCCCGGCCCTGCTGATCCTCGACGAGCCGACCGCCGGCCTGGACCCGTACGGGGTCGAGGCGCTGCTGCGTACCCTCGACGGCCTGCACGCGCGCGGCACCACCCTGATGCTCGCCACCCACGACGTCGACCTGGCCTACCGGTGGGCCGACGAGTTGGTGCTGGTGGCCTCGGGCCGGGTCAGCCCCGGGGTGCCCGGTACGGCGTTGGCCGGCGGCGACCTGCTGGCCGGCGCGCGGTTGACCCCGGCCTGGGCGCCGTTGGTGCACCGGCTGCTGGACCGCACCCCCGGGCTGGCCGGTGCCCGGCCGCGCTCACCCGACGAACTGGCCCGGCTGCTCGCCGGCCCCGGGGACGACCGACCGGCCAGGTGAGCCCGCCCGCGCCGCCGTGGCCCGCCCCGCCGCCTGGGGTCAGCGGCTGGCGGCCGTCCGTTTCCGGCCGCGACCACGGGCCCCGGCCGGTTTCCGGGGCGGCGGCCCGGCCGGGGGCAACTGCCGTTCCAACTCGTCGATGATGGCGTGCAACTGGGCCAGTTGCTCGCGGACCGAGGGCTCGGACGGCTCGTCGTGCGGGGGCGGCCGGCCGATCCGCGCGGCGGCGGCCCGCTCGTCCTGGTGCGCCTCCTGCAACGCGGTGAGGACCAGCCCGACGAGCAGGTTGGTGAGCAGGTAGCAGGCGGCGACCATGTACGACACGTAGTACAGCACCGCCCAGTCGCTGACCTCGCGGCCGGCCTGGAGCGTGTCGGTGATGCCGTCCAGGGAGAGCAGCAGGAACAGGGTCAGCATCGCCTGTCCGACCGTGCCGTACCGCTCCGGGTAGGCGGTGCCGAACAGCATCCAGCCGAGCATCGCGTACCCGTACAGCAGCAGGCCGGTGACCAGCAGGAAGCTGCCGAGCCCGGGGAGGCTGCGGCGGATGCCCACCAGGATCACCCGCAGACTGGGGAAGAGCCGGAACGCGCGGACGATCCGGGCCAGGCGCAACAGGCGCAGGATCGTCACGTTCTCCCGGATGCCGGGCAGCAGCGGCGCGGTGATGATCACCAGATCGAACACGTTCCAGGGATCCCGGAAGAACCCGAGCGGAGCACGCAGGTGAGCCCCGAAGCGGATGAGCAGCTCCAGCACGAAGCAGGCCAGGCAGGCGTACTCGACGGCCCGCAGGGCGGGGCCGACGGCGGTGACCACGCCACCGTAGGTCTCCAGCCCGAGCGCCACCGCGTTGGTGACGACCACGACGAAGCTGGCGAGGTTGAACCAGGGGGCGCCGACCAGCGCCGCGCACGCCTCGGCCAACCGGTGCAGCGGGGCCCGGGAAGGGTTCGTCATGGTTCTCCTCGACCGGCTCTAACCGGACGGCAGCCTATGGCATGTCCCTGACGGGACCGCGCGCCGGACCAACCACAAAGGACCTGTGCTGGTCGGCGGGGAGAAGGACCATTCCGTGAGCTTGTTGCACACCACTGGCAGGTGCGCAACGATGGCGGTATCGGCGGGTGTCGCCCCGCCGTCGACCGGCACAGGGTCGGCTGGAAGCGGCCACCCCGGCAGCGCGATGATCCGAAGCACCGCCGGGGTGGCCCGTCCACGCCGTGCCCGCTGGTGGCCGGGCGTGCCGGTTCGCCCTCGGCCCCGCCCGAAGAAGGCGAAACCCACCGGATCGGCCGACCGGATGCGCGATGGTGGGGTCCGGCGGCGCGACCCTCGCCCGCCCCTGTCCGGCGACGGCGCGGCCCGCTGTCGACCTGCCCCGTTCGCCGGACCGGCCAGCCGAACGTCAGCGGGAGCGCGGGTGGTGGCGTCGACGAAGGAGGTGGTCCAGTGGATCGGAAGTCTCCTGGACCTGGCCGGGGTGCTGGTCATCGCCGTGGGCGTGGCCGTCGCCACGGTGGCCTTCCTGCTCCGCTACCGACGGACCCGCAACCTGGACGAGGCGTACCCGCCGTACCGGCAGGGGGTGGGGCGGGCGATCCTGCTCGGCCTGGAACTCCTCGTCGGTGGTGACATCATCCGGTCGGTGGCGGTCGAGCCGACCTTCCAGAGCGTCGGGGTGCTGGCGCTGATCGTGGTGGTCCGGACCTTCCTCAGCTTCTCCCTGGAGGTGGAGTTGGAGGGCCGCCTGCCCTGGCAGCCGAAACGGACCATCCCGACCGTGGCGAGTGGATCCGGCCGGACCTGAATCCTGGTCCGGCACCTGGTCGGGTCAGGGGTCGGCCACCGGGCCACCCGCGTCCCCCTGACCGGCCCCGGGTGGTCACCGTGCGGCCTGCCAGGCGGCGGGGCAGGGCACGGGCACGGGCTCGGTCAGCCGGGGGTGCCGGGCCGGCCTGCTGCTGCGGCGGCCACCGCCCGGTGGTCGATCCGCCGCGCCGTGTCGAGTTGGGGGGCCAGTGGCCGGTGCGGAGCCAGGCGGCTGGCCTCGACACCCACCAGGTGCTGAAGCGTGCCCTCCGCGACCGTGGCCGGGCTGCCCGGCCGGGCCGGCGGGTCCGGCAGGAGCAGCATCCGCCGGCCGATCGCCGCGGCGTACGCGGGAACGGACCCATGGTCGCCGACGACGTGGTCGGCGGCGACGACGAGGCTGCGCCAGTCCACGGTCGGGTCGGGCAGGAGCAGGCCGGCCGCCAGGCAGTCCCGCAGCCAGGCAGTCCCGCAGCCAGGCGCGGACCTGCCGGTGTCCGTGGGCGTCCCACACGGCCGGGTGCAGCAGCGCGGCCACGCGGAACCGGCGGGCGGGCAGGTCCGCCAGCGCCGTGGGCAGGAGATCCGGATGACGCCCGAAGAGGCCGTCCCGGCCCCAGGTGGAACTGACCACGACGAGACGCTGGTCGTCGTCGACGTCCAGGGCGTGCCGGTAGGCCCGCCGCCGGGACAGGCTCGCGACGAGCCGGTCGAGACAGGGGTCCCCGACCACCACGGCGGCGTCGAGCGCCGGTGGACACTGGCGGCGGAGCACGTCGAGTTCGTGGTCGTGGGCGAGGGCGAGGGCGGTGGCGAGGACCCGGCCGTCGTGGAGCAGTCGCTGGGCGTCGAGGCCGTAGACGGGCGGGTCCGCGCCGGGCGGGAGCCCGTCCGGCACGGAGCGGACCGGCTTGGCGTGACCGGCGCCGTGCGCCATCACCAGCAGGGGCGCGCGCAGGTGCCGCAGGCCCCCGTGGGCGGCGGCGACAGCGAGGTCGAACCGTTCCCGGACGGCCTGCTGCCAGGGCAGCACCAGCGCGTCCAGCCGCTCCAGGTAGCCGGCCACCCGGTGGTTGAAGACGTCCGGGCCGACCGTGAACACCACCTGGATCCGGGTGTCGCCCTCGATCAGCCCGATGACGTCCAGCAGTCGTTGGCAGCTCACCATGGAGTGCGCCACGGCCAGCACGGTGCGGCGTACCGGTCGGGAGATCCAACGCTCGGCGTCGATGCCGATCGGGGCCTTCGCCCACGTGGAAATGGTCACGTCCGCTCTTGGCCGGCGGTCAGCCGGGGTCGGCGCGGTCGGCGGTGGGCGTCGGTCGGGGGCCGAGCCGCCCGATGTCGTACCCGTGCGGGTAGGTGCGGGTCCGGATGCCGTCGGCGAACAGCGGCGTACGCCGGGGCCGGCCGCACCAGCGCAGCAGGCGGGCCCGCCCGCGCAGGGCCAGGTGCAGCCCGAGCCGGACCGGCCGGGCCGGCTCGGTGACCCGGGTGGCCCGGCGCAGCGGCGCGTCGTACATGGCGCTGACCAGCGCGTCGCCCAGTGGGGCGAGGAGGCGGGGCAACCGGGTACGCATCAGCGCCCGGGTGGCCCGCTCGATGGTCGCCGCGTCGTCGTTGGGCCGCAGGCGGGCGGCGTCGTACCGGTCGAACCAGGACGCGAACTCGGCGTACGAGGCGGGAAGGTCGGTGACCCCCATCCGCCGGCCCAGCTCACGGTAGAAGGCGTGGGTGGCCCGCCGTTCGTGACAGCAGGGCCGGCGCCAGCCGTACCGGTCCAGCCAGCGGGTCGGGACCACCACCAGGCAGCCGAGCACGTACCGGTGGTCGTCGGCGTCGATGTCGTGACGGCGGTGGATCTGGTTGACCCGGCGCAGAGCCGCCCGGCCCCGGGGGTGCTCGAAGCCGTGCAGCACCATCTCGTACATCAGCAGGCCGGTGTCGTCGATGCGCTGCTGGGTCCGTTCGGTCAGCTCACCGGTCCCGACGTGCACCCGGGCGATCTCCGGCACCGAGAAGGACCGGTTGAAGGCGAGGTTCAGCCCCAGCTTCATGTCCCAGGGGAACTCCAGCCGCAGCATCGTCTGGTAGATGGCCAGGTGGTCCCGCTCGGGGTCGAGGCTGCGGATCCGGGTCAGGTTCGCGTACCGGCCCCTCATCGCGGCTGGCCCCCCACCGGCGGGCGCGCCTCGGCCCCGGTGGCCGCCACCGTCCGGGCCACCACCGGGCAGTGCGCGTACGCGTCGGTGACCAGCCCCAGCCAGGCGACCTCCCCGGCGTAGCCGCCCGCCGGCCGGTGCAGATCGTCGGCGGGCTGGGGGTCGTCGGCGAGGGTGCCGCTGCGGTACCGGCGCAGCGCACAGGCCAGTTGCGCGGCCTCGACGGCGGCCCGCCGGTCGTCGCCGTACAGCCCGGCGGCGGCGGCGAGGCGCTCGGCGACCCCGGTGACACCCGCGTCCAGGTACGGGCGCAGGGCCAGCCGGCCGTCGCGGATCTCGGCCACCCGGCGGGTCAGCGCGTAGTCGATGTCCCGCAGGGCGGTGAAGGGCCGGCGCAGGCTGTCGTCGAGTTCGAGTTGGGGCAGGGCGTCGATGAGGTCGTGCCAGAGGGGGCCGAGCCGCCGGTAGGCGCGCAGGTCGGCGCAGCGCCGGGTGACGGTGACCAGGGGACCCCAGGCCGGCATGGTCAGGCCGGAGAGCATCAGCAGGGCGGCGATGGTGACCAGGACGGCGGCGATCTCCTCCTCCCCGTCGGGCCGCCGCCCGGACCAGTGGGCGACCAGGTAGCCGATCTTGTTGGCGCTGTACAGCAGGGCGAAGACCGCGCCGACGGCGGTGACCCGCAGCCCGCGCCGCAGCCAGGGCCGCCCGCAGAGCCGGGCGAAGCGCCAGCACAGCCGGGTGATGTCCACGCAGTACGCGAGGAAGCCCATCGCCATGAAGATCAGCAGGTACGCGGTGACGACGGGGTCGGTGGCGTACTCGACGGTGAGCCGGACCGGGGTGTCGTAGGTCAGGGTGTACCCGAACAGGGCGACCATGACGGCGAAGGTGCCGCCGGTGATCCAGATCCACCGTCGGGCGCGGGCCGCCGCCCGCTCGGCCGGCAGCGCGAGGTGCAGCAGCATGGTCTCCGCGCCGGCCGCGATGGTCAGCGCGCAGCCGTGCGAGACGACCTTGGCCAGGTTGGGCAGCCCGGTGGCCTGGTCGATCGCGGCGGCCAGCGGCGGGACGGCCAGGGTGATCCCGGCGGCGAAGGCGCCGAAGGCGACGCAGATCGCGCGGCGGGCCTGGCTGGGCCGGCGCCGCTGCAGGCGCAGCATGTACCCGAAGGCGAGCCAGCCGGTGACGGCGCACAGGGCGTAGAGGACGACGTCCACCGGCTCACCGGTCCGGGTGTTCCAGCGACTGCCGCAGCCGGCCGTACAGCTCGGCCTGGTGCTGCTCCAGCGGCGACTCGGGCACCTCGCCGTGGGCGTCGCGGATGCGGCGCAGCAGCAGCGAGCCGATCATCTCGGCCTCCCGTTCCGCGTCGGCGTCGTAGTTGCTGCGGCCGAGGAACCGCCGCACCAGTTGCGGGTCGAGGTCGGGCAGGAGCAGCCGGGAGGCGTCCGGGTCGAGCAGGGCGGTGGCCCGGTGCCCGGCGAGCAGGTGCCCGACCTCGTGCCCGATGATCAGGATCTGGTGCAGCGGCGAGGTGTCCTGTTCGTAGAAGATCGCGTCGAAGTCGCCGGTGGGCACCCACATGCCGCACACCGTGTGCATTGGCAGGCTGATCGGGACCAGCCGCAGCGGGCGACCGCGCCGCGCGCCGAGCACGCGGCACAGCTCGTGGATGTCGAACGGTTCGGGGACCCGCAGGTCGGCGAGGAGCCGTTCACAGTGCTTGCGAAGTCGGTGCAGTTTCACGTCTGCGCACTCCCGCCCGTCGGCCTGCTGCCACTGCAGGATCAGCACCACTGGTCGCGTCCACCGTCGGCCGGGCCCGTCGGACCGGGGTCGCCCTGGTCGGCGACGGCCCGTAACCGGGCGACCATCTGTTCCACGAGCTGCGTGTCGGTGGGGGAGAGCCCGGCGTCGGTGAGCACCTGACGCAGCGCCACCTGCCGGACGTCCATCCGACGCAGCTCGGTGAGCAGGGCGATCTGCTCCTCGACCCGGCGGGCCGCGGCGTCGTCCACGAAGTACCCCGAGTGGACACCGAACGCCCTGGCCAGGGCCAGGATGTGGGACATCCGGGGATCCCGGGCCACCCCCCGGCGCAGCTCGCCGACGTACGCGGCGCTGATGGTGACACCGGTCTCCGCCGCGACCGTGTTTATCTTGTCGGCGATCTCCCTGTTGGTGTAGCAGCGTCCCGGTTCCTCCGCCTCGCCGAGTTCCTCGGGGGTGGGTCGGATCTTCTCGAACAGGTACTCGAGCCGGGCCGCGAGCGTGTCGAGTGGGGGCAGTCGGTGGTCCCCGTGCTGTCCATCGTGCATGACTGTCGTCCCTCCGCGGCGTGAACGACAGTGTCGCAGGTGTCGGTGCCCGCGAAACAGGTGTTGACACCGCCACCGACGGCGCGCGTATGCTCGCGTTGCCTAAGCAACACGTGTTGAGCGATTTCGGTTCCTGCTCAACGCCTGTTGTGCAGGTGGGGGGGCCGAGCTGGTGGGCCCGACCATCCGAACGGGACCAACGGTGGGGGAAGGGTCCGTCCCGAGTTCGGGGCGCAACGGGGGGATCAGATCCGTGAGCCCTCGTTGCTGGCGTGCTCGGCCCGCCAGCGGGAGTGGTCCACCGTGGCCAGCCCGTCGGGGGGAGGGGCCGAGCGACGTCGCCGGGCCGCCGGAGAGGGCCCCATCCTCTCCGATCGGTCCGGCGACGGCCGTCGCCCGGCGCGGTCGGTCAGGCCGACGTGATCGCGGGTCGCGCCGTACCGGTCGGGGCGCGGCCGGGATGCGGGTGGAGCACGAAGACCCCGGGGGTGACCCGCTCCATCGCGCCCTCCCGCCCGATTACCAGGCCCGAGGCGAAGTCGACGAACGACAGGGCGTCGTCGGGGGCCAGCCCGGTCAGGTCCAGCACCACCGCGAACCCCTCGCAGAAGTAGTGCCCGATGTCGATCGCCTCGTCGTAGCTCCTCGGACGCAGCGTCTTGATCATCTGGCCCGGTCTCCCTCCGCGACGCCGTGCGGGGCCGGTGCGGCCCGCCCCCAGCTTCCCACGGAAGGCTCTCGGTTCCCCTCGCGCAGGGCCGGGCGTGGCCCGCGTGCCGTGCCGGTGGGAACCCGGCTTGACGCGCCTCAAGAAGGTTAGGCTAGCCTAACCGCATGTCCAACGGTGAAGCGCCGCTCCATCCTGCCGTGGGCCTGCGGGGGCGGGATCTGCGGCTGGGTTACCACGGGTCGACCGTGGTGCACGACGCCGCGATCACGCTGCGGCCCAGCCGGGTGACGGCCCTGGTCGGCCCGAACGGCAGCGGCAAGTCGACGCTGCTGCGGGCGCTGGCCCGACTGCACCCGGTGGACCACGGCGAGGTGCTCCTCGGTGACGGCTCCGCCGCCGCCGGGCTGCCCGCCCGGGAGTTCGCCCGGCGGGTCACCCTGCTGGCGCAGAGCCGCCCCGTCCCCAGCGGCGTGACCGTACGGGACGTGGTCGGCTACGGCCGCCACCCGTACCGGGGTCGCTGGCGCGCCACCGACCCCGACGGCCCGGAGATGATCGCCCGGGCGATGGCGGTGACCGGGGTGACCACGATGGCCGACCGGCCGGTCGACGAGCTCTCCGGCGGCGAACTCCAGCGGGTCTGGCTGGCCACCTGCCTGGCCCAGGACACGCCGGTGCTGCTGCTCGACGAGCCCACCACCTTCCTCGACCTGCGGTACCAGGTGGAACTGCTCGACCTGATGCGGGACCTCGCCGACGAGCACGCCGTGGCCGTCGGTGTCGTCCTGCACGACCTCAACCAGGCCGCGTCCGTCGCCGACGAGGTGGTCCTGCTGCACGGCGGGCGGGTCCGGGCCGCCGGCACCCCGCAGGAGGTCTTCACCGAGCCGGCGCTCACCGAGACGTACGGCATCCGGATCGAGGTGATCGCCGACCCGACCAGCGGGCTGGTGTCCACCCGACCCGTGGGGCGGCACCGGCTGCCCCGTGTCCCCGCCTGAACCGACCCATCCTGTTGACCAGAGAGACGACCATGACCCGTACCCGTGTCACCGCCCTGGTGGCCGCCGCGACCGTGCTGCTGCTCGGCGCCTGCGGCACCACCGAGAACACCTCGTCCGCCCCACCGGAGACCAGCTCCGCCCCGAGCGGCCCGGTCAGCGTCACCGACAGCCGGAACAAGGCGATCAACCTCGACGCCCCGGCGAGCAAGGTGGTCGCGCTGGAGTGGGCCGAGGCGGAGATGCTCGTCAGCCTCGGCGTCATGCCGGTGGGCGTGGCCGACACCAAGGGGTACGCCACCTGGGTGACCGCCGCCCCGCTGGACGCGGGCGTCAAGGACGTCGGCACCCGAGCCGAGCCGAGCGTCGACTCCATCGTCGCCCTGGAGCCCGACCTCGTGGTGGTCGGGGACGGCCGGGCCACCGCCCTGCTCGACCAGCTCGAGAAGTACGTCCCGGTGCTGGTCACCAAGGGCAGCGACGCCACCGACAACCTCGGCCGGCTGCGGTCGGACCTGACCATGGTCGCCACCGCCGTCGGCAGGACCGCCGAGGCGGAGAAGCTGCTCGCCGACTTCGACACGGCGATCGCCGACGGCAAGAAGAAGATCGCCGACGCCGGCGCCGCCGGCCGGTCCTTCGCCATCGCCGACGGGTGGAAGGAAGGCAGCTCGGTCACCATCCGGATGTTCGGCCAGGGGGCGCTGATCTCCCAGGTCGGCATCCAGCTCGGGCTCAAGAACGCCTGGACCGGTGAGGTCGACGAGGTGTGGGGGCTCGGCCAGACCGACGTCGAGGGGCTGACCGGCCTCAAGGACCAGGACCTGCACTTCTTCTACAACGCCTCCGACGGCGACGACGTCTTCGCCGACGGCCTGGCCGGCAACGCCATCTGGAAGTCGTTCAGCTTCGTCAAGGAGGGCAAGCTGCACCGGATGCCCAACGGCATCTGGACCTTCGGCGGCCCGCTCTCCGCCAAGCAGTACCTCGACGAGCTGGTCAAGGTCTACACGGTGTGAACCAGCTCCTCGCTCCCGCCCAACCGGAGCCGGCCACCCGGCCGGCTCCGGCCGGGACGGTCTCGGCCCCCCGGATCGTCCTCGTCTTCGTCCTGACCGTCGCCGTCGGGCTCGTCGTCGCCGCCGTGCACCTGACCCAGGGCACCTCGTCGGTGGGCGCGCTGGACCTGCTGCGGCTGCTGGTCGGCACCGACGACGAGGCGGCCCGGGTGCTGGTCGCCTCCCGGTTGCCCCGGCTGCTGGCCGGGCTGGCCATCGGGGTCGCCCTGGGCTTCGCCGGCGCCGCCCTGCAGTCCATCGCCCGCAACCCGCTGGCCTCCCCGGACACCCTGGCCGTCAACGCCGGCGCGCACCTGGCCATCGTCGCCGCCGCCGCGTTCGGCATCACCCTGCCGGCGCTGCCCGCCGGTGGCCTGGCCCTGCTCGGCGGGCTGGCCGCCGCCGCCCTGGTGATGTCCCTGTCGGCCGGCGGTCAGGCCGGCACCACCCGGCTCATCCTCGCCGGCTCGGCCACCGCGATGGCGCTCAGCTCGCTGACGATGCTCCTGCTGATCCTCTTCGAGCAGGCCACCATCGGCCTGTTCGCCTGGGGCAACGGCTCCCTGGTGCAGAGCGACCTGCGGGCGCTGACCCAGCTCGCCCCGGTGATCGCCCTCGCCGTCGGCGCGCTGTTGCTGCTCGGGCACCGCCTCGACATCCTCGCCCTCGGTGACGACACCGCCACCGTGCTCGGGCTCGACGTGCGGCGGACCCGGCTGATCGTCACGGTCCTGGCCGTCGTGCTCTCCGCCGCCGCGGTGACCCTCACCGGGCCGGTCGGCTTCGTCGGCCTCTGCGCCCCGGTGATCGTCCGCCTGCTCGCCCCGGTGGCCCCCGGCGTGCACCGCCACCGGATCCTGCTGCCGCTCTCCGGCCTCGCCGGCGTGATCATCGTCCTCGGCTCCGACGTGCTGCTGCGGGCCGTGATGGGCGGGCAGGCCGGGGTGGACATCCCGACCGGCGTGGTCACCACCCTCTTCGGCGCCGCCATCCTGATCTGGCTGGCCCGCCGGCACCGCGACGCCGGCCCCACCCGCCGCCCGCCGGGCGGACACGCGGCCGTACGCTCCGCCGGCTTCCACCGCACGGTGGTCGGCTGCGGGCTCGTGGCCACCGTCGTGGCGGTCCTGGTCGGCATGCTCTTCGGCGACACCTGGGTCCTGCTCGGCGACATCGTCAACTGGGTGCAGGGCCGCACCGGCCCGGCGTACACCTTCGTGCTGGACCAGCGGTGGCCCCGGGTGGCCGCCGCCGTGCTGGCCGGCGCGGCGCTGGCCATCGCCGGCACCACCGTGCAGGCGGTCTGCCGCAACCCGCTCGCCGAACCCGGCATCCTCGGCATCACCGCCGGCGCCGGGCTGGGGGCGGTCGCGCTGCTGACCTTCGTCCCGCTCGCCGGGGTCCTGGCGATCTCCGGTGTCGCCGGGCTCGGCGCGATCCTGGCCTTCGCCCTGGTCTACGGGGCCGCGTGGCGGGGCGGGCTGAGTTCCGACCGGCTCGTCCTGATCGGCTTCGGGGCCTGGCAGGGCGGCATGGCGGTGATCACCTTCCTGATCGTCGCCTACGACCCGTGGAACACCGCGAAGGCGTTGACCTGGCTCTCCGGCTCGACCTACGGGCGCACCGCCTGGCAGGTGCTCCCGGTGGCCGTGGCGCTGCTGGTGTTCACCCCGGCGGTGGTGGCCGCCCGGCGGGAGCTGGACCTGCTCACCCTCGACGACGACACCCCCCGGGTGCTCGGGGTCCGCCTGGAACGCACCCGGCTGGTCGCGCTGACCGCCGCCGCGCTGCTGACCTCCACCGCGGTCTCCGCCGTCGGGGTGATCGGCTTCGTCGGCCTGGTCGCCCCGCACGCCGCCCGCGCCCTCGTCGGCGGCCGGCACAGCCGGGTCATCCCGGTCGCCGCGCTGCTCGGCGCGGCCCTGGTCAGCCTCGCCGACACCCTCGGCCGCACGGTCATCGCCCCCGCCCAGGTCCCCGCCGGTCTGATCGTCGCCATGATCGGCACCCCGTACTTCGTCTGGCTGCTGTGGCGTTCGCGCGCCACCGCGACCGGCCCTCGATAGGCGTCCGCGCCCGCACCCCGCACAGGAAGACAGGATCGATGACCCAGACCCTGCCCATCGCACCGTGGCGCCAGTTCGCCGTCGAGGTCCACGCGATGCGTCGGCTCAGCCCGTCGTTCGTGCGTGTCACCTTCACCGGGCCCGACCTGGACCGGTTCGCCGACAACGGGTACGACCAGCGGATCAAGCTGGCGTTCCCGTTGCCCGGGCAGCACGGGGTGCACCTGCCGCAGGGTCCGGACTGGCACACCCGGTGGCGGGCCCTGCCCGAGCACCGGCGCAACCCGATCCGCACGTACACCGTCCGGGCGGTCCGCCCGCACCGGGGCGAGGTCGACGTCGACCTGGTCCGGCACGGCGACTGCGGGCCGGCCACCCGCTGGGTGCGCCGGGCCCGGCTCGGCGACGAGATCGCCATCCTCGGCCCGGACGCCGGCTACGAGGGCGACCACGGCGGCGTCGAGTTCCGCCCGCCGGCGGCCGGGCAGTTGCTGCTCGCCGGGGACGAGACCGCCGTGCCGGCGGTCGGCGCGATCCTGGAACGGCTGCCGCTGGACGCCCGGGGCCGGGTGCTGCTGGAGGTGCCCGAGCCCGGCGACGCGCTGCCGCTCGTGACGCCGCCCGGCGTCGAGGTGACCTGGCTGTCCCGGGGCGCCGACCCGCACGGCACCCGGCTCGTGCCGGCGGTCCGCGCGGCGGCCGGCGACCTGCTCGCCGACCGGCTGAGCACCGGTGCGCCGAGCACCGACCCGTCGCTGGTCGACCTGGACGTCGACCAGCAGATCCTCTGGGAGGTGCCCCGCTCGGAGGCGCCGGTGCCGCTGTACGCGTGGCTGGCCGGCGAGGCCGGGATGATCGGGGCCCTGCGCCGGCACCTGGTCGTCGAGTGCGGCCTCGACCGGGGCGCGGTGGCCTTCATGGGCTACTGGCGGCTCGGCCGCGCCGCCTAGCCCGAGGTCCCGGCCGCCTGGCCCGAGGTCTGGGACGCCGGGACCCGCAGGGTGCGGAACGGTGGCCGGCGGCGCAGCCGGAACCCCATCGACTCGTACAGCCGGATCGCGGCGGTGTTGCTCGCCGCCGCGTGCAGGAACGGGTGCTCGCCCCGGGCCCGGATCCCGGCGGCGACGGCCCGCACGAGGCGGCTGGCCAGGCCCTGCCCCCGGTGTGCGGGGTCGGTGCAGACCGCGCTGATCTCGGTCCAGCCCGGCGGGCGCAGCCGTTCCCCGGCCATCGCCACCAGCGCGCCGCGCCGTCGGATCCCCAGGTAGGTGCCGAGTTCGACGGTCCGGGACAGGAACGGCCCCGGCCGGGTCCGCGCGACCAGGTCGAGCATCTCCGGTACGTCGGCGGCGGTGAGCCGGACCGCCTCGGGGTCCGGGGCCGCCCGGACCGCCACGTCGACCAGTTGCACCCCGGGGACCTCGTCGACGACCGCCCAGTCCGGCGGGGGCGGCCCGGCCGCGCCGGTGACTGACACGAGCCCCGCCGGGCCGACCAGCGCCGCCAGGTCGGCCCACACCCCTGGATCGGGTACGGCGGCGACCGCGCTGAACGGGGCGACCTCCGGATGGTACCGCACGGCTGCCCCGTTGACCTGCGCGAACACCCGGTGCGGGCCGGTCAGTGCGGCCCACACCGGATTGTCCAGGAACTCCCCGTCGACGGAGCCGAGGCTCACGTGCCCTCGATCGGCAGGCCCGGCGGGTTGACCTCCGACGTGCCGGTGGCCTCGTTGGCGAGGTTCCACCGGGCCAGGATGGTGCCGTAGTCGCCGGAGCGGATCAGCTCGTTGACCGCCGCCGCGAGGGCCTCGACCAGCCCGCTGCCCTTCTTGGTGGTCAGTGCGATCTTGCCCTGGAGGTCGGCGCCGGCCCCCGAGTGGGTGCCGACGACCTCCGTCTCCCCGGTCACCGCGGAGTGGTAGGCGATGGTCGGGTTCGGGCCGAGGTACGCGTCGATCTGCCCGGAGCCCAGGGCCAGGTAGGTGGCCTGGTTGTTCTGGTAGTACCGGATGTCCACCGGGTCGAGCCCGAGCCGTTCGGCCTCCGTGCTCCACTCGACCAGGATCTTCTCCTGGTTGGTGCCCGAGCTGACGGCGACCCGTCGGCCGGCCACGTCCCGGGGGCCGGCGATCTTCCAGGTGGTGCCCTTCTTCGCGGCGAAGGCCAGGTTGTCCAGCCGGTACGTGGCGAAGTCGTACTTGCGCTTGCGTTCCTCGGTGACGGTGATGTTCGAGGCGCCGACGGCGTACTTGCCGCTGTCCATGCCGACGAAGAGGCTCTCCCAGGAGGTGTTCTCCAACACCGGTTCCAGACCGAGGATCCCGGCGACGGCCACCGCGATGTCGGGCTCGCTGCCGATCAGCGTCCGGTTGTCGGTGGCGGTGAACATCAGCGGCGGACTGCCGGACGCGGCTGCCCCCACCCCGATGGTCAGCTTGCCGGTGGCACGGATCTGCGGCGGTACCAGGGCCGCGACCGCCTCCACCCGGGCCGGCACGATCCGTTGCTGGTCCGGCCCGTCGTTGATGGTGAAGGGGGTGGCGCTGCCGGCGGGGCCGGCGGCGGCCTCGCGCGGGGTCTCCTCCGGCGCGGCGCAGCCGGCCAGCGGCAGCGCCAGGACGAGGGCGAACAGCAGGGGACGAATACGCAAGGAATCTCCTCAGGTCAGGACCTTGGACAGGAACGCGCGGGTGCGTTCGTGGGCGGGGTGGTCGAGGACCGCACCGGGCGGGCCCTGCTCGACGACGCGCCCGGCGTCGAGGAAGACGACCGTGTCGGCCGCCTCCCGGGCGAACCCGATCTCGTGGGTGACGACGACCATCGTGGTGCCGGCCCGGGCGAGGTCCCGCAGCACGTCGAGCACCTCGCCGACCAGCTCCGGGTCCAGCGCGGAGGTGGGCTCGTCGAACAGGATGAGCTTCGGTTCCAGGGCCAGCGCGCGGGCGATCGCCACCCGTTGCTGCTGGCCGCCGGAGAGCTGACGGGGATAGGCCCCGGCCCGGTCGGCGAGCCCGACCCGGTCGAGCAGGGCCAGCGCCCGCTCCCGGGCCTGGGCCCGGGTCAGCCGGCGGGTGGCCACCGGCGCCTCGGCCACGTTCTCCAGGGCGGTCAGGTGGGGGAAGAGGTTGAAGTTCTGGAACACGAAGCCGATGTCGGCGCGCTGCCGCAGGATGAGCCGCTCGCCCAACTCGTACAGCCGGTCGCCGACCTGCCGGTACCCGATGAGCTGGCCGTCGACGACGACCGTGCCCCGGTCGACCTTCTCCAGGTGGTTGATGGTCCGCAGCAGGGTCGACTTGCCGGACCCGGAGGGGCCGAGGATCACGGTGACGCTGCCCGCCGGCAGGTCCAGGTCGATGCCGCGCAGCACCTCGTGCGTGCCGAAGGTCTTGTGCACGCCGCGCAGCCGCACCATCGGGGTCACCACGGGCCCCCACCGCCCCGGGACGGGCCGGCGACGCCGGTACGGCCGAGCCGCTGACCCACAACGGCCCGCAGCCGTTGCAGCGGCGTCGGGGGCAGGGTCCGCAGGGCGCCCCGGGCGAAGTGCCGCTCGACGTAGAACTGCAGGACCGACAACAGGGCGGTGAGCACGACGTACCAGACGGTGGCGACCATCAGCAGCGGCACCACTCGGCCGTTGCGGCCGTAGACCACCTGGACCTGGTAGAAGATCTCACCGATGGCCAGGACGTAGACCACCGAGGTGCTCTTCAACAGGTTGATCAGCTCGTTGGCGGCGCTGGGCAGGATGGCCCGCATCGCCTGCGGGAGCACGATCCGGCGGAACTGGCGCAGCCGGGGGATGCCCAGGGCGGCGGCGGCCTCCACCTGCCCCTGGTCGACGGAGATGATGCCGGCCCGCACGATCTCCGCCGAGTACGCCGCCTGGTGCAGGGTTAAGCCCAGCAGGGCCGCGCCGAACGGGCTGACCAGGTCGATGGTCCGCACCTCGACGAAGCCCGGCCCGAAGGGCACCCCGAACTGGAGGGTGTCGTAGAGGTAGCCCAGGTTGGCCCAGAACAGGAGCTGCACGATGAGCGGCACCGAGCGGAACACCCAGATGTAGGTCCAGCTGAACCCGCGCAGCACCGGGCTGCGGGACAGCCGCATGGGCGCCAGCACCACCCCACCGAGGAAGCCCAGCGCCGCCCCGGCCAGGGTCAGGTGGAGCGTGACCAGCAGGGCTTCGACGATCGAGCGTTCGACGAAGTAGCCGGCGAAGGTCGGCCAGTCCCAGCCGGGGTTGGTGACGAGCCCGTGGGTGAACTGTGCCGCGAGCACCAGCGCGACGGCCGAGCCGACCCAGCGCCAGGGGTGCCGGGCGGGCACCACGGTCAGGGTGGGTGGGTCGGTCGCGCCCGTCGGCGGGGCAGGTGTGGACACGACACTCACGGGCGCCTCCGGCAGCGGTCATGGTTGCCGATGAACCTAAGGCCGAGAGGTTAACCACCTATCCCTATATGAATAATAGATTATGACGGCCCGAACGGCCCGGTCACCGAGCCGGCCCCGTCGCCGGGCCGGCTCGCTCGGGTTCCCTGTCGAGCCGACGTCGCGCCGACTCCCCGACCCGACCGGGATGCCCCGCGCACCGCCACGTCAGGGCTCCGTCGGGTCGGGCACGCCGGGCGTCCACGAGATCGGATCGACCCGACGCGGGGCAGGGGTCGGGTCGCCCGACCGTGCCGTGGTGGGGCCGCCGGCCCCCGGGGCTGCCCGGCGTGCCGCTGCGGAATCGTGGCCGGGAGACCGGTTCGCCCCCTCTGTCGTCCCGCAATGTGGGAGACCATTGGTTGCATCAGATATTTGATATCAGATCAACGGCCAGAGGGAGGGACTTCACATGAACCTGCGACGTGGCACCCTACTGACCTGTCTGATCACGACCCTCGCCCTGGCGCTCACCGCCTGCGGCGCCGACGACACCGACAGCGCCCAGGCCGGCACGAGCGCCAAGTTCGGCTTCAGCGGCTGGTCCGTCGGCTACCTACCGACCGCCATCGCCATCGACCGTCTCAAGGAACAGGGCTTCACCGTCGAGGCGGTCGAGCTCGGCGGCAACGCCAACCAGTTGCAGGCCGCCGCCCAGGGGCAGGTGGACATCAGCGCCATCGCCCAGGTCATGGACGCCATCGACGAGGGGGTGCCGCTGCGGTTCTTCCTCGGCGGCAACTCCAACGAGTTCGTGATGGCCGCCCAGGCACGGTACGGCAGTTGCGCGTCGTTGGCCGGGCGCAACGTCGGCATCCAGTCCGAGAGTTCCTTCGTCGGCCAGCTCGCCATCCAGTGGGTGAAGAAGGACTGCCCGGGTACCGAGCCGACGTACACCGTCGTGGAGGGGTCGGAGAACCGGCTCGCGGCGATGCTCCAGGGCCAGATGGACGCCAGCCCGATCGACCTGCAGGACTGGACCCTGCTGTCCCGGGAGCGCCCGGGCGACTTCACCATGGTCGCCGACCTGACCCAGAGCTTCCCGATCATGCGGGCCGCGTTCGCCGCCCGGCCCGAGTTCCTCACCTCGCACAAGGACCTCGCCACCGCCTGGGTGAGCACCCACCTCGACGTCTACCGCGACATCTACCAGAACCCGAACCTGCTGGTGGAGAAGGGCCGCGAGCTGCTGCCCGAGATCGACGCCGACGCGCTGCCGGCCATCGTGGACGCCTTCGTCACGGCGAAGGTGTGGCCGGTCGACGGCGGTCTCCAGCCGGAGTCCGTGCAGGCCACCATCGACTTCTTCAACGCCGACGGCAAGCCGTACCAGAAGGTTACGGCCCCCGGCGACGTGACCGACCGGAGCATCCTCGATGCCGTCCTCGCCGAGCGGGGCTGAGGTGAGCAGCCAGGCCGTACCGGGCCGCCGGCCGCTCTGGGCGGCCCGTCCGGCCGGTACCCGGCTGGTCGACCGGGCCTGGGGACGGGCCGGGCTGCGCTGCCTCACCCTCGCCGTGCTGCTGGTGGCCTGGCAGGTCGCCGGCACCGCCGGCGGGGTGGGGCTGCCCAGCCCCGCCCGGACCGCCACGGCGCTGGCCGAGCTGCTGGCCGACCCGGCCTTCCACCGGGCGCTCTGGGCCACCAACCAGGCGCTGGTGCTCGGCTTCGGGCTCGCCGTCGCCGTCGCGCTGCCGCTGGGACTGCTGATGGGCCGGCTCGACCTGGTCAACCGGACGGTCCGGCCGTACCTGAGCCTGCTGATCGCGGTCCCGGTGATCGCCTTCATCCCGGTCATCCAGGCCACCCTCGGGCTGACCCTGTCCGCCCGGGTCGCGGTGGTCTTCCTGTTCAGCGTCGCGTACGTGGCGGTCAACTGCGCCGTCGGGGTGCGCTCCACCGACCCCGCGCTGGTGGAGATGGCCCGCAGCTTCGGCGCCGGACGGCTGGCCACGATCCGCGAGGTGGTCCTGCCGGCCGCGGTGCCGGGGCTGATGGCCGGCGTCCGGGTCGGTCTCGGCCAGGCCCTGATCGGCATGGTGGTCGCCGAACTGGCCCTGGTCGGCGCGGGCGTGGGCAGCCTGATCGCCGAGTTCCAGGGGCGTTTCCAGGTCGCCTCGGTGATGGCCGTGACGCTGGTCGTCGTGGCCGAGGGAGTACTGCTGCTGTCGCTCGCCGCCTGGTGCGAGCGGCGACTCAGTCGATGGAAGGGAGGCACGGCGTGACCGAGCAGGAGACCGCCCCGGCCGCGATCAGCGTGCGGGGCGTGGGCAAGACGTACGTGGACGAGCGCCGTCGCCGGGTCACCGCCCTGCAGGACGTGGACCTGACCGTCCGGCCGGGGGAGTTCGTCAGCATCATCGGCCCCAGCGGCTGTGGCAAGACCACCCTGCTGAAGATGGTCGACGGGCTGATCCCCTTCGACCACGGCCGGATCGACGTGCAGGGGACGCCGGTGCGCGGCCCCGGGCCGGAACGGGCGGTGGTGTTCCAGAGCTTCGCCCTGCTGCCCTGGCTGACCGTGGTGGACAACGTCGCCTTCGGCCTCAAACAACGGGGCGTCGGCCGGGCCGAGCGCACCCGGACCGCGCGTGACCTGCTGGCCCGGGTCGGGCTGCGTGGCTTCGGCGACCACTACCCCCGGCAGCTCTCCGGCGGCATGCAGCAGCGGGTTGGGCTGGCCCGGGCGCTGGCGGTCAACCCGTCGGTGCTGCTGATGGACGAGCCGTTCTCCGCGATCGACGCGCAGACCCGGCTGCTGCTCCAGACCGACCTGCTGCGGATCTGGGACGAGACGGCGATGTCCGTGCTCTTCGTCACCCACGCGATGGACGAGGCGGTCTTCCTCTCCGACCGGGTGGTCGTCATGCGTCCCCGGCCCGGCACCGTGCACGAGGTGATCGACATCGACCTGCCCCGGCCCCGGACCGAGCGGACCCGGCAGGACCCCCGCTTCGTCGAGCTGACCGGGCAGGTCTGGGACCGGCTCCGGGGCATGATCGTCGCCGACGGGCCGAAGCCCGACGGGCCGGAGTCCGACGCGACGGCGGACGGCGGGCCGTCGGCCGCGTCCGGGCAGCCGGCCGGGGCCACCGCGTGACCGGCCGGAGCGTGGTCCGGACGGTGACCCGGCCCGCGCCGTTCCTGCTGTCACTGGTGCTGCTCGCCGGGGTGTGGGAGGTCGTCGGGCGGACCGCCGACCTGATCACCCTGCCGCCGCTGAGCGACGTGCTGCGCCAGTTCGGCGCCATGCTGGCCAGTGGGGAACTGATCGACCCGCTGGCCGACAGCCTCCGCTCACTCGGCATCGGGCTGGCCATCTCCATCGTCGCGGGCACCGTGATCGGGGTGGCGATGGGGCTCTCCCCGGCGGTCGACGCGGCGTTGGACATCTACGTCAAGGCCGGGCTCGCCGCCCCGATCATCGCCTTCGTCCCGCTGTTCCTGCTGGTCTTCGGCATCGGCAGCACCACCCGGATCGCCACCGTGGTCGCCTTCTCCATCTGGGTGGTCATCGTCAACACCGCCACCGGCATCCGACGCAGCGACCCGGCGCTGCTGGAGATGGCCCGCTCCTTCGGCGCGTCCCGCTCGGCCCAACTGCGCGAGATCCGGTTGGTGGAGGCGTCGCCGTACCTGCTGGAGGGGTTGCGGCTGGGGGTCGCCCGGGGCGTCAAGGGGCTGATCAACGGTGAGGTGCTGATCGCCATCGTCGGGCTCGGCGGACTGGTCAAGCGGTACGGGACCGTGTTCAGCATGGACAAGCTGTACGCGGTGATCCTCTTCATCGTGCTCCTCGCCCTGGTCTCCGTCGCGCTGGTGGGATTGGTGGGCCGGTTACTCTTCCGCCATCGTCCGCAGGGGACGTGACCTCACCGGCCCACGGCCGGAGGCGGACGGACGCAGCACACTGGCACAGACGGATAGGCACCAGGACAGGAGAACGGCCGACATGGAACGAGGGTTTCGCCTGACGCCCCAGGGCGGTGCGCGACAGCGCACGATGGCGGAGACGGCCGCGGCCGAACTGCACAGAATGATCATGTCGGGTGAGCTGCCCGCGGGCACCCACCTGCGGCTGGCGGACCTGACCGCGGCGCTGGACATGAGCGCCATGCCGGTGCGCGAGGGGCTGCGCCGGCTGGAGGCCCTCGGCCTGGTCGAGATCATCCCGCACAAGGGCGCCTGGGTCCGCGACGTGTCGCTGGACGACCTGCTCGACACCCACCAGACCCGGCTGGCCCTGGAGACGCTCGCCATCCGGTCGGCGGCCGAGCGGTTCACCGCCCAGGACGCCGAGGCCGCCCGCCAGGCCCTGCACGAGCACGCCAAGCTGGCCGGCGCGGACGACCCGATCCCGGCCCGGCAGGCGCACACCGCGTTCCACTTCACCCTCTACCGCGCCGGCGGCTCCCGCTGGCTGCCCCGGGCCATCGAACCGGTCTGGGAGAACAGCGAGCGGTACCGCTTCGCCACCCGCCCCACCCCCGACGGGCTGGCCCACATCCAGGCCGAACACCAGGCCATCCTGGACGCCTGCGTGGCCGGCGACCCGGAGGCGGCGGTGACGGCGCTGACCCGGCACCTGGAGAACGCCATGCGGCGCATCCAGGAGTCCATGCCGGCCCGGCTGGCCGGCGTCGCGGAGCCGGCGTGAGCGCCGAGGCGGCTGCCCCGGCTGCTCCGAAGCGAGTCGACCCGGACTGGCTCGGCACACTGGTCGGCGGGATCTTCGCCGCCGCCGGGCTCCCCGGCCCGGCCGCCGCCACCGTCGCCGGGTCGCTGGTCGACGCCGACCGGCGCGGGGTCCCGTCGCACGGCACCATGCTGGTCCCGATGTACGTCGACCGGCTGCGCCGGGGCTCGGTGAGCACCGCCACCCGCGCCGAGCCGGTGGTCGACCTCGGCGCGATCGCCGTCCTCGACGCCGGGCACGCGCTCGGCGTGTTCACCGCCGACCAGGGCATGGAGCTGGCCGTGGCCAAGGCACGGCAGTTCGGCCTCGGCGCGGTCAGCGTCCGGCGGGCCTTCCACTTCGGTGCGGCCGGCCGGTACGTCCGTGCCGCCGCCCGGTCCGGCCTGGTCGGGGTGGCCATGTCCAACACCCGTCCGCTCATGCCGGCACCCGGTGGCGGACACCCGGTGGTCGGCAACAACCCGCTGGCCGTCGGCCTGCCGGCGGGCCCCGAGGACGAACCGGTGGTGCTGGACATCGCCCTGTCCGAGGTGGCCCTCGGCCGGATCCGGCTGGCCGAGGCGGCCGGTCGACCCATCCCACCGGGCTGGGCCACCGACGCGCTCGGCCGGGACACCACCGATCCGGCGGCGGCCCTGGCCGGCATGCTGCTGCCCACCGGCGGGCACAAGGGCTTCGGCCTGGCCCTGGTGGTCGACGCGCTGACCGGGGTGCTCTCCGGCGGTGGCTACGGTCAGCAGGTGCACGGCCTGTACGCCGACACCGCCGTCCCCAACGACTGCGCGCACTTCTTCCTGGCCCTGGACCCGGCCGCGTTCGGCGGTCCGGAGGAGTTCACCACCCGCCTCGCCGACCTGGGCCGGGAGGTGACCGCCCCGCCGTACGCGCCCGGCGTGGACCGGGTGAGCCTGCCCGGACAGCGCTCCGCGCGGCGCCTGCGCGACTCCGCGCGGGAGGGCGTGGCCCTGGACCGGTCGCTGCTCGACACCCTCACCACCCTCGCCGGTGACCTGGGCGTGCCCGTCCCGCCCCGGTACCCCGCCCCGGCGCGACCCGAAGGAGTTCACTGATGTCCGCAGACCGCCCCGTCGTCGACGACCTGTCCGCCCCGGCGGCGGTGGCGCACCTGGCCGCCGAGCCGGTGACGACGGTGGACATGCACACCCACCTCGCGCCGCTGCTCGTCGACGCCGGGGTGGACGACCTGGTCACCACCGCCGACGACGGACGCCACGTGGTGGCCGGGCACCCGGTCGGGCCGCTCACCCTGCACCGGCCGCAGGCGTTGCTGGCGTACCTGGACGCGGCCGGGCTGGACGCCGCGGTGGTGACCGTCCCGCCGCCGTACCACGGGCAGCACCTGGCCGGCGGGGACAGCGCGCGGTGGGCGGTGGCGGTCAACGACGGGCTGCTGGCCCGGGTCGCCGACCAGCCCCGGCTGCGGCCCCTGGCGTACCTGCCGCTGCACGAGCCGGCGGTGGCGCTGGCCGAGTACCGGCGGGTACGGACCGACGCGCGCTGGTGGGGGGTGACCGCCGGAGCCGGCGGCCGGATCCCGTCGCTGGCCGATCCCGCCTTCGCGCCGCTGTTCGAGGCGCTGCACGCCGACCGGCGGGCGCTGCTGCTGCACCCGTCCGCCTCCCCGGACGCCCGGCTCGACGAGTTCTACCTCGGCAACCTGCTGGGCAACCCGGTGGAGACGGCGGTCGCCGTGGCGCAACTGGTCCTCGGCGACGTGGTGGCCCGGTACCCGGGGCTGCGCCTGGTCCTGGTGCACGGCGGCGGCGTCGTCCCGGCGGTGCTCGGCCGGTGGGAGCGGGGCGTGGCCACGGACCGTCCCGGCCTCGTGCCGTTGTCGCTCGCCCCGGCCGACGCGGTGCGCCGGATGTGGACCGACTGCCTGACCCACCAGCCGTCGATGACCGCCGTCGCCGCCGACGTCTTCGGCCCGGACCGGCTGCTGCTCGGCAGCGACTGGCCGTTCCCGATGGGCACCGACGACCCGGCGGAGTTCCTCGGCGGCCGGGACGACCCCCGGGCCCGCCGGGCGGCCACGGTCAACGCCGTCGCCGCCTTCGGTAGCCGCCCCGGCCTGCCCACCGACCACTGACCCGC
>NZ_LRQV01000096.1 GCF_001567585.1 Micromonospora rosaria
GTGACTCGGTGAGGGGGTGGCTCAGTCACCGCCACCCCAACCTGACCCCGAGCGGACCGACCGAACCGGAGTAACACCAATGCTGTTTCCTCAACACTGGTGTCCGACCTTCAAGTAGCGAAACCCTGGCCTCAACGCCGTGATTGTCGACAGTGGGCATCCTCTACATGGACCCTGAGCAGTCTCCGGAAGAGGTAGGGGCCCCTCGTCTACAGCACAGGAGGCTTTGAGCCAAAGGGTGGCCCAGGAGGTCCTCGGCCTCCGTCACCCCCTGCGACAACCATGCCTACCGACAGGGCTCGGGCTCGGCTCCGGATGAAGAGCTGCGCTCCGTCTCATGGCGCCACCAGGTACCGACAGGGCAGTGGTCCTGCCCTCGATGCACCCGCATCAGAGACACGTACTCCCCTGGTTGTCCGGCAAGCACCACCCAGAGCTGTCAACAATTTGAACCGATTTTTGGTTTTTGCCCCATAAATCTTGCTAGTGTGACTGAGTTCACTCAAGGCGCCCTGAAAGCGGCTACATCGACATATCACGATCATTGGTCGGCCCGTCAGCGTTGCTCCACCCATCCGTCTCTTGTTACTGAGAGTTACTTGCAGCAAGGGGCTGCCCTGTCGCAGTGGCGGCTACGACCAACGGACCCGGGAACCCACCAGCCTTCGCCGGAATCTCGTCTGGTCCTTGCGTAACCTCCCGACGGCACCTGTTGGGCCCGCATCTGCGTCGGACCCGCCAACGGCACGGCGGCTTAGTTGTCACCTTCGAGAGGACGAGCCGAAGAGCCAGCGACGTCAGCACCAGCCCCTCAGCTCGTCCCGCCTCCTAGCTTCGGTCGGTCAGGGTGGTGGCGAGTCGATCCCGCCAGGCCCGGAGCTGTCCGGGGGTGAGGTTGACGGTCACGGCGGTGGTGCCGTCGCCGATCTCCAACTGGAAGCCGGTCTCGTACTCGAAGACCGACCAGTCGATGTACCGGTCGTCGTTCTCCCACGGCGTGTAGGCGTTGAACGCCTCGTCGAGGTCGTCGGCGGTGAGCGTGGCGGTGAGCGCGTCGTGCAGCTCGCGGAGCTGGGTCGGGTTGAGGTCGAGGTCGACGGTGTCGTGCCCGTCGCCGAACTCCAGGTTCCGACCACCGTCGGCGGTGGGCACCGACCAGTCCAGGTAGGGCGCGTCTTCGCCGCGCCCCAGGCGCAACGCGCCGAAGGCGCGTAGCCGGGCTTCCCTGGCGAAGGTCCGCAGGCGGCCGGCCAGGGCACGGGCCTGCTCCGGGGTGTGCCGGGCGGTGTAGGAGTCCCAGTAGTCACTGTCGGGGCTCTCCTCGCCTTCCACCCCGGTGACCGCGATCCTGGTCGCGCCGTCGTGCTCGATCAGGTCCATCCACAGTGCCCCGGGGTCACCGCCGGCTTGGGCCATGGCCTCCGTGGTGACGTGCCGCCGGGCCGACAGGCCGGTCGCGGGTTCCTTCCCGCGCAGCAACGCGAGCAGGTCCCGCACGGTCACCGGGAGTTCGTCGTCCCCGATCATGACCGGCTCCTCCGCCATGTCGGCGTCGCCGGCCGTGACGTGCTCCAGCCGCTGCGCCGCCCTGCCCCACCGGGTGGCCGCAGGCGGCCGGGGGCCGGACTCGGCGAGGTCCGCCAGCTCGTCCAGGTGCCCGGCGGCAACCTCGGCCTCGACCGGGTCCAGGTGCGGTGGCCCGTAACTGTACGAAAGCCCGCTGCCGTCGGTGCGTTCCTCGCTGGTCACCGGGTTCCAGGTGCCGGGCGAGGTGGCCACCGCGACGTACCGGCCGCCGTCCCACCGGTCGTCGCCGTCGCCGAAGTCGAGCAGGGCCAGGGTGGTGGCCGGGCCGGCGACGCTGGCGACCCGGTCGGTGCCATGGCAGGTGTCCCCGTCGGCGTAGCCGAGCACGTCCCCCGCCGCGCCGACGGCAGGGGTGCTGTCGACCGACCCGCCGAAGCTGGTCGGGGTAGCCGCGATCGGAGCGGAAGCGAAACCGTCACCCATCAGTAGCTCCTTGCTCGCCAGGGAACCTGCCTCGGCGACCGCGTCAGCGACCGCCCCGTCATGGGTGTTGAAGTCGGCCAGAGCGGCCCTCAGGTCGTCGGCGGCGCCGGCCACCGCCGTCTGGGCGGTGCCGCACGCCCGCCCCGCGTCCCGCAGGTCCTCCACCGTCGTCGCCTCCATCCCCAGCCCCTCGTACCGGTCGGCGGCCTCGTCGAGCACCACCGCCATCCCCCCGATCTCGTCGACCTGCCTTCCGGCGGCCTCGATCGCCACCGCCAGGGCCATCCGGATCTGCTCCGGGCCGGTGGCCTCGTCGATCATCAGCACTCCCCGGTCAGGTCGGCCACGAACTCCATACCACCGGCGGTGTCCGCGCGGGCGGTCCAGCCGTGGCAGGTCACGCTCGCCTCCCGCAGACCGTGGTGGCCCACTGGCACGCCTGGTCGGCGTCGCCGGCCGGGAGCCCGTCGTGGTCGGCGTACGCCTTGTCGTCGGCCAGGAGCGACCACACCTCGGCCACCGAGTCGGGCACCGTCCGGGCCCGCGTCAGTGCCGTCACTGCTGCCCGTGGCGGTGCGTAGCCGGCCGGGCCCGATTCCACGGCATCGGTCATGATGGTGGAACTCCTTTCATCGGGAGCGCGAGGCGGTCCTGGGCTTTGGTCGGTTTCGGGGCCGCCTCGCTTCATAGTCAGTCCAGGTGGCGCATCACCTGGTTGATCGCGTTCTGCGTCCGGGCAAGCGCCGCGCTCAAATCCTGCAGAGCCTGTTTGAGAGAGGCCGGGTCACCCGATGGGCCGGGAAGCGCGGTGACGAAGGTGCCACGGCCCTGGACTGCGCTGATCAGCCCCTCATCAGCCAAGACGCGTTGCGCTTGGCGGACGGTGTTCAACCCTGGCACGCGATACTCCCCCTGCAGCTCACCGATGCTGGGCAGCGTCGAACCGATGGGCCATTCACCCTCAGCGAGCCGTCGCCGCAGGTCGTCAGCGATCTCCTGGTAGCGCGGACTACGTGCCATAGGCGAACCCTAAGACCTCACATACATCATGGGCAATAGGCAGACCGGCGGCTGAGCCGATTCGCAGGGGAGGACTCACTCCTCAGGGCTGGTTAACCGCGGTTAACCGCGACGCGCGGGGCGGGGCTTCTGACCTGGTCAGCTCCGTTTTAGCATGACGGTCATCCGAAGTACCGAGGTCCGCAACCGGCGGCCCGGGAAGCACACGGAAGTGGAGTCCCATGACTCAGGTGCATGTCGTTGCCAACCAGAAGGGCGGCGTGGGCAAGACCACGCTCGCCGTCAACCTCGGAGCGGTGACCTACGACGTACTGGTCAACCCCGAGCCGATCCTTCGCTCCACCGCCGAAGCGGTAGGCGACCCCGAGAGCCCGGTGATGGTCGCGTCTACCGACCCCCAGGCGTCCTCGGTGTGGTGGTCCCGCCGGGTGGAGCGGCAGGGGGGCTTGCCGTTCGACTTCGCCCAGGTCGACGATCCGCGGGATCTCAGCAAGCTGCGCAAGCTTCACTACGAGCACATCTTCGTCGACACTCCCGGCTCCCTAGAGGACGAACGCATCCTCCAGGCCGCGCTCGACGAGTGCGACGACGTGTTGGTGCCGATGGTGCCCGAGCCCCTCTGCTACGACCCCACGGCCCGAACGATCGAGTCCGTCATCGGCCCTCGAGGAATCCCGTACCGGGTGGTGGTCAACTCCTGGGATCCTCGTGACGGGCTTCCTGACCTTCAGCAGACGGCGCAGTTCATCCAGCGCAAGGGATGGCCGATGTGCAACACCGTCATCCGGCGGTACAAGCTGCACTCCAGGGCATCCGCCGAGGGCCTGGTGGTGACCCAGTACCCCCGCAACCGGGTGGCGATGGAGGCCCGAGAGGACTTCTTCCGCTTGGCGTTGGAGATGGGTTACGGCGGCGGATCCACCGTCCCTCTGCAGGGAAGCTCTGCCAACCTGCAGGAGGCATGAGATGGCCGGCAAGAGGGTGAACCTCTCGGAACTGGCCAGCGAGCCGGCCCTTCCGGAAGCCCGGGTCCCCAGCTTCGCGGAGTCAACGCCGCGGACGGCCCGGGTGCACCAGGTCGCGGCGAACCCGCTGAACACTCGGGACCTGACGGCTGACCGGGCAAAGATCGAAAGCATCGCAGACTCGCTACGGACACACGGGCAGTTACAGCCGTGCACCGTGGTGCCCCGCGACGCCTTCTTGAACATCTACCCAGAACACGAATCAAGCCTCGGCACCGCCAAGTGGGTCCAGGTCACCGGCGGCCGACGCCGCGCCGCCGCTCTCCTGGCGGAACTCCCGACCCTCGACATCGTCGTCAAGTCAGGTCCGGCCGAGAGCCGGGAGGCCTGGGTCAGCGCCACGGCGGCCGAGAACCTCGACCGCGAGAACCTCGACCCCATCGAGGAAGCTCAGGCCATCCAGCTCCTCGTACACGAATGCGGTACGGCGAAAGCGGCGGCTGCCCGGCTCTCACGCACTCCTCCGTGGGTGACCCAACGGCTCAACCTCCTCAAGCTGACGTCGGAGGTCCAGGCGCTCGTAAGGGCCGGGGAGGTTCCACTGCGCGAGGTACGAGACCTCCATCAGGTGCCCCCCGAGTCTCAGCTTCACGAGCTGAGACGACGACAGCAGCCGTCAGAGCCGGAGTTAACCGCGGTTAACCAGCATGCCGAGAACAAGGGGGTTTCTACACCGGCATCGACCTCCCGACGGTCAGCTACTGCCGTCGCCATCCGACGCCTAGGCGGCACGCCTGACAAGATCGCGGAGTCTCTGCGCGCCGAGATGACGTCCGATGATCTGCGCTCACTGGCTCAACTGCTACTGGCCGATCCCGAGTAAGACCCGATCATCCCCGGCCGCCCCCGAAGAGCGGCCGGGGCTCCGGGCCCCGGAACGAGACTGTCAGTTCAGTTGGGCCACGATCTGGCCAGCGGCGTCGCGGCCGACAACGGCGGTGATATCGGCAAGATTCATCCCATCGGACTCGGCGTCGCCGCGGGGAAGCCAGACCGCATACGCGCCGACTTGGCGACCGCCAGTCGCGGGCAGCGGATGGACAGCGGCCGTGGCAGTCTGGCCGAACATGGTCACGGAGACGCTGGTGACAGCACCGCGCACGGCCCCAACCAGGATGATCTCCCTTGATTGTGGGTCCAACGGCGCGGGGTAGGGCAGCGGCTTGGCGGGCAGCAGCGGTGAACCGACGGTGTCCAGAGCCGAGGGCGCGGGGTCGCAGAAGAGGCTCTCGTTCTCCTTGCCCTCTTCGTGCTTTCCTCCGGCGCGGGCCGCGCGTACACAGAACGCGCCTTCGGCCAACCAGGCGGAAGTCTCCCAGCCGGGTATACGGGCGTCTAACACCACAGGGCGGCCCGTGGTCGGCGGATGCCCGGTGGGGGCGGGACGCCCGGCGGCACAACCCTGCACAGCGAGCAGCCCGGCTAGGACGATCGCGATGATGCGAGTGCGCATGTCTTTAGTATTCCGGCTAGATGTCCCCGCGGCGGCCAATAGCCGCCGCGGGGACGAAGTTGCCCGGCAGGTTCCCGGGCATTGGGAAGGTGAGCTGGTAATCGGCAGGGGCGGCAAAAGCGCGGTCCGCGACGTTGGTCGAGCGGACCCCGCAATTCGTGGTCCTGCCCGCTAACCGGCCGCGACGCGTTGACCGTCGGCGACACGGTCATCGCCACTGGGACCCTGCCCCCACAGCTGGCTCGGTGGTTGACCTGGGACTGCGGGGAGGAGTCAGCAGAAGCAGGCGTACTGCCAGCCGATGCGGTAGTTCATGTACACGGTGGGAGTGCTCCACGGCAGCCGTACCGTGCTGGCGCCCGACGCGCTGCGGCTGTCGCTGGAACCTCCTGCGCTACCGCCGTGCCATTCCACCTTATGGACCGTCCGGTTCCAGGTCACGTTCCAGCCGTTGTTGCAGAGCGGCACCTGGTACGAGAGTTCGACGATCTGGCTCAGACCGACGGTGAACTGGCCACAGTTGATCCCGCTCTGGTTGGCAGACGGTGATGCCTCGATGATTTCGACGCCGGAACCCGACCACGTGATCTCGGTGGATCCCTTCTGCAGTTCCTTGCCGCCGCCGAGCACGCCGGTGCCCCAGCCGTGCGCTGTTCCGGAGCCCGCCCCGTACCAGGCCGAGGCGTCTGCATCGTCCACGTTGTACAGCTTGTAGCAGCCGGACCACTCGAAGTCGGGGTCCGGGTAGTTGGTCTCGCTGTAGACGCAGCCGGAGCTCACGATCGGTGGCTCTTCCAGGAGTGCGCCTTGTGGTTGGGCCTCCTGCCGCGCCTCGGCGGGGCTGAATCCCGCAGCGAGGGCGTCGGCGTAGACGCTGCGGCCCGCAGCCGAGTACGCGGCGGCCTCGGCCGAGGACTGGCCGACGCCCTGCGGATCAACGATCTGCACCTCACGGTCGTAAACGCGCCGACCGTCCTGCGTGATGGTCGGAGACATCGAACCCGTGAAGATCACCTTCGCGCCGGTGGACGCGACGACGGTGATCCCTTCGGTGTAGCGCAGGCGAACGGCCGAGCCGCTGTACAGCGGCTCGGTGGACAGCAGGGTCGGGCTCCAGGCCTTCTCTTCGACCTCCGGCGCGGCTTGCGCCGCTACCGCCATCAGCATCGGACCGGCCAATAGTGCGGCGGTCACGGTGGCGAGTGTGCGATGCAACTTCATTGACTGGCTCCTCCGTTAACCATCGATGCATGCTGCTACGTACACGCGAGGTCGGACGCCGCATGCTGCACGCGGCGGCGGTCGAATTTCCAGATCGCGGCGCAGTGCCTTGAGCGCTCGTACCGTCTGGCTGGTCACCGTTCCCGTCGTGCACCCGAGCGCCTGTGCTGTCTGCGTGACGCTGAGGTCATAGAAGAAGCGCAGGGTGAGGACGGCCTGCTGGCGCGGACCTAGCCGTTGCAGCACCGGCAACAGGGATACACGATCATCGACGGTAGCGTGCGAAGCAGGAGCCAGCACGCTGTCCGTTGCGGTGATGGACATTGTGGTGCTCTCGTGTCGCCAACACGGCCGACGACGTTCCGTCAGAAAGTTGCGGACCACGACACGGTGGGCGTAGGCGCCGAGTCCTGTCCGCCGGTCCAACCGGTTCCAGCGCTGATACACCTTGAACAGCGCCGCCTGAACAAGATCCTCTGCCTCGTACCAGTCGCCGCAGATGTCATAAGCCTCACGCCGTAGCCAATGTTGGATTGAACGGACGAATCCTTCGAACTCCACCTCGTCTACGTCGTTCGTCATCGGCAGCGCTACCTCCCCCGCGATCCCGGCTATGCAGCAATCGGGGTCGGCGGGTGCGTGTACGCCTGAGAACCCCGCGCTACTCAGGTAAGCCACCATATCGACGTAATTTAATATAAGCCAGCATTGATCGGATATGTAATATTTGCTTCGCAATCGTTACAATCCGTGACGGTTGAGCTCGCATCCCAACCAAGATCAAAGACGAACACGATCCGCCCAGTGCCGGCTCGACGTTGATCAGCGTGTGCTGGTCGCGCTGCGCGACGGGCTGCGCTCCGGGAGGCGTTCGTGCCGGGTTCGCGCCGGTACGCCGACCCGGCGTCGTTCCTGCTCACGTCGCAGCAGTGGCAGGCGCAGCGGGTAAAGTTTTGCCACCTTGGTCGGAGAACCCGCTGTGGCGGACGATGCTCTGCGCAGGCTGATGACGAGATGCACCGCCTTGGCGGATCTGGAGACCCAACTCGCCAGGGGCAACCCGGGCAAGGTGCGGCTTCCCGACGCCGGGGAGCTGGTGATCCCACCTCTGACGGCCGAGGATGTCCCGGCTGAGGTCGACGCGCTGCGTACGGAGTTGGCGGCGATGCTGCCCCGCGTGCCCCTGGCGACCTCGGCGCGGGCGTCGCGGAGCTGGGCTCGTACGTCGTCGTGCTGCGCCTCCAGGGCGCGGCGGCGTTCGGTCTCCCGGGCGACGGTCGCCGCGCGGGTTTCCGCCTCGGCCTCGGCGCGACCCTGGGCCTTGCGGGCCTCAGCGGTGTCCCTGGCGGCTTGGGCGACCGCGTCGGCGGCCTCACGTTCGGCGGTCTGGGCGCGGGCGACGGCAGCGTGTCGCTCCGTCTGAGCCGCCGCGCGGCGAGGTGGGCCGCGTTGAGGGCCTGGTTCCGTTCGGCCTCTGCGGGCCTGGGCGCGGGCGACGGCGGCGGCCATCGCGGTCTCGGCCTCGGCGATGCGGGCTAGGGCACCCGCTTCGACATCTTGCACCGCTGGCAGCACCGGTTCGAGGCGGGCGGTCAGCGCGGCGATCGGTCCTGGCCGCAGCAGCACCCCGCTTACAGGCGGGCTCGTGGTTCCGGGGTCTCGTCTGTGGGCCCTCGCGGGAGGTAGGGTGCCGGCCTCTGGAGGTGTGCGTCCTATGTCGAGCGAGCTGTGGCCCCAGTCGACGTCCCTGCGTCCGCCTGATCTTCCGTGTCTCCACTGTGGTGAGGAGTTCCGGCCGCCTGTCCTCGCTTCCGCTGGGGGTCAGTGGAACGACCGTGGTGTCTGGCGGTGCGGGGGTTGCTCGAGGTCGATGGCCAGCCTGTCCTTCGGTCCGACTGACGTACCTGACGGTCGCGCGCAGATTGAGGCGGCGGTCAGGTTGATCGGAGTTCGTGTGCCGGCCCTGGCCCGATGCAACCTGGGCAACGTCTATGAGGCTCTTCGGCCGTACTTCCTTGCTGGCTGGTGTGTGCGGGATGTCCTCCGCGCTTTGGACTACCTGCCGGATGGCCGGCCGCATCCGGGCCAGGGGGTGTCCTGGTCGGTGCGGGACAGCCCGGACAAGACCCTGTGGGCTCTGCGTCAACGGCTGCGGATGTGGCGCTGGCGTGACCGCCCCGACCAGGAGAACATCATGAGCGGCTGGTGGACCGAGATGTCCAAGGCGATGGCCGTGGCGAAGGAAGAACAGGATCACCGCGCGGCGATCCGGGACGAGGACTGGGCCCGCCAGCGGGCCGACGCCCGTGCCAGTGACGGTTCGGCCCGAGCACTGGCACGTCGCCAGGCGGAGATCGCCGCTGGGATCGCCAAACGCGCGCGGCGTGAGGCCGACCAGCGGGAGAGGGCACGGATCGCGGCAGAGATCGCCGCAGGCAAGGCGGCGTCACGGGCATGGCAGGACGGCCAGTCCCATCGGATGAACTAGGGCCGGGCTGTCGGTGGAAGACCGGCGCCGGGCTTGGCGACCTCGGGCCAGTCGCACTCGCCACCGGCCCCGTCGTCGAGCAGTGCGGCCCGATCGGTGCGGCGCAGGTGCCCGGAGGTGCGGGCGCGGATCTCGGCCAGGGCGGCCTCGGCCGCCGCGCTGCGCCGGCCCGGCACCGCCACGGCGGTGGCGTCCTGGTCTCGATCGGCGGCGCGGGCCGCCCGGTCGGCGGCGGCCTGCTCGACGACCAGGGCCCGGCGGTGCTCGGTGTGGCGGCGTGCCGGGTGCGGCGGCGCGGCCAAACCGGTCAGGACGTCCTCCAGCACGGCCCGCAGGTACGCGACCGGGTTGTCCGGGGCGGCCAGCAGTGCCTGGGACCGGCTGCGCCGTACCCAGGCGTCCAGCGCCTCGGCCGTCCAGTCCGAACCGAGCGTCGCGCCCAGGGTCGCGGCGACCCGGGGCAGGGGAGCGGGGCGCAGCCACACCCACCGGTCCTGGACGGCCCGTGCGAGGTCGTACGCCCATCCGGACCACTTCGGAAGTGGACGTGCCGCTCGTGATCCGGCAGGCACCCCTTGGCGCGGCCTAGGATGCCTGCCTGGTGACCGGCCGGCACCATCCCGACGATCATGCCGCCCCGCTCTCGTCGATGAGCGCGAAGCGCCGCTCTTCCTCCGGCCACGCCGGTCCTCCGACGCGGCGTACGCGATCGACGGTGAGATCAGCAAACCCTGGTACGGACAGGAACTTAAGTTCTCACCTTGAGGCGCCATGCGGGGGGCGAATAAATTACCGGTGTCGATGGGTCGCGCGGTGATGGCCGGAGCGACCACGGCGCGGGTGACGGCGGCGGCCACCGCCTTGCGCATCCGATCGAGGCGCTCGACGTCCCGGCGCTCGGCCCACCCGCCGGCGCGGGCGCGGAGCCCGTCCAGGTGCTGCTGGGCGGCGGCCAGGAGGGTGTCGGCGTGATCGAGGAGGTCGGCCAGGACCGCCAGGGCGGTGGGCACCAGGGCGGCCTGGGCTGTCAGGTCGCCCTGGTGCACGGGGGTCAGGTCGTAGCAGGCGCGGTCCTGTGAGCGCCCCGTCTCGATCCGCTCGGGCAGGGACAGCCGGCGGCCGGCGTGGGTGCGGGTGGCCCACCCGAGGGCGCAGGAGCGGGCCCACGCCGAGGTCACTGCCCGCTGGGTGCATCCGGCCAGCTCGGCGGTGCGGGCGCGGCCCGGCATCGCCCGGCGTCCCGAGCGCCAGTCGGCGTCCACCGCCATCACGGCGGCGACCCGGGCGAGGGCGCCGGGGCGGCCCCGGGTCGTCGACCGGGCCGCGGTGTCGCGGGCCAGGAGGTCAGCCAGCAGCCGCACCGCCCGCGCCCGACCCGACCCGGCCTGGTGGCCCTCCAGCACCGCGTGCAACCGGTCCACCCACGCGGCCAGCTCGTCGACGCGGTCCTGCGCCTCGGCTATCTCGGTGATCCGGTCGAACTCCTCCGCCACCCGGGCCGCCTCGGCGGCGTCGGCGGCCTCCTGGGCAGCCGACGCCGCCGCGAGGTGCGACCACCCGCACAGCCAGCACTCCGGCACCGGATGAGCCGAACCACACACCGCGCAGCCCTCCGGGACGTCAAGGTCCAGGCGCTGCCGCAGCTCGGCCACCAGGCGGCGGCGGTTCCCGGCGCCCTGCCGCTCCCGAGGGCCCCGCCAACACGGCAGGCACAACGGATCCGACCCGACCCCGTCCCGCGAGACGCCCTGCCGGTCCACCCCGGCCGCCGCGCACCGCACACACCCGGTCTGCTGCCCCGTCGGATGCACCGGCCGGGAGCGGGCCTGCGCCGGCACCGCGATGCGGAACTGGCCCCACCGGTCCGGGGTAACCGCCAGCCGGGCCGCTGCCTCCGGGCCGTCCAGCAGGGCGACCCGGTCTGGCCGGCGGGCGTGGCCCGGTGTCCGCGCCCGCACCGCCGCGAGGGCGGCCTCCACCGCCGCGCTGCGCTGCCCCGGGCGCGGGGCCTGGTCGTCGACAGCGGTCACCGGCACACCGCCTCAAGGGCAGGGAAGGGCCGGGTGGTAGTGGGCACGCGCGACACCCTGGACCACGCGACAGGCTTACGTCCTGGGCGCGAACCAGATGCGGTCTGAGCTGCGCGAACGGGCAGGGCTGGGGAGGAGGCCGGGCGCGGTGGTGCCCCGTGGATAGGACACGCCGAAGTCGCGTCCTGAGACAAGATTGCACCCAGCCCGAAGGTGGGTGCTATTGTTTCCTCCGAGCTTGTTGGAGCCTCAGACCCTGCTTCCGCCGCCAAGCAAATACAGGGTGTGGGGCTCTCTTGCTGTCTGCAGTTAGGGGTTGAGCGCGGGCGCTCCCTCAAGATCGAAGTCTGTGGGTGGCCCCAGGGTGGGCCGGGGTTGTAACCCGTGGATCTTACGGTCACTGTGCCATCGGCAGGGTCGCCGACGCGCCCCGGGATCGGCGTTTCTGGCCAGTCCTGTGTGGGTCTCAGCGTGAAATCGGTACATAACGGGATGAGCCCGGCAGCCTTGCGTGCCAGGACAATCCGAATGCGAGCGTTCGAATGGGCGGCCCGGCGATTCGGACCGCCCATTCGCGCGCATTGAATGGTCACGCGGGCAGGTGGATGGTGTCGTAGTGGACCGCGCGGTCGGTGCCGGTGTGGACGTACAGCTCGCCGTAGCGGTCGTCGGGGCCGGCGGCCGTGGTGAGCAGGTACTGGGCGCAGCGCACGGCGGCGTCGGCGTCGACGGCGGTGAAGTAGGCGATGTCCAGCGGGGTGTCGGGGTCGGGGTCGGTGACGATGTCCAGCCGGTACTCCTCAGCCATGGCGGTCACCGGCCCCAGATGGCGAGGGCGACGGTGGCGGCGGCGCCGAGGTAGCCGGCGAGCAGCAGCGGCACCGCCCGGCCGATCGCTTGATACTTGGCGCGGGTGGCGCGGGAGAGCCACCACAGCTCCCGGGCTCGGGACAGGGGCGTCATCTGGGCGACGTGGTCGGCGTCTCCGCCGGCCACCCGGGCCAGGACGCCGTGGGCGTCGTCGGCGTCGGCGTACGCCATGAACCCGAAGTCCCCGGCGCCGAGGCGGGGGCGGGAGGCGAGCAGGAGCAGGGTGACGGCGGCGAGGACCACCACGGCGGTGCCCGCTCCGACACGCACGGCTGCGGTGGGGAGGTGGCCGCCGGCCGCCGCGCCGCCGAGGACGGCCAGGCCGGCGCCGAGCAGCACCCCGGCCATCTGCAGGTACCCCGAGGCTTTGGGGTCGACGCGGTGCAGCTCGGCGCGCACGGCGGTGACCTCGGCGTCCAAGGTGGCGGTGGTGGTGCCCCGGCCGCAGGCGGCGGCGTGCGTGCCCGCGCGGGCGAGGATCTGCAGCTCGTCGACGTCCCGGTCGGTGTGGCCGCAGCCGGCACAGCGGGTGGTGCAGGCGGTCGGGGTGGACGGGATCTCCACCAGCACCGCGTGCGCCCCGGCCGTGGGGATGCGGAACTGGCGGTGGCCGCTGCGGGGGTCGACGGTGACGGCGTACGCCGCGCCGAGGTAGGTCGGGTCAGCCTGGTCGGGCATCATGATGGTGCTCCTCTCACGGGGAGTGGCGGGCGGCCCCGGGCTCGTGGAAGGCAGGGGGCCGCCCGCGTCGTGTCTGGGTTAGCGCTGCGGCCAGGTGATGCTGGTGTTGTGCTCATGCGAGCCGCTGTGTCCCCGGTCGAGGTCGCAGCGGTGGCCGCTGGTGGGGTGCACCGAGGCGCAGCGGGTGCGGAAGTCGGGCATCGGTCTCTCTCCTCTGTTTGCGGTCGGTTGGGGCGCGTCAGCGGCGGGCGCCGCTGCGCGGGAACGGCAGCACCGTGGCGGTGCGGTCGTCCGGATCGGTGGGGGAGCCGCCGCCGAGAGCGGTGAGCAGGTCGGGCAGCTCGTCGGCCCTGACGAGGACGTCGCGGGCCTTGGAGCCCTCGGACGGGCCGACGACCCGCAGCTCCTGCAGGGTGTCCATCAACCGGCCGGCCTTGGCGAAGCCGACGCGCAGCTTGCGCTGCAGCATCGACGTGGACCCGAACTGGCTGGTGACGATCAGCTCGGCGGCGTCGCGCAGCAGGGCCCGGTCGTCGTCGCTAAGCCCATCGACCACCGTGGTGTCCACGGCGGCGGCCGGGACGGCGTCGGGTAGCTCGGCCGGCTGACGGGCCAGCCCGGCCGGGGTGGTGCCGGCCTGGGTGCGCCAGTGCTCGACGACGGCGGCGACCTCGGCGTCGGAGACCCAGGCTCCCTGGATGCGGGTGGGGGTGGACGCGCCGATGGGCAGGAACAGTCCGTCGCCCTTGCCGAGCAGCTTCTCCGCGCCGGGCTGGTCGAGGATGACCCGGGAGTCGGTCAGCGACGAGGTGGCGAACGCCAGCCGGGACGGCACGTTCGCCTTGATCAGGCCGGTGACCACGTCGACCGAGGGGCGTTGGGTGGCCAGGACGAGGTGGATGCCGGCGGCGCGGGCGAGCTGGGTGATCCGCACGACGGAGTCCTCGACGTCGCGGGGGGCGACCATCATCAGGTCGGCCAGCTCGTCGACCACCACGACCAGGTACGGGTACGGCTGCACCTGCCGGTCGCTGCCGGCGGGGGCGGTGATCTCCCCGGCGCGGACCTTGCGGTTGAAGTCGTCGACGTGCCGGACGCCGTGGGCGGCGAGGTCGTCGTAGCGCATCTCCATCTCCCGCACGACCCACTCCAGGGCGTCAGCCGCCTTCTTCGCGTTGGTGACGATCGGGGTGACCAGGTGCGGGATCCCGGCGTAGGCGGTCAGCTCGACCCGCTTCGGGTCGATCAGCAGCAGCCGCACCTCGTCCGGGGTGGCCCAGGTCAGCAGGGACACCAACAGCGCGTTGAGGAACCCGGACTTGCCGGAGCCGGTGGCTCCACCCACGAGCAGGTGGGGCATCTCGGCCAGGATCGCGGTGACCGCCGACCCGTCGACGTCGCGGCCGAGGCCGACCAACAGCCGGTGCGCGCTGCCGCTGGGGCGGGAGCGGATCACGTCGCCGAGGGTCACGATCTCCCGGTCGTCGTGGGGGATCTCCACCCCCACCGCGCTCTTGCCCGGGATCGGGTTGAGCAGCCGCACGTCCTCGGTGCCGACCGCGTACGCGAAGTTGCGGGCCAGGCCGGTGACCTTCTCGACCTTCACGCCGGGGCCGAGGGTGATCTCGTATCGGGTGACCGCCGGGCCGCGCTGGTAGCCGCTGACCGTCGCCGCGACCTTGAACTGGTCCAGGACCGCCTGCAGGGCGGCGCTGACCGAGTCGCTGGCGGCGGTGCGCCGCTTCGGCCGGTCACCGGTGGCCAGGAGGCTCACCGGCGGCAGCCGGTGCCCGGCTGGCCCGGCGGGGGACACCGGGGCCACCGCTGGCCGGGACCGCGCACCCTGGGCGGCCGATTCCACGGAATCGGGCACGGCAGGGGCCGGGACCGAGGGGCGGGCGGCCGGCGCGGGGACGAGGGTCTCGTCGTCCTGGTCGAGGTCGAACCGGTCGTCAACGTCGTCGAGGTCGTCGTCCTGGTCGACCGGCTCGGGGCTCGGGCGGCGGCGGGCGGCGCGGACGGTGGTGGCCACGGCAGCCGGGGTGAGGCCGGTGATCGCGGTGGTGCCGGCGGCGATCAGGCCGAGCAGCAGCGGCACCGCACCCCAGGGTGTCAGAAGGGCGTCCACGGCGCCGGTGAGCCGGCCGAGCAGTCCGGCGGCTCCGGGAGCGGCGAGGTCGACCAGGCCGGCGAGCCCGCCGGTGGCGGCGAGCAGGCCGGCGGCGTGAGCGAGCACCCGGACGGTGTGGGTGCCGGCCGGATGCCGCATCGCCTGCACCGCCAGCCAGACCAGCGGCAGGGGCGTGATGACGGCGAGCCGGCCGACGAGGACCTCGGCCAGCCCGGCGGGAAGGCCGAGGATCTGGCCGGGCACACCGGCCGGGGCGGTCCAGGCCGACACGGCCAGCAGCAGGCCGGTCAGCAGCAGGCCCAGTCCGACCTGGTCGTGGCCGGCCTCGTCACCAGTGCGGGGCGGGGGAAGGCGGCGGGCGAGCCGTCCGGTCCCGGCGGCGAGGTGCTCCCATCCGGTGCGGGTGGCCTCACCGCAGCGGCGGGCGATCTGCGCGCCGACGCCCGGAGTCTCGGCGGCCTTGGTGGCCGCCTTGCGGCGGCGGGTGCGGGGGGTGTCGGTGGCCATGGTGGCTCCTTGTCCGGGCAGGGTGGCGCGGGCAGAGGTCGGGGGGCTTGGCAGCCGCCGCGAGGGCCGGACCGGCGTCGGGCCGGCCGTCACGGCGGCGGTCAGGCCGAGATGGTCCAGGCGCCGCCGCGCTGGACGGGCGGGGTGATCCGCTTGGCCTCCTTGAGCCGGGTGAGGACGGCGTAGAGCTGGGCCTGGTTCACCGGGCAGTCCGGGCGGTCGAGCAACACCTGCGCCGACGCCGGACCCCGGCGCAGGCACGCGAGGACCCAGTCCGCGGTGGAGACCGGCTGTGCCTCGACCACCACCTGCTGCTGGGCGACCTGGCCGGTGGTCTTGCCGCCGCCGGTAAAGGCTGCGCGCAGCCGGTCCACGGCGGAGGTGGCGGTGGTCTGCCCGGTGCTGGCGCTGACGGTGGTGGTGGTCTTGGCGCCGGGGGCCTTGATCGGGGTGGTGGGGTCGACCGGGGGTACCTGCCAGCGCACGGGCACCCGGGGGGCGGCGGCTGCGGCGGCGGCCTCGTCGAGGTGCGGGACGCGGCAGAGCATGCCTACCCGGGGGCTGTGGCGCAGGTAACCCATGCCGGCGGTGGTCCGGCCGTCGATCTCCGGCTCCAACGCGAAGGGATCGCCCACGAAGTCGTCGGGCAGGATGGTGGTGCCGGAGCCCCGGTTGGACAGGCGCAAGATCAGGGCGTTGCCGGCGACCAGGGCGTCACGCAGCCGCACCGACCCGCCGAGGGAGCGCATCTGCGGGAGCTGAGTGGCCAGCACGAGGCCGACGCCGGTCTTGCGCATCGTCTCGGCGACCTGCTCGACCAGGCCGACCAGCGGGGTGTTGGGGACCAGGACGAGCTGGCACTCGTCGATGATCACGATGAGGCGGCGCAGTCCGAGGGCCTTGACCCTCGGGTCGTTCTCGTCGAAGGCGTCGACGCCGACCCCGGCGAGCAGGGCCGAGCGGCGCATCACCTCGGCGTGCAGCCGGCGGGCCAGCAGGATCGTCTTGTCGACACCGGAGTGGTACTCGACGGCGTCCTTCCAGGCCGGCAGGGACTGGCCGTTCTGCGGGTCACCGATGACGACCTGCACACCCGCTTCGAGCAGGTTGGCGATGAGGACGCCGACGGCCCGGCTCTTGCCCGCCCCGGTGCTGCCGACCATCAGGCCGCCCAGCACCCCGAAGCCCGGCCGGGACACGATCCAGTGGCCGGGGGAGCCGTCGGTGAAGGTCGCGATCTGGCACCGGCCGTCGGCGTAGGTGGGGCCGGTCCACGGCACACCGCCGGCGACGTAGGACTGCTCGACCAGGATGACCTGCAGCCGGGCCGTCTTCCCGGTGGTCCGCCACCCGACCGCGCCCTCGTCGAGGTCCATGGCGACCTCGACGTCCGGGCCGGTCCGGATGATCTGCTTCGGCCGGGTGCCGGGCGCCAGCCGCACGATGGCCTCGGTGACGCCCGCCCGGGGGCTGGTGGCGTGGACCAGGGTGGTGCCCTCGCACACCCGCGCGTCAACGACCTCGGTCTGCCAGCGCCGAGCCCAGTGAGCGGTCAGCGGGTCGACCGTCGGGATCACCGGCGCGTCCGAGGACTCCGGCATGACGGGTGCGGCGACGGGGTGCTGGCGGAGGTGGTGCCACCAGGGCCAGCCCAGCACCGCGCCGAGCAGCGTCGGCAGGAAGATCGTGGCCATGGGGTGCGCGGCCATCGCGTCGGGTCCACCGGCGGCGGCCGTCCCGGCGGCGACGGCGCCGAGGGCGACCACGATGGTGGCCCGCCAGGCGCGGACGGCGCGGCTACGGGCCGGCCAGCACACCGCCACGGCCGTCATCGCGAGGACGGCGACGGCGATGGTGCCCCAGGCGATACCGAGTGGCCCGGACACCCAGGCCAGGGCCAGGCCGGCGAGGACCCAGTACACCGGCAGCAGCCGCCGCCAGCTCCGCCGGAAGAACCAGCCGAACGCCAGGACGAGGGTGCCGAGCAGGGACACGAGCAGGGCCAGCCGGGCCGCCCGCACCTCGGAGACGGATCGTTGCTGCGTGTGGGTCGTGGTCGCCATTGGTCGTGTCCTCATCTCGGGAGCCGAGGTTGTCGCTCAAGCAGGGGAGAGGGCCCGGGGCGGATCGCCGCCCCGGGCCCGGGGCGAGCTGGGTCGGTCAGCCGACCAGGACTTCCTTCGACGCGACGTTGCCGCCCGCGTCCGCGACGGCCTCCGCGACCTGGCCGTCCTTGGCGTTGAAGTCGGCCAGGGCGGCCTGCAGCTCCTCCTGGGCGCTGGTCAGCGCGGCCTGCGCGGCGGCGAACTGCTCGGCGGCGTCGCGCAGGTGGCCGACCGTTGAGGCCGCCATGTCGAGGCCCTCGTACCGGTCGGCGGCCTCGGTCAGGACACCGGCGACCCCGCCGACCTCCTCCGACCGCTCCCCGGCCGCCTCCGCCGCCGTGGTGAACGCCGCGCGGATCTCCTCCGGGCCGGTGGCTTCCAGGTTCATGCTCATGAACATCTCCTTCAGGGTGTTGGGCAGGGTGCTGGATGGTTTGGTGCTGGTCGGGCTGTCCGCCGCAGCGGTGGCCGTGGTGGGCTGCTCGGTCTTGACGGCGGTGTCGGTGCCGGCGGTCGCCTGGTCGCCGTTGGGCGTCGGGCAGACGTGCTGGGCCGCGTCGGTCCTGGCCTCCGCCTCGGTGGCGTGACCGCCCCGGGCCGACCCGCACAGCGAGCAGCGCCAGATGTAGAGCGGCCGGGGTGCCGGTGCCGTGCACTGGGGGGAGCAGGGCGTCACGCAGTACGGGTGCTGGTCGGTGTGCACCACCGACGACACCGGCCCCGGCTGCTGCGCCGGCTGCGACGCCGGGGCGGTTACGACCGGTGCGACCTGGGCCTGGCCCTGGTCCTCGGCGCCGCCGGGGATCACTCGCAGCGTCGGCCGCCCGGTAGCCACCGGGTCCGGTCCCGGCGGGACGGCCTCGGGGCCGTCCGTGGTCTCGTTGTCCTGGGTCACCTCCTGGTCCTCCCCGCCGCTGTACTGGTCGGGGTGTTCGGTGCGGGTGTGCTCGCGGCCGGCGCCGCGAGCGTTGGCCTCGATGCGGTACGGGCGGCTGTGCCAGCCGCACACGTCGCAGTCGGCGTAGAAGTGGCTGTCCTCGGCGACGTCGACGAACACCCCGTCGACGGCCTGGGCGCCACGCTTGCGGGCGGCAGCCCGGCGGCGGCGGGCCCGGGACGCCGCAGTGGCGTCCTCGATCAGCCCGGCCACGTACCCGTCGGCCGCCGACCAGGCGCTGCCACCCGACCGCCCGGCCGGGGCCTTGCCCGACCCGCCATCCCCGCTGGCCTTCTGCTCCTGGGCCCGGTGGCGCTCGCGCGCCAGCCGGCGCGGGGACTGCTTGCCCCGTACGGCGTAGGAGGCGTCCTCCAGCATCAGCACGGCGATCTTCGCCACCGCCAGCCACACCAGGATGTCGAAGAAGATCACTGGGTCACGCTCCGGATGGTCTCGCCGAGACCGCCGACGACGATCGGAAGCAGGAGGGCGCAGGCCAGCGCGGCGTGGGCGAGCTTGCCCCGGGCACCGCCCTTGCCGCCCTTGTCCCCGCCCTTACCGGCACCGCCCTTGCCCCGGCGCAGGAACACGACCACCACGATGGCCAGGGCCAGGCCGAGGGCGGTGGGGATGGCCACCGCCACCTCCTTCGTGCTCTGGCCGATCCCGTCGCCGATGGGGCCGGCCACCACGTCGACGCCCTTGGCGAGCCAGCGGTTGGCCTCGGTGACCACGACTCCGGCGAGCAGCGCGCCGACCAGCAGGCCGAGCACCACCCGCAAACGAGGGGTGAAGGAGAAGAAGATCGACATGACGATGTAGACGAAGCCGGCGAGCACGATCACTGCGCTGGTCATGAGGGCCTCCTTTCGGGAGGTCAGAGGGTCGCGACGAAGACGGCGGCCACGGCGGCGGCGGCCATCAGTCGCAGCGGGTGGGAGAGGATCCACGAGGCCAGGTGCAGCAGGCCTCGGGGGACGAGCACGAGGACCGCCCAGCAGGCCATCGCGATGGCGGCGGCGTCCTGGCCGCCACGGGCCCGGTTGGCCTGCTCGACGACGGCGCACAGCGGGTCGGGGGAGCCGGTCCACACGGCGGCGACGCTCGCCCAATCCCCCGGCACGTCACTGACGGTAATTCTGGTGCCAGAGTTGGGGCCAGAATCCGCCTGTCCGCTCTGCACGGGTTGGTCCTGGTTGGATTCCGGTAGGGGAGGGGTACGGAGGCTTTCTGACCTGCGCTCCGCAAGGGAAACCACGGGGGCCGTGGGCCGGAGTGGAACTCGCGGCGACGGTGACGGAATGTAGTTGTCCTCGGCGGGTTGGGCGCTCACGGGGATCACCTCCTGGGCGTGATGCGGGTGGGTCGGATCGTCTGGTCGGCCCTTGCCGAGGGGCGGGGCCTCGGCACTCGACCCGACGTCGTCGGCGGGTCGAGCACCGAGGGCTCACCTCACTGCGACGGGTCCTCGGCGGGGCCGTCCTGGACGGCGGCGGCCCGCAGCACCGACCCGACGGTCCGCTCGGAGGTCGGGACCAGGGCGGCGAGTTCCTTCTGGGTGGCGTCGGGGTTGTCCCGCCGGGCTTCGAGCACGGCAAGGACGGTCTGCGGGCTGACCCGATCGACCTGAGGAACCGGCTTGCCGTCGAGCAGCACCGGCTCAGCCGGAGTGCTCGCCGAGGCTCGGCGGGTCGACCGGCGACCGGACTCGGCGGCGGCCTGGGCCAGGGCGGCCCGCAGGTCGGCGGCCTCACGCTGGGCGGCCTCGGCCGTGGCCTCGGCACGCTGTTGAGCCTGCCGCGCCACGTCCCGGTCCCGGTGGGCCTGAGCGGCGGCGGCCTCGGCGACCTGCACCCGTCGCTGCCACTCGGCCTGAGCGGTGGTGAGGTGTCCCTCGGCCCGCGACGCGCGAGCGGTTTCGGTGCGGGCTTCGGCCCGCGCTGCTTCCGCTTCGGCCAGCACCCGCTCCACGGCGGCACGTGCGTCTGCTTCCGCTCGACGGGCGAGCGTCGCCGCGTGTGCTTCTGCTTCCGCCCGGCGCACCGCGCGCTCTGCTTCCGCTTCCGCCTGACGGGCCGCCGCCGCTGCTTCTGCTTCCGCCCGGCGCACCGCCGTCGTTGCTTCTGCTTCCACCCCGCTGCGGCGGGTTGCTTCCGCTTCCGCCCGGCGCGTCGCTGCTTCTGCTTCCACCGTGACCCGCTCGATGGCCGCTGCTGCTTCTGCTTCCACCTCGGCCCGGCGCGCTGCTTCCGCTTCCGCCCGGCGCTGCGCAGCGTCCGCACGTGCTTCCGCTTCCGCCAGCGCCGCCCGCACGGTACGCAGCTCCACACGCGCTGCTTCCGCTTCCACGTGCGCCCGCGACGGCAGCGCCAGCAGCGGCGCCGGGGTGCCGGTGTGGGCGAGGTGCACCAGTGCGGCGAGCGCCGGCCCGGCCTGCCCCTTCTTGGTGGCCTCCCGGGCCGCCTGCCGGGCGCGGTCGGCGACCTCCGCGACGACCTTCTGCTGCCGCTGCCGCTCCTGCTCGGCGGCGGCCAGGCGCCGCTGCTCGGCCCGGCGGGCCTCGATCCGCCGCCGCTTCGCCGCACGGCGGGCGTCGGCCTGCTCGATCAGGGACTTCGCCCCCGGGCTGAGCCGGTCACGCACGTCGACCCGCCACGCCCCGAAGGTCTGCCACGGGTAGGTCACCCACCGCCGCCAGCCGAACCGCTCCGGCGGGTCAGGGATCATGCCCAGCTCCCGCAACGCCTTGCGGTGCTTGGCCCCCGACCGGACCTCGTAGACGATGATCCCGATCGCGCTCAGCACGGACAGGCCGATCGCCTTGACCGGCTCGCTGCCGTGACCGATCGCGTTGATCGCCACCGCCGTCGCCGTGCAGATCCAGATCAGGCTCCGGGCCGCCATCGCCCGCTCACCACGCAGCCGCTGCTGCTGGGCGGTCAACGCCATCGCCAGGCCAGTACCCTCGATCGCGACCGCCGCGATCACCCCGACCGGGGTCGGTAGCCCGTGGGACCGGGCCGCGTCGACCTGCCCATACACCGCGCCGGACACCGCCAGCCCGTAGACCAGGCCGCAGTAGACCGCAGCCGCGTTGTCACGCACGTACGCGACGCGCCGCTGCACCCACCCAGCCAGCTCCGCCTGCCGGGCCTGCTTACGCGCCCGCCGGGCCTCCCGCTCCGCCTCCCGCTGCTGCCGACGCCGCTCCACCCGGTCCGCCCGCACCTGGTCACGCTGCGCGGCGAGCTGGAGCTTGCCCTCCTGCATCCGCAGCCGGCGCTGCGCCTCGGCGTCCTGCCGGACGATCTGCTGCTCGGCGAGCAACCGCTCCCGCTCCGCAGCCGCCAACTCCCGACCAACCCGCCGGTCCTGCAAAGCCAGCTGTCCCAGGTCCGGCCCGTTCTGCACCGCCGTCACCGCGCCACCTCCTGCCGCTGCCGGGCCGGGGTCGGCACCCGCTCGTCGGTGATCCGGGCCCGGCCGACGCCGAGCAGCTCCCGGGCGATCTCGTCCTCGGCGCACGACTGGTGGCACGCCGCGCCCCGGCCGTCGCGCATCTTCGTGGCGGTGTCGCAGACCCGGCAGGGCAGCGACCGCCCGTGCTCGTAGTGGCCCGGCCCGGTCCAGTCCAGGTGCACTCGCACCACCAGCTCGCCGGCCATCAGCACACCTCCCCGCGTGCCCGCCGAGCCGCCCGCACCCGGGCCAGCAGCTCCCGGCCGTACTGGTCGAGGTCGGCCTCGTCGACGTCCTCGGCGAGGGGGTGGCGGTGGTCGTCGACCCAGCGGGCCAGCCGGCCGCCGCCGACCACGGCGGCGATCAGGCCGACCGCGACGGCCGGAGACCACACCAGGGCCTGCGGCACCCGGTCGGCGTACTCGGCCAGGGCCTGGCCGGCGAGCACGGAGGCCGGGGCTCCCGCGACCACCGCGCCGACCACGACCTGCGGCGTCCACGACCGAGCCGACGACGGGGGACCGGCGGCACGACGGGCCTCCCGCTCCTCGTCGACCTGCCGGCGCAGCTCGCCCGCGAACCAGCCCGGCAGCGCCGCCACCGCAGCGGCCCGGTGCTCCAGCTCGGCGTTCGACACCTCGCGCAGGGTGGCGCGGTACTGCGCCAGGGCAGCGGTCAGGTCCAGGGACCTGGTCGGGGTCGTCATGCCGCACCCCCCAGCACCCGAGCCGTCTCGGCCATCTCCCGCAGCCGCACCACCGGCCGCGTCTCCACCACCGGCAGGTCCGCCGCCCGGTCGTACTCGGCCACCTGGTCACCACCGGCCGCCTTCGCCTGGTACAGCGCCAGGTCCGCCGCGCGCAGCACCCGCGACGGCTCGTCACCGGCCATCGCCGACACCGCGCCGACGCTGGCCCGCACCAGCAGCTCCCGCCCGCCGGGCAGGACCACCGGCGCGGCCAGGACCCGCACCACCTCGGCGCCGAGGAGCCCGGCGATCGGGGCCGGCGACGGACAGACCAGCACGATCTCGTCGCCACCGAGCCGGGCCACCACCGCGCCGTCGACCTCGTCGACCGCCGCCGACAGTCGGGCCGCGACCTCGACCAGCACCGCGTCACCCGCGTCGTGGCCGTAGGTGTCGTTGACCTGCTTGAAGCCGTCCAGGTCGCAGATCGCCAGGTCGTAGGGCTCGTCGGCCAGATCAGCCAGCGCCGCCGACAGACCGGACCGGTTCGCCAGCCCCGTCAGCGGGTCCATGGCCACCAGGCGGCGGGCCTCCGCCAGCCGGACACGGTCCGCCCGGACCGTCCGCACCGCCCACACATGCCCGACCAGCGACAGCACCCCAGCGGCCGGCAGCAGCATCCTCAGCGCCTTCACGCCGTCACCTCCGAGCCGGTCGCCGCCGCCCACGCCTGCACGACCCGCTCCGCGATCCGACCCCGCTCCGCGACCTCGTAGCCGTTCGCGACCGCCCACGCGCGGATCTCGGCCCGCCGCTCCGCGCCCTCCCGCCGGCCGCCGCTCGCCGTCACCGATGCCGTGGAATCGCGGGTCGAGCGGAGCTTCTGCCGCACCTCGGCGAGCTGGCTCGCCAGCGTCGCCTCGGCCTCGGCCAGCTCCCGGCGCTTCGCCTCAGCGGCCTCCCGCTCCTGGCGCTGCGCCTGCTCCACGTCGATCCGGGCGGCCAGGTCCGCCACCAGGCTGGCGATCTTCTCGCCGAGGTGCCGGGTCCGCGCCAGGTCACTCCCGGCGGCCAGCCGCAGCAGTTCCTCCGCGCCCCGAGGGGTCGACGGCGCGGCCGAAGCGGCCTCGGTGGCCTGCGGGGCGCCAGGGCCCTTGGTGACCCGGATGCCCATCGGCATCGGCTGCGCCGGAGCCGGCCGTCCGTTCGCGGCCCGCACAGCGGCGGCCTGGTCCACGCCGTTGCGCGGCGTCATCGTCGGGGCGCTCATGCCGGCATCACCGCCGACACCGCCAGCAGCCCTCGCAGGGCCCGCAGCGCCTTGTGCTGCAGGGCCTTGATCGCGGCCGGGGTCCGCCCCAGCGCCTGGGCGGTCTCCTCGATGCTCAGCTCCCGCAGGTACCGCAGGACGATGCACTCCCGCTGCACCGGGCTGAGCTGCTCAATCCCCGCCAGCAGCGCCTCACGGGTCAGCGTGGTCACCACCACCGACTCCGGACCCACCACCCGGTCCAGCGGAGCCGCGCTCCGCAGGTCCGCCACCGGCAGCTCCCGCCGCTGGTGCGACACCTGCCAGTTCGTCGTCACGTTCCGGGCGATCGTCGTCACCCACGCGCCGAAGTCGCCGTACCGGAAGCTGCCCAGGTTCCGCAGCGCCCGCAGGAACGTCTCCGACGTCAGGTCCTCGGCCACCTGCCGGTCCGACACCCGCCGGTACACCAGCCCGTACACCTCGCCGACATACCGGTCGTAGACCAGCCCGAACGCCTCCGCGTCACCCGCCTGCGCCCGCGCCACCAGCGCAGACACCTCGATCTCCCTCGAATCCGGCCGCACGTGTTCCGGCCGAATCAGGGCAGCACGTACCCTCATCCGTGGCATCTGTTGCTCCTTGCGAGTAGGGGTTGATGCCGTGGCCTCAGCGGGGCGCAATCCCGCTGAGGCCTTTTCCATGACCCACAAGCAGGCAATGGAATGGGTCCGCATGTCTGCATGCAGACCTATCAACGTGCGGACTACGTTAGAGCCTTCGATAGGTCGGGGTCAAGGAGGTCTGTATGCAGACCTTCAAACGGTCTACTCTGAGAGGCATGAGCACCGGCCCCACCGACGCGCGACCGATGCAGGTACGCGTTGCAGATGACATACGGCTAAAGATCGAGACAGGCGTCTACCAACCAGGCGACCAACTGCCCACCCTCGATGATTTAGCCGCAGACAACCTCGTGAGCCTCGCTGTAGCCCGCAAGGCGATCGATCTGCTGAGGCAACAGGGCCTGGTCATCACCCTTCAGGGCAAGGGCACCTTCGTCCGCAAACGTCCCACCGCTCGCCGCCACGGCATTGACAGGTACGCAAAGAGTCGGTGGCGAGCAGGTAGGGCGATCTTGACGGCAGAGGCCGAAGCACAAGGCCACAACGCTGGTCAGTTGATGCGTGAACTTGCTGAGACGCCAGCACCCGTGATCGTCGCCGAGCGATTCAAGATCGCTCCCGGCACCCCAGTGTGGGTACGCCGACGAACGACACTGGTTGACGATCGCCCCAACCAGCTCGCCGATTCCTACTTCGAGCTGAGCGTGGTGAGAGGCACCAAGATCCAAGAAGAAGACACGGGGCCGGGCGGCAGCTACGCCCGCTTAGAGGAAGCCGGACATGAGCTCGATGAGATCACCGAGGAGTGGTCGGTCCGCATGCCTACTGGTCCCGAGAGTGCGGCGCTACGCCTGCCAGCAGGGACTCCGGTAGTGGATCTGACCAGGACGACGTACGACACAGACGGGCGCCCCGTAGAGGTCATGCTCGCCGTCATCGCAGGCGATATGGTCCAGATGGCATACCGGTTCAAGATTCCCGACTAAGGCGGCGCGTGCATATCACCTACACGGCCGCCATGCAGGCGGCACCGGACACCACCAATGAAGATCGCTTCGCCGTTGGCGATGGCTGGGCGTTGGTCTTGGACGGTGCCGGGCGGTATCCCGGGGAGTCGGGCGGCTGCATCCACCCCATCACCTGGGTGGTTGACCGGCTCGCTGCTCACCTCGCCAGCGGACTGGGGCGGCCGGGGCAGACGCTCAAGACCATCGTCCGGGTCGCGATCGAGGCCACCATGGCTGACCACGGTCCGTTATGTGACCTCGACGACCCGCTCTCGCCTGGGGCCACGGGAGCGATCGTTCGGATCGACCATGATCAGGTGGAGTGGCTGGTGCTCGGTGACTGCGCAGTGGTCATCGACCAGGGAGCCGAGCACTGCGCGAGCGTCATCGACGATCGAGTCGATCACCTGCCGGACGCCCCCGTCGTAGAAGGGCGAGTACGAACCTACTCGCCGGCCTATGTGGCAACGGTCCGTAACACTCCTGAAGGCTTCTGGGTCCTGGGTGCGGCACCCGAAGCAGCCGACCACGCCCTAGTAGGCGCACTCCCCCGAGAGTCCGTTGATCAGGTGCTGCTCTGCTCGGATGGCGTATCCAGATTGACGGAGCGCTACGGATGGACTTGGCGCGAGGTCCTCGACCTCGGTACAGCCAACGGACCGAGCGCTCTCATCAGGGCAGTACGAGAGGCGGAGCGAGGAGACCCCGACCCGCGCCGGTGGCGCGGCAAGCGTCACGACGACACAACCGTCGTCACCCTTCAGCTCGCCGACCAGGCAGAAGAGCGTCAGATGGGCATGAAGATAACCGGGAGGTCCCCGTCGCCGTAGCGGTTCTCCTGAGTGAGGATGGTGGCGTCGTGGTCCAGGCAGGCCAGCACGGTGGTGGCCAGGTCGGCTCGTCCGGTGTAGGTGCGCCAGTAGCTGAGTTCCTGCCAGCTCTCACCGTCGGTGGGCAGCACGACGCAGGCGTCGAGGGCGAGCAGGCGGTGCAGGGCCCTGCGGTCCTTCGAGTCGGCCACGACAGCAAGGGCTTCGGCGGCGGTGACGGCGGTGACCCCGAACCGGTTGCGGTCCTCGATGACCTCGTGCAGCGTCTCCCCGACGTGCACGGATCCGGTGAGGTAGGCCAGCAGCGCTGACCGGTCCAGCACGAGCCGGATCGGAGGGTTGTCGTGCTCTGCGGTCACGCGACCGACTGCCGGGGGGAGTCGTCGACCTCGTCGCGCAGGTGCTGGCGGACCCGATCGCGGAGGGCCTGGCGCCGCTGGCTAGTCCACTCGGCCTCCACAGCCGCCCGCCGGGCCCGCGCCTCGGCCACCCCCTGCTCGGTGACCTCGATGCCGGCGTGCGCCAGCTCGGCGTCCAGGGCGTCCAGGCGCATCCGGTCGCGGACGGCCTGGGTGATGTACGCCGAGGCGTTGGGCTCCTGCTCCAGTCGCTCCGCGACGTCGGGCGGTACGGAGATCGACAGCTTCCTCACCTGCGCGGTCATACCATCACCATACGCCGAGTAGCACCGCCATGGGTTCGATGTCGCTGGCGGGTCGATCAGCTTTCGAGGCCGGTGAACAGGTCGAGTTGCTCGCCGTGGTCCGCTGGTCGACATGCCGCCCACACCGCCTGCCCGGCTCGGGAGGCCTGTCGCTTGCCGCAATCGCCACGGCGTTGAACGCGGAGCAGGTTGCCACCCCGTCGGGGAAGGGCAGTGGGCCAAGAGCAGCGTCAAGTACGTGCTCGACCGGTATGACGCGGCACAGGGGTCGGCGTAGGTCCTCGGTCAGGGGTTGCGGGCTTGCCCGCGCGCGGTGCCGGGGGTGGGGCGGGATCTCCTCGTCTCGGCCGATCTCTGATCGACCGGGCTGGCCCTAGGGCCTGTGTCAAAGTCGGTGCCGGGGCTTGAGCTGTTGGTTGAGGATCTTGGCGTGTCGGTGGTCGAGACATGGCGAGGTCTCCGGTATCTGGTTCAGCGACCAAGCAGAACCCGAACACCGGAGACCTCGTGGACACCCTAGCGGTGACGAGGCGGCATGACCTGACCGACGCACAGTGGGTGGCGCTGGAGCCGCTGCTGCCTGTGGGGCGTAGGCCAGGTCGACCGTCGACATGGACGAAACGGCAGCTCATTGATGGGATTCGGTGGCGGACACGGGTCGGTGCCCCGTGGCGGGACGTTCCGGCGTGCTACGGGTCCTGGGCTGCGGCGTATGCGCTGTTCCGGCGTTGGCAGCGTGATGGGACCTGGGCGAGGATCCTGACCGCGTTGCAGGCCCTCGCTGACGTGGCCGGACGCGTCGTGTGGGACGTGTCGGTGGACTCGACGGTCGCTCGGGCTCATCAGCATGCCGCTGGGGCGCGTAAAAGGGGGATCTGCAGACCGAGCCGCCGGGCGGGGTCACGGTCGAACCGACCGATCATGCGCTCGGTCGCTCGCGGGGCGGCCTGACCACGAAGGTGCACCTGGCCTGCGAGCAGGGGCAGAAGCCGCTGTCGGTCGTGCTGACCGCCGGGCAGCGCGGTGACAGCCCGCAGTTCATCGCGGTGCTCGACGGCATCCGGGTGCCCCGACTCGGCGGCGGCCGGCCCCGGACCCGCCCGGACCGGGTCCTCGCTGACAAGGCCTACACGTCGAAGGCCAACCGCCGCTACCTGCGCCGACGTGGAATCAAGGCGACGATCCCGTCGAAGGCCGACCAGGACGCGAACCGGCGCAAGCTGGGGTCGAAGGGCGGCCGGCCACCGGCCTTCGACCAGCAGCGGTACAAGCAGCGTCACGCCGTGGAGTGCGGCATCAACCGCCTCAAACGCTACCGTGCCGTGGCCACCCGCTTCGACAAACTCGCCGTGCGCTACGAAGCCACCGTGCACGTCGCCGCGATCAACGAGTGGCTGTGACCGACTTCGACACAGGCCCTAGTAGTGCTTTGTTAGGTTGGGACGAGTTGGCGGCAGAGGGGGCAGAACCCGAGCC
>NZ_LRQV01000097.1 GCF_001567585.1 Micromonospora rosaria
ACGGAGAGCCGCCGGCCGTCGGCGACCCGGGTCGCCTCCTCCTCCAGGGCGGCCACCTCCAGTTCGGTGAGGGCGGCGTCGCGGGCGGCCGGGCCGGCCTCGCCCCGGGCCGTTCCCGCCGCCGAGAATCCCACCGCCGCCACGGCGCGGCGCGCGGCCACGTCCCCGGCGAAGTCCGGCGCGTCGGGTGTGAGCAACCGCACCGGTACGTCGCTGAACAGGCCCGGATCGGGCCGACTGTCCGGATCCAGCACGAGCAGTGGCGCCTCCAGTACGGCCAGCCCCGCCGAGCGGGCCACCGCGAGCAGGTCGGGGTTGCGTTCGTGTACCCACTCGAACGCCTCCGGCAGCCCGAGGGCCCGCTGCCGGTGACGTACCGTGGTGATGTCGGCCGCCGACGGCGGCGCGTCGGCGTCCGGCGCCGGGCGGGCGTAGAACGGCCAACCGGGGCCTTCCCGGACGAACAACACCAGGCCACCGTGCTTCTCCGCACGGGCCGCGTCGCGGGGCACCGCGTCGTAGAACGACTCGATGCGGTCGAGCAGTCCCGCCTGTACCAGATCCACCGCGCGAGATTACCGTCTCAACTACTGGAAGTGTGATCAATCCGAACTGGCCTTGCGCGCCAGCCCCTACCGTAGACTCAATAGACCCTCCAGGGCCGACGTCGTCCCGACCGTGATCCAACCTGAGTGACGACAGGAGACCCGGTGGTTTTCCCGTACCCTCCCAATCCGCAGCTCGCCCCCGCCGCGACCGGGCTGTACGACCCGGCCCAGGAGCACGACGCCTGCGGCGTGGCCTTCGTGGCGGACCTGCACGGCCGGCGCTCCCACCAGGTCGTCGCGGGCGGTCTCGGGGCGCTCTGCCGGCTTGACCACCGGGGTGCCCGTGGCGCGGAGCCGAACACCGGCGACGGCGCCGGGATCATGATCCAGGTGCCGGACGCCTTCCTCCGCGCGGTGGTGGACTTCCCGCTGCCCCCGGCCGGGGAGTACGCCACCGGCCTGGTCTTCCTGCCCGACGACGACGCCGCCGAGGCGCAGGCGCGCCGGGTGGTCGACAAGTACGCCCTGGTCGAGGGGGCCGACCTGCTCGGCTGGCGGGACGTCCCGACCGACCCGAGCGGCCTCGGCGAGACCGCGCTGGCCGCGATGCCCCGGGTCCGGCAGGTCTTCGTCGCCGCGCACCGGCTCACCGACACCCCGGCCGGCCCGGCCGGCTCCCGGCTGACCGGGATCGACCTGGACCGGGTGGCGTTCTGCCTGCGCAAGCAGGTCGAGCGGGAGACCGCCGAGCGGGGCGTGCCGGCGTACTTCCCGTCGCTGTCCGGCCGGACCATGGTGTACAAGGGGATGCTCACCCCGGACCAGCTCCCGGAGTTCTTCCCGGACCTGACCGACGAGCGGGTGGCCAGCGCGATCGCCCTGGTGCACTCGCGGTTCTCCACCAACACCTTCCCGTCCTGGCCGCTGGCCCACCCGTACCGGTTCATCGCGCACAACGGCGAGATCAACACCATCCGGGGCAACCGGAACTGGATGCAGGCCCGGGAGGCCCTGCTGCGCAGCCCGAACATCCCGGGCAACATCCGCCGCCTCTTCCCGGTCTGCACCCCGGCCGCCAGCGACTCGGCCAACTTCGACGAGGTGCTGGAGCTGCTGCACCTGGCCGGGCGGAGCCTGCCGCACGCGGTGCTGATGATGATCCCGGAGGCCTGGGAGAACGACCCGGGCATGCGGCCGGACAAGCGCGCCTTCTACCGCTTCCACGCCAGCCTGATGGAGCCCTGGGACGGCCCCGCCTCGGTCGCCTTCACCGACGGTGAGATCGTCGGCGCGGTGCTGGACCGCAACGGGCTGCGGCCGGGCCGCTGGTGGCGTACCGCCGACGGGCTCGTGGTGCTGGGCAGCGAGGCGGGCGTGCTCGACCTCGACCCGGCCACCGTGGTCGCCAAGGGGCGGCTCCAGCCCGGCCGGATGTTCCTGGTCGACACGGTCAACGGCCGGATCGTCCAGGACGAGGAGATCAAGGCCGAGCTGGCCGCCGAGCAGCCGTACGCCGACTGGCTGCACGCCGGGCTGATCGAGCTGGACGACCTGCCCCGGCGCGAGCCCAGCGTCTACACCCACGACTCGGTGCGCCGCCGTCAGCAGACCTTCGGGTACACCGAGGAGGAGCTGAAGATCCTGCTCGCCCCGATGGCGCGGACCGGGGCGGAGCCGATCGGCTCGATGGGCACCGACACCCCGATCGCCGCGCTGTCGGAGCGGCCCCGGCTGCTCTACGACTACTTCCACCAGCTCTTCGCCCAGGTCACCAACCCGCCGCTGGACGCCATCCGCGAGGAGCTGGTGACCAGCCTGGCGTCGACCATCGGCCCGGAGGGCAACCTGCTCGACCCGGGCCCGGCGAGCTGCCGGCAGATCGTGCTGCCGTACCCGGTGATCGACAACGACGAGCTGGCCAAGATCCTCTCCATCGACGAGGACGGCGACCTGCCCGGCTTCAAGGCCGTCCGGGTCTCCGGGCTGTACCGGGTCCGCGACGGCGGCCCCGGCATCCGGGCCCGGCTGACCGAGATCTGCCGGCACGTCTCCGAGGCGATCGAGGACGGCGTCCGGATCCTGGTCCTGTCCGACCGGGACTCCAACGAGCGGCTCGCCCCGATCCCGTCGCTGCTGCTCACCGCCGCCGTGCACCAGCACCTGGTCCGGGAGCAGACCCGCACCCAGGTCGCGCTGATCGTCGAGTCCGGCGACTGCCGCGAGGTGCACCACGCCGCCGTGCTCATCGGGTACGGCGCCGCCGCGGTCAACCCGTACCTGGCCTTCGAGTCGGTCGAGGACATGATCGCCACCGGGGCCCTGCCCGGCGTGGAGCCGGCCACGGCGGTGCGCAACTACGTCAAGGGGCTCGGCAAGGGCGTCCTGAAAATCATGTCGAAGATGGGCATCTCGACCGTCTCGTCGTACTGCGGGGCGCAGGTCTTCGAGGCCGTCGGCCTGGACAGCCGGCTGGTCGAGCGCTACTTCCGGGGCACCCCGAGCACCATCGGCGGGATCGGCCTGGCCGAGATCCACGCCGAGGTCGCCGCCCGGCACACCCGGGCCTGGCCGGCGCCGGGCGCCGAGGCCCCCACCCGGCTGGAGGTCGGCGGGGAGTACCAGTGGCGGCGCGAGGGCGAGCTGCACCTGTTCAACCCGCAGACGGTCTTCCTCCTCCAGCACGCCACCCGCAGCCGGCAGTACGACGTCTTCCGGGACTACACCGCCAAGGTCGACGAGCTGGCCGCGAAGACCGGTTCGCTGCGCGGGCTGTTCAGCCTGCGTACCGGCGTGCTTCCCCCGGTGCCGATCGACGAGGTCGAGCCGGTCAGCGAGATCGTCAAGCGGTTCGCCACCGGCGCCATGTCGTACGGCTCGATCTCGGCGGAGGCGCACGAGACCCTGGCCGTGGCGATGAACCGCCTCGGCGGCAAGTCCAACACCGGCGAGGGTGGCGAGGACGTCGAGCGGCTGCACGACCCGCAGCGGCGCAGCGCGGTCAAGCAGATCGCCAGCGGCCGGTTTGGGGTGACCAGCGAGTACCTGGTCAACGCCGACGACCTCCAGATCAAGATGGCGCAGGGCGCGAAGCCCGGCGAGGGTGGGCAGCTCCCCGGCAACAAGGTCTGGCCGTGGATCGCCCGGACCCGGCACGCCACCCCGGGTGTCGGCCTGATCTCCCCGCCGCCGCACCACGACATCTACTCCATCGAGGACCTCGCCCAGCTCGTGCACGACCTCAAGTGCGTCAACCCGGCCGCCCGGGTGCACGTCAAGCTGGTCAGCGAGGTCGGCGTGGGTACCGTCGCGGCCGGCGTGGCCAAACTCAAGGCCGACGTCATCCTGATCTCCGGTCACGACGGCGGCACCGGCGCGTCGCCGCTGAACTCGCTCAAGCACGCCGGCACCCCGTGGGAGCTGGGGCTGGCCGAGGCGCAGCAGACCCTGCTGCTGAACAAGCTGCGCGACCGGGTCACCGTCCAGGTCGACGGGCAGCTCAAGACTGGCCGGGACGTGCTGGTCGCGGCGCTGCTCGGGGCCGAGGAGTTCGGCTTCGCCACCGCCCCGCTGATCGTCGCCGGCTGCGTCATGATGCGGGTCTGTCACCTGGACACCTGTCCGGTCGGCATCGCCACCCAGAACCCGGCGCTGCGCGAGCGCTTCACCGGCCAGCCGGAGTTCGTCGAGAACTTCTTCCTCTTCCTCGCCGAGGAGGTCCGGGGGTACCTGGCGGAGCTGGGGCTGCGCAGCATCGACGAGGCCATCGGCCGCACCGAGCTGCTCGACGTCGCGCCGGCGGTGGACCACTGGAAGGCCAAGGGCCTGGACCTGGCCCGGGTGCTGCACCTGCCGGAGCTGCCCGAGGGGGCGGCCCGGCGGGGGATCCGCGCCCAGGACCACGGCCTGGAGCTGGCCCTGGACAACGAGCTGATCGCGCTGGCCCAGCCGGCGCTGACCGACCGGGAGCCGGTCCGGGTCGAGGTGGCGGTCCGCAACGAGCACCGCAGCGTCGGCGCGATGCTCGGCGGCGAGGTGACCCGCCGCTTCGGCGGCGCCGGCCTGCCCACCGACACCATCGAGTTCGTGCTGCGCGGCACCGCCGGGCAGTCGTTCGGCGCGTTCCTGCCCGCCGGGGTGACCCTGCGGCTGCACGGCGACGCCAACGACTACGTCGGCAAGGGCCTCTCCGGCGGCCGGCTGGTCGTCCGCCCGGACGCCGCCGCCCCGTTCGTCACCGGCGAGGCCGGGCCGGGGGAGCGCGCCGAGGACCAGATCATCGCCGGCAACACCATCCTGTACGGCGCCACCGCCGGGGAGGTGTTCCTGCGCGGCCGGGTCGGCGAGCGGTTCGCCGTCCGTAACTCCGGCGCGGTGACCGTCGTCGAGGGCGTCGGTGACCACGGCTGCGAGTACATGACCGGCGGTACCGTGGTGGTGCTCGGCCCGACCGGGCGCAACTTCGCCGCCGGCATGTCCGGTGGCACCGCGTACGTCTGGCGGCTGGACCGGGACCGGGTCAACACCGAGCTGGTCGACCTGGCGCCGTTGCGCGACGAGGAGCGTGCCCACCTGCACGAGCTGGTGCAGAAGCACTTCACCGAGACCGACTCCGCAGTCGCCGAGGACCTGCTCAAGCGCTGGCCGGACGCGGTGGAGGAGTTCACGGCGGTGGTTCCCCGGGACTACCGCCGGGTTATGGAGATCATGCGGGCCGCCGAAGCCGCCGGCCAGAACGTCGACGACGCGGTGATGGACGCCCTCGCGGCACCGGCCGCGTCGGCAACCCAGCCGGCGCCGGCCGCCCCGGCGGCGCCGGTGCCGCCCGCGCCGCGGGTGGTCGCCCAGGAGGTGGCTCGTGCCTGACCCGAACGGTTTTCTGCGCTACGACCGGCGGCTGCCCGCGCGCCGCCCGGTGCCGGTGCGGATCAGCGACTGGCGCGAGGTGTACCCGCCGGCCGGGGAGGAGCTGATCCGGGAGCAGGCGACCCGCTGCATGGACTGCGGCATCCCGTTCTGCCACGACGGCTGCCCGCTGGGCAACCGCATCCCGGACTGGAACGACCTGGTCCGCACCGGTTCCTGGGACTCGGCCGTGGACACGCTGCACGCGACCAACAACTTCCCGGAGTTCACCGGTCGGCTCTGCCCGGCGCCCTGCGAGGCGGCCTGCGTCCTCGGCATCGGCGGCGGTGACGCGGTCACCATCAAGCAGGTCGAGGTGGAGATCGCCGACGCGGCGGTGGCCCGGGGCAGGCTCGCCCCGCAGCCGGTGCCGACCCCCACCGGCCGTACCGTCGCGGTGGTCGGCTCCGGTCCCGCCGGTCTCGCCGCCGCCCAGCAACTGGCCCGCGCCGGTCACGCCGTCACCGTGTACGAGCGCGACGACGCCATCGGTGGCCTGCTGCGCTACGGCATCCCGGACTTCAAGCTGGAGAAGGAGCACATCGACCGGCGGTTGGCCCAGCTCGCCGCCGAGGGGGTGCGGTTCCGCACCGGTGTCGAGGTCGGGGTGGACGTCACCGCCCGGCAGTTGCGCGCCGAGTACGACGCGGTGCTGCTGGCCTGCGGCGCGCTCGCCGGCCGGGACACCCCGGCCACCCCGGGCCGGGCCCTGCGCGGGGTGCACCAGGCGATGTCCCACCTGGTCGCCGCGAACCGGGCGGTCGCCGCCGCCGGTGACGGGCCGGTGGCCAGCGCCGTCCTGCCCGACGGCACCCCGGTCGACGCCGCCGGCAAGCACGTGGTGATCATCGGTGGTGGCGACACCGCCGCCGACTGCCTCGGCGTCGCCCACCGCCAGGGCGCCGCCGGCGTGTACCAGCTCGACATGTACCCGGAGCCCCCGCACGCCCGGGACGCGGCCCGCGACCCCTGGCCGACCTGGCCCTGGGTGCTGCGCAGCTACGCGGCCCACGAGGAGGGCGGCGAGCGCGTCTTCGCCGCTGCGGTGCAGGAGTTCGTCGACGACGGCACCGGCCAGGTACGGGCGGTCCGGATCGCCGAGGTCACCGTCGAGAAGCGCGACGGCCAGCGGATCGTCACCCCGGTACCCGGCTCGGAGCGGGAACTGCCGGCGGACCTGGTACTCCTGGCGATCGGCTTCGAGGGCACCGAGCAGCAGCCGCTGCTGGAGCAGCTCGGGGTGACCCGCAACGCCCGGGGCGCGGTCGACGCCCGCCCCGACTGGCAGACCAGCGTGGACGGGGTCTTCGTCGCCGGTGACATGCACCGGGGCGCGTCCCTGGTCGTCTGGGCCATCGCCGAGGGCCGCGCCGCCGCCGCCGCGATCCACGCCCACCTCGGCGGCCACGGCCGGCTCCCGGCCCCGGTCGACCCGGCCGCCCAGCCACTCGCCGCCCGCTGACCCGTACCCCGTTCGTGCCCGACCGGCACACCGGCCCTCCGGCCGGTGTGCCGGTCCGCTTCCGGCCTGCCCCGCCCACCTGTCCTGGCCACCCGCGCTGAAGGCCCTGTCGACCTGCCCCGTGCACAGGACCACCGACACCGTCCGGGTGCCCCGTTCGTGGGGGCAGCTCGAAAGGACGGCCGACAGTACCGTCGTCGTCCCTGCGCCGGCCTCGGGTCTGCGGCACTGCACCCTCTGCCCGGACCGGCTCCTGCCGGGCCGCGGGGCCGTGCCGCCGGGGTGGACGAGGGTCAGTCCGCACCGGTGACCGGTCTGGTGGCCGGTGGGGTGGGTGGGAGGGGCAGGGGGAGGCCGGGGAGCCCGTCGAGGCTGGTCGCCACGTGGTCCTTGGCGGCGAAGTAGGCGTCCAGCGACTCGTCGTCCTCCCGGGCGAAGCGCCGGCCGTGCAGGTCACGGTCGGCCTCGTAGGTCATCAGGGGAACGGCGAAACCGCAGGTGTCGCGGATGAGGTCGGCCCGGACCACGATGATCGCCCGGAGCCCGTGCGGGCGGGGATCGATGGTGGGGAAGTGGGCCAGCAGGTCGGTCCAGCGTGGATCGTCCCGGAAGACCGGCTCGCCCCGGCCGTGCACGCGCACGATGGTCGGTGGGCCGTCGAAGGCGCACCACATCAGCGTGATCCGGCCGTTCTCCCGCAGGTGCGCGATGGTCTCCGCGTTGCTGCCGGCGAAGTCGAGATAGGCCACGGTGTGCTCGTCGAGGACGGCGAACGATCCGGTGAGGCCCTTGGGGGAGAGGTTGACCGTGCCGTCGGCGGCCAGGGGCGCGGTGGCGGTGAAGAACATCGGCTGCGCCTCGATGAACGACCGGAGACGCGCGGTGATGCACGGGTACGTCTTGCCCACCGTGCCATTGTGCATCCTGCGGACTGTCGGGGTGTTCCCTGAATGGACATGTTTCGATAGCATTACCGACCAGTAACAACCCGTCTCCCTCTGGCCACGCGCGCGGCTGCCGAGGATCCACCACCCTGCCCGTGGAGGTCCGTCCATGCTCCACCGCCCGCTGGCCCGCGCCCTCTCCGCGCTGGTCGCCCTCGCCGCCGCCGCGTTCGGCGCGGTGCTCGTACCCGGCACCGCCCGGGCCGCCGCGCCCGTCCACTACGCCGCCCTCGGCGACTCGTACTCCTCCGGCGTCGGTGCCGGTCCCTACGACTTCTCCGGCTGCCTGCGCAGCGAGAAGTCGTACGCCCCGTTGTGGGCCGCCGCCAACGCGGTGGACAGCTTCCGCTTCGTCGCCTGCGGTGGCGCGGTCACCGACGACGTGCTCAACCGGCAACTCGGCGCGCTCAGCGCCAGCACCACCCTGGTCACCATCACCATCGGCGGCAACGACGCCGGGTTCGTCGACGTCATCACCAGTTGCCGGTTCGGCAGCACCACGTCCTGCACCAACGCGGTGAACGAGGCGAAGGCGTTCGCCACCGGCACGCTCCCCGGCAAGCTCGACCGCACGTACGCCGCGATCCGGGACCGCGCGCCGAACGCCCGGCTGATCGTGCTCGGGTACCCCCGGCTCTTCGAGACCGGCTCGTGCGGGGTGCTGGCGATGAGCGCCCACAAGCGCACCCTGCTCAACGAGGCCGCCGACGTGCTCGCCACGGTCACCGCCGGCCGGGCCGCCGCGGCCGGGGCGACCTTCGCCGACACCCGCTCCCACTTCGCCGGCCACGGCGTCTGCGGCGCCGACCCGTGGATCCGGGACGTCACCGGGGTCATCGAGGCGTACCACCCGAACGCCGCCGGGTACCGGGACGGGTACCTGCCCGCCCTCACCGCCGCCACCCGCTGACCCACCCGGGTTCCCCACCCCTCGACGGACCGGCGCGGCGCGTCCCTTGCGGACTGTGCGCACCCGCGCCGGTCCGTTAGGGTTCGCTGGACCGGGTCAGCAGCGACGTGGGGGGCAGTGGGTGGGCAGGCTCGCTTCGGCGTACGGGCAGGCGGTCACCGCCCACCGGCAGGCCCGGGACCGGGTGGCCGCCGCCCGGCGGGTCCTCGACGACCGGCCACCGGCCGCCCCCGACGGCAGCGCCGACCTGGTCGCCCGGCTGGCCCGGCTCGGTGCCGCGCTCGGTACCCCCGCCCCCGGCGCGACCCCGCTGACCAGCACCGCCGTCCCGGTCCGCGTCGGCGCGGCGGCCAGCCCCGACGGTGACTTCCCGGCGCTGGTACCGCTCGGCAGCGGGTACCACCTGGCGGTGGACGTCGACGCCCGGGACGCCCGGGTCGGCGGCCTGCTGCGCGCCCTCGTGCTGCGGCTGCTCGCCACCGCCCCACCCGGCTCGGTGCGGGTCTGGGGGATCGACACCGCCGCCCTGGGCGCCACGTTCGCCCCCCTGCGCCCCCTGGTGGACGCGGGCGTGCTGGCCCCACCGGCGACCACCGAGGCGGAGGTCTCCGCCGGGCTCGACGCGGCGGAACGGCACGCCCGTGACGCCCGGCACGCCGAGCCCGGCCGGGTGGAGCTGCTGCTGGTGGTCGCCGCCTCCGCACCGGCCCCCCGGGAACTGGCCCGGCTCGCCGCGCTCACCCACGCCGGCCCGGCCGCCGCGGTCTGCGTCCTGGTCGCCGGGTACCCGTACCGCACCGCCGGGGACCCACCGGCCCCGCTCGGCAGCACCACCCAGGTCCGCCTCGACGACCGGTGGGCGTACGTGGGCGACCCGCCGGGCCGGCCGTACAGCGTGGACGGCAGCGGGCTGGCCGCCCCGGTGCTGCTCGACGGTGACCCACCGGCCCCCTCGGTGCAGGCCCTCGCCGAGCACCTCGCCGCCGCCACCCGCCGGCACGGCGCGCTCACCTTCGCCGACCTGCTGCCCGAGCGGCGCTGGGCCGAGCCGTCCGGCCCCGGCCTGCGCACCGTCATCGGCCGGCACGGGCGCTCCCCGGCGACCGTCGCGTTCGACGACGTCACCCCGCACTGGCTGGTCGGCGGCCGGACCGGGTCGGGCAAGACGGTCTTCCTCATCGACGTCCTCTACGGGCTCGCCGCCCGGTACCCGCCCGCCGAGCTGCAGCTCTACCTGCTCGACTTCAAGGAGGGCGTCAGCTTCACCGAGTTCGTGCCGACCGGCCGGGACCCGTCCTGGCTGCCGCACGCCCGCGCCGTCGGCATCGAGTCCGACCGGGAGTACGGCGTCGCCGTGCTGCGCGAGCTGCGCCGGGAACTGAACCGGCGGGCCGCCGCCCTCAAACGGCACGGCGTCACCAAGCTCGCCGACCTGCCCCGGGACACCCCGGTACCCCGGATCGTGGCGGTGGTCGACGAGTTCCACGTGCTGCTCGCCGGCAACGACGCGGTGGCCCGGGAGGCGGTCGACCTGCTGGAGGAGTTGGCCCGCAAGGGCCGCTCGTACGGCGTCCACCTGGTCCTGGCCAGCCAGAGCACCGGCGGCATCGAGGCACTCTACGGCCGGGCGGAGGCGATCTTCGGCCAGTTCCCGCTGCGGGTCGCGTTGCCCGGCGGCTCCGGGGTGCTCGACGCGATGAACGAGGCGGCCGGGGCGCTGCCGATCGGCTCGGCGGTGCTCAACACCGCCGCCGGGGAGGCCGGCGCGGACACCGTGATCCGGTTCCCCGACGCGCACGCCGACGCCGCCGCCCTCGCCGCGCTGCGCCACGAACTGTGGGACGCCCGGCCGTCGGGCGCGCGTCCACCCGCCGTCTTCCGGGGGTACGAGGCGGCGCACGTCGAGGACGACCCCACCTTCGCCGGGCTGCGCCCCGGTGGCCGCCGGCCCCTCGCCCTGGTCGGCCGGACCGTCGACGTGGACGGCACCACCGCGCTGTTCACCATGGACGCCACCCCGGGGCGGCACCTGGCCGTGGTCGGCACCGCCGCGCTCGGCGCGGACGTGCTGCGCGCGGCGACCCTGAGCCTCGCCCGGCAGCACGCCCCCGGCGAGGCCCGGTTCCTGCTCGTCCCGCTGGTCGCCGCCGCCGACGCGGCGGCCGACGAGACCGCCGCCGCGCTGACCGCCGCCGGGCACCCCGTCGACCTGCTCGACGCCGCCGGGCTGCGCGACCGGATTCCCGCCCTCACCGAGCCCGCCGCTGCCGCCGCCGGCCGCACGTACCTGGTGGTCTTCGGGGTGGACGCGGCCGGGGCGGCGCTGGGCCGCAGCGACCCCAGCACCTTCCGGTCCGGGTACGACGACCTGCGGACGCTGCTGCGGCACGGCCCCGGGCACGGGGTGCACCTGCTCGGCTGGTGGCGTGGGCTGCGCCGGCTCGCCGAGGACGTCGGTGGCGCGCAGAACCGCGACGACGTCGCCTGCCTGGTCGCGCTGAACGTCCCCGGCGGCGAACTCGGCCTGTACCTGGGCGTGCACAACCTCAGCTACACGCCCCGCCCGGACCGGGCCCTGCTGGTGGACCGGCACGACCAGCGGACCCGCTTGATCGTGCCGTTCGTCCGGGTCGGACACGAGCTGGACGAGGAGCAGTGACGGTGACCAGCTACGACGACTACGTGGCGCTGGCCCGGCAGCTCTCCGAGCGGCGTCGGGCCGGGGAGCGCGACGCCGCCGCCGACACCGACCGCCGCCGGAGCCTGCTCGCCGCCGCCGACCAGCTCGACCACCGGCTCGCCGCCCAGGCCCAGCACCTGGACCAGCTCGGCCGCGCGTTCGGCGTGCCCCCGCCCCCGCACCCGTCCGCCGCCCCGGCCGGGCCACCACCGTCCGCCGTCCCGGGTGGACCACCGCCCGGCCCGCCGGTGCCGGTACCGGGCAACGGGTTCGACGGCGGCGCAGCCGCCGCGCCGGGGCGGCCGGGTGGCGAGGCGTACCCCCAGGTGACGGTGGGTCCGGCGGACCGGGCGCTGCCGGTGGCGCTGGGCCCGGGGGTGCCGGTGCAGCGCGCGGCGGCGCTCGACCCGGCCGGCGAGCTGGAGGTGGCGCGGCGGCTCGCCGACGACGCCGACCGGCACGCCCAGCAGGCCGAGCGCTACGCCCACCAGCCGGTGCTGCTGCCCGGCTGGACGCCGCTGGCGCGGGCGCTGGCCGTGTACACCGGCTGCGCGGCGATCGGCGTGCTGATGATGCTCGGCCTGGTGCTCGGCAACGGGATCGGCCTGGTCGACGGGTTCACCCTGGGCGCCTGGATGTGCGCCGGGCTGCCCGCCCTGTCGTTCTTCGGCGGGTACCTGATCCTCGGCCGGTGGGGGAAACCGGTCCTGGTCGCCGGCACCCCACCCCGGTACGTGCACGTCGGCTTCCTGGTCTGCTTCCTGCTCGTCCCGATCGCCTACTGCGCCTACCTGGTCCTGATCCGCACCTTCCGCTGAGCCGGCACACCCTCGCCGGTCGCTGCGGGCCGCACGGTCAGCCCGTGGCGAGGGCGGCGACCTCGTCGGCGCAGCCCCAGGCGAGGGTGACGCCCGCCCCTCCGTGCCCGTAGGCGTGCACCAGCCGCCGCCCCGGCACGCCGGTCGACTCCCGCTCCACCCGGGGGCCGCCGTGCCGGGCCGGCCGCAGCCCGATGCGCTCCCCGACCACCGGCGCGTCGGCCAGCTCCGGGACCAGCTCCACGCAGCGGGCCCGGATCGCCTCGGCGGTCGCCGGGTCGGGGTCGGTGTCCGACCGCTGCGGGTCGAAGGTGCCGCCGAGGACCACGTCATGCCGGCGCGGGTGCACGTACGTGATGCCCCGGGGGTTGGCCTCGTCGCGGACCGAGGTGGTCAGGCCGGGGTTGGCCACCAGCACGATGTGTCCCCGGACCGGGTACACCGCCGGGTCGTCCGCGAGCTCCCGGGCGGCGAGCCCGGTCGCGTTGACCACCGTCGCCGCCCCGCCGGTCTCCGCCGTGCCGGTGAAGGCGTCGTCGAGGCTGCTGAGCCGCTGCCGTACCACCCGGCCGCCCCCGGCGAGCAGCCGGTCCCGCAGCCAGGCCAGGTACGGCGACATCTCCACCGTCGGCGCGGTGAACCGCAACTCCACCTCGTACGGCGGGTCGGCCGGGTGGACCACCAGGTCACCGGTCGCCTCGGCCCACCACGGCGGACCGTCGAACCGGCCGCGCAACAGCATCCGGGTGGGCCGCAGCACCACCCCCGGCACCCCCTCGGCGGCCTGCCGGGTCAGCACCGTGTACGTGTCCCGCGCCCAGCGCAGCACCCGGGGATCCTCGTCGGTGTGGGTGGGGTACCAGACGGCGGCGGCGACCGTGGAGACCGTCCGTTCGGGATCGTCGGGGGCCAGCACGGTCACCCTGGCCCCCTGCTCCTGGAGCCGGACCGCCGCCGTCAACCCGACGATGCCGCCACCGACCACCACCGCGTCCGTCGTTCCTGTCATGGGGATCCCCTTTCGGGTCGGGTGCCGCCCGTTCGACCTGGGGGCACGAGATCGGGTGCCCGGGGGACGCGCACCCACCGTACGTCGCCCCCGACCGATCATCCCGCCGCCGCGCAACACCGCCCGGTCACTCCGCCGCCGGTTCCCGACCGGTGAGCGCGGGCGGCCGGCGGACCGTCCGGGCGGCGGCGTCGAGCAGGTCGTCCCGTTCGGTGGCGGGCATCCCCTCGTCCTCCAGCAGACCGAGCAGGAGCACGGTCTGCGCGGTCACCGCCGCCGCGCTCACCGGCACCGGCGGCCGGTCGCCGAGTGCGGCCCAGACCAGGTCCTCGGCGATCAGCGGGTCGACGTCCCGCCCCGACCGGTCGTACCGCTCCCGGACGCCGGCCACGAACCGGATCACCGGGGCCCGGTCCTGCCCGGCGACGAACCGCCGTCGGGCGGCGAGCAGGAACACCCCGGCGAGCAGGTCGGCGTACCGCCCCCAGTCCGCCGCCGCCAAGCCGTCGAGTCGGCCCGGGTCCGTCGTCGCGCCCGCGTACCAGGTCCCGCAGCGCCCGCATCGGATCGTCACGCATTAGCCCCTCACCTCCCGGCGGACCCGGTCCCGCAGTCGGGCCCACCGCCCGGGGCGTACCCGTCGCCGCGCCGCGCCGACCAGCCGGCCCGCCGCCAGCGCCCCGGCCGCGATCGCGGTGACCGGGCCGGCGGCGCCCACCCGGACCGGCCCCGGCATCGCCCGGCCCGGTGGCACGGCGGCAGAGGTCAGCGCGGCGGCGTACCGGTCGAGCGCGACCCCGCCCACCGCGAGCCGGGCGACGACCAGGCCGAGCCGCGCGTTCGCCGCCGCCCAGTGCCGGGCCGCCGCCAGCGCCGTCGGCCCACCGGTACGCCGGACCCGGTCCTCGGCCGCCGCCAGGGTCCGCCGCACCGTGGCGGCCTGCGCGGCGGCCCGGTCGGCGTCGGCGCGGGCGGCCCGCAACCCGGCCAGGACGGTACCGGCGGAGGCGGTGGGCCGGTCGGGCAGCCGCCGGGCCTCGGTCAGCCCCGCGTGCACCAGGGCCAGCGCTGCCAGCAGTCGGTCAACGCCTGCTGCCAGGTCGGCGTCCGGTACGCCGCCCGGTCCACCCCGGCGAGGTGTTCACCGGCCCGGTCCACCGCCACCGCTGTCGCCAGCCAGGCCGACCGCAGCTCGGCGACGTCGCCGGCGACCCGGTCCACCGGATCCGGCCAGGCCGGCGCGGGCCGGGCGATCGTCGCCAGCGCGGCCCGCTGCTCGTCGCACGGTCCCGGCCGCCCACAGCCCAGACACACCCCGGTGTACGCCGAGGTGACGTGCGTGTCGAGCACCTGGCGCGCGGACGTGGCCGCCTCCTGCCGCCGTCCCGCCGGGGTCTGCCCGTACCGTCGCCCGGCGTTGGCCTGCTGTCGTCGCCGCGCCGGTGTCACGCCGCCCCCATCACCAGGTGGGCGAAGCGGACCTCGTCGCACGGGTACCACTCGCCGCAGGCGCAGAGCAGCCGGCTGACCCGGCGTGGGGGATGGGCGAACAGGACGTCCTCGGCGTCCTCGACGTCCCGCCGCGAGACGAACTCGTGCCGGAGCCGGGGCGGGGTCTGCTCGTCCGGGTGGGTGGGGCTGGCGTGCTCGGGCGGCCTGAGGCCGTCCTCGTCGTACTCGGGTTGGTCGTGCACAGGCGTCTCCCGTTTCGATCGGGTCTCGTGGCGTCGTGTGCTGGCCGGGCCGCGTGCGGGCAGGCTCCGGCACGCCCGGCCGACCGAGGGGGATCCGGCCAGCCGGGCGCTCTGTGCGGGTGGGACGAACCAACTCCGGGTTTGCAGACCTGGGAGCCGGCCGATTCGAACTTTACACATCTAGTCACGGAAAGCAAGCGTTACATCACGTTACTTGTCACGTGAAGTGGGTCGTGATCAAATGACGGTGCAGACCTGGGAGTTCACATGCCCGTCAAGCCCAAGTGGCAACAGCTCGCGGACCACATCCGAATCCAAATCGAGTCAGGGGAGCTTGCCCCTGGCGATCAATTGCCGTCTACCGCCCAGCTCAAAAGTCAGCACGGCGTCTCCACCACCGTGGTTCGCCAGGCCATTCTCGTGCTGCAGACGCAGGGCTGGGTGCAGGGCGTGCACGGCCTCGGTGTGTTCGTCGCCGAGCGCTGAGGCTTGTTCCCCGTGTAGTCGTTCCGACAGGGCGGTGCGTGGCCGGGTGGTCGCGTTGTGTGCTCAACTCTCGTACTCTCCCTTGTGGTCGTGCTGGTGCGGCGGCACGGCGGTGACTGTCGGGGCGAGACGGGGGAGGGCGTGTGAGCGCTGCTCAGATGCTGGCGAGGTTGGCGGCGGCGTCGCAGAAGCTGGACGAGGCCAAGGCCAAGACGGTGGCGGCGGCTCAGGACGTCGAGGAGGCGCGGTCCCTGGTCGCGGGCGCGTTGGAAGGTGTCGCCGCCGGCCAGTTGATCGGGATCATCGACGCGTACCGGCAAGCGCTGGGCCAGGCCGCCCAGGGTGGTGAGCCGGCGAAGCAGCAGGTCCAGGAGACGATGGCTCGGGTACAGGCGCTGGGAAACTGACCGGGGGTGGCGGCAGCGCAACCCGCCGCCCACCCGTACGACAGCTTCCCTTGAGGCCGCCGGCGCCTGACCTCTCTGGAAACGCTGGCGTCCCCGCCGACGAGCTGTCGCCCAGGGTCCGGGACCGGAGCGCTGACAGCGCGCCCCCGCCAAGGCGCCGACGGCGGGTGACTCCAGAAGCGATCGTGTTCGGGGGGTCCGCTGTCGGGGCGGTATGGGCTCCTGTCGCGGAGTTCGTGCCCCTCATCCCCAAGGCGGTCGGTGGATTCATCTTCGCAGGACTAGGTGCCTTCGGTGCGTACAAGTCGTTGCTAGACAAGCGTCGACAGGAGAGAGAACGCGATGCGGATCGATGACCGCGTGGAACATCTGGTGCGCGAAGCGCTGCACTGGGTGGTCAAGCGTGACGCGGAGAGCCTTGATGCTGCGCTCGCTGCTTTCGTGGACGAGAAGACCAGACGCGAATCCCTGGAACTGCTCGTTGCGGTGGCCGGGTTTGTCTTGATCGACCTGCATCAGGGGCGGCCGAATCATGCACAGGTGCAGGTCGTGGCCGAGAAGGTCGCGCACATGGAGGCATGGGCCAACATCACCAGCGATGAGGTGGCAGTGTTCATGAACGCCATTCTTGCTGGCCGTTCGTTAGCCGAGGATCTTCGGACCGAGGACGTGGTCGTGCTGGCCTTTGTGGTCGCCGGCAGTCTGCTGTCGTCCCGGGAACTGCCCGAGGGGCAGTGGTGGTTCGATTACCTCGACCAGGTGGAGGCGGCGATCGAGGCGGCCGGGTAGCCGGCAGCGGTCGATCTGGACGGTAGATGGTTGCTGCTGACGGGGTCTGTGGGGATGGGGAGACGGCGAGATGGTGGGTGCGGTGGCGGGGCGATCCGGGGGTGAGGTGGACGGGTTCCGGATCGGGTACGTGCCGGACGGGGTCGGGGAGTTGGTGTCGGACTTCGCCAGCGAGTGGGAGGACGTCCGGTTCACGACTCGGGTGTGGGAGCGGCAGGTCGACGACGGGTACCGGGTCGACCTGCGGGTGCACGTGCTGCGTGGTGACGGGCTGACCAGTCTCGACGAGGTGCGCGACGTGCTGGCGGGGTACCAGGAGCGGGACCCGGCGCAGTGGCCGTTGACCGAGTTCCGGCAGCCCCGCGCCGCCGCCCCCGGTGCCGAGCCTGCCGCCGGCCCCGGGGGCGGTCCGGCGGACGTCATCGGGCTGTTCGGCGAGGGCGAGGCGTTCTGGCTGGCGGGGCCGGGCGTGGCCGGGTACGTGCTGGCCGATCCGGAGCGGGTCGACACCGCGACGTTGCTCGCGATCGTGGCGTCGATCGTGCCGTCGTCCTGACCGGCCCTGCGGCGGCGATCCGTGCCCGGCGAGAGGCCGTCAGTTCGCCTCCGGGCTGGTGGCGTCGAGTGGCGGGAGGGCCTGCCGGATCGCCGGTGGTGACGGGTCGAGGGGCACGGGCGGCCAGGTCGTCTCGATCGGGCAGTCGGGCCGCCCCCGGGCCGCCTCGACCAGGCAGGTCACCCAGATCTGGTACGCCTCGGGCGCCTGCCGGGCCGCGCGGCGCGCCAACCGGTACGCGCTCATCGCCCGTTCGGCGTTGCCGTGCTCGGCGGCGACCCGGGCCAGGTCGAAGTACTCGCCGACGAAGGCCACCAGTCGCCGGAGGTGGTCCGCCGCGTCGGCGAGCAGGTCGGCCAGGATCGAGTCACGTCCGGCCGGATCGGTACCCGGGGGTGGCGGGTCGCCCATGACCAGGGCGGGCAGGTCGGCGGTGACCGTACCGGTGCAGGCCGGGTCGGCGGGCGGACCGTGCCGGATGGCCCCGAGCCCGACCAGCGCGGTGAGGTCGTTGGTGACCTGCGTGTTGAGGGTGGCCCGGACCCGGTCGACGACGGCGCGGACCTGCTCGTGGCCGTGTTCGGTGAGGTGGGTGTCGAGGCTGAACGCCAGGTCGGCGAGGCTGTCGGAGACGTCCCGTAGGTTGTCGACGAGAAACGTGATCTCGTCGTCGAGCCGCTCCAGCACGGCGTCGGCCGGGCTGGGCTCGCTGTCTGGCATGGGGCTCCCCAGGTGTGCTCCGGGCCGTGACGATGACGATTCATGATCCGTACATCTATGGATCACCGTCGAAGGCTAGCCGATACGGGTATCTGTCGGATACCCGATACCTCGGCGGCCGGCGAAAGTAAAAATTCACTCATATTCTGCCCCCGGCTCGCCGGAGCGTCCCGCCGTCGGTTCCCGCCGTCCGGCTGGCCGGGTGACGCTGTCGGCGGCCGGTCGCCGGGCCGGCGCCCGGCCGTGGGTTGACCGCCCCACGGTCGGGGTAAGAGTGGCCGCGCTCGATTCCCGGGCGCGCGTGACACTCCATGCAAGGATCAGCCGGCGGTCGGTGGTCGACCCGACGCTGGTCATGAAAGACGAGGATGAGATGGAGTTCTTAGCCAGTCCCGAGCTGTGGATCGCGTTCGCGACCCTGCTCCTGCTGGAGATCGTGCTGGGCATCGACAACGTTGTGTTCATCTCGATCCTGGCCGGCCGGCTGCCCGAGCACCAGCAGGCCCGCGCCCGCACCATCGGGCTGTCGCTCGCCCTGATCACGCGCCTGCTGCTGCTGGCGTCGCTGTCCTGGATCATCGGCCTGACCGCACCGCTGTTCGAGGTGCTCGGGCAGGAGATATCCGGACGCGACCTGATCCTGTTGCTGGGTGGGGCGTTCCTGCTCGGCAAGGCGACCTACGAGATCCATGAGCACCTGGAGGGCAGTGACCACGCGCGGGCCGGCAAGGCTGCCTCGTTCGGGCCGGTGATCGCCCAGATCCTGGTCCTCGACATCGTCTTCTCGCTCGACTCGGTGATCACGGCGGTGGGCATGGTGGACGAGTTGTTCATCATGGTGGCGGCGGTGATCATCGCGATGGTGATCATGCTCGCCTCGGCCGGTGTGATCAGCGACTTCGTCAACAAGCACCCGACGGTCAAGATGTTGGCCCTGTCGTTCCTGCTGCTCATCGGCGCCAGCCTGATCGCCGAGTCGTTCGACCAGCACATCCCGAAGGGCTACGTGTACGGCCCGATCGCGTTCTCGATCTTCGTCGAGGTCCTGAACCTGCGGGCCCGCTCCCGGCGTCGGCGCGCCGAGGCGCTACCGGTGCACCTGCACCCGACGTACGTGAAGAACCAGGAGGAGGAGAAGCCGGCGGTCAAGCCGGCCGGTACCGCATCCTGAGCCACATCGGACGGTCCGCGCCGCACGCCACCCACCCGGTGGCGTGCGGCGCTGCCGTTCGAGCCGACGCCCACGATCCGGTCGCGTCCCGACACCGATGGCTCGGTGGCGCGGACCCCAGAGGCCGACATCCGGCGTGCGGGGCCCGCGACGTGCGTCGGCCTCAGTCGCGGGACCGGGGCAGGCAGCACTTCTTGTACTTGCTGCCGGAGCCGCACCAGCACGGCTCGTTGCGCCCCGGCGGCCAGGGCTGCCCGTCGGCGTCGTCGACGATCTCGTCGACGTAGCCGTCCAGGGTGTCGGCGTCCAGCGGGTCGACATCGGCGTCGGTGACGTAGGCGGCGAACGCCTCGGCCGAGCCGGGGACCAGGACCAGGGCCGGCACCCCGTCCTCGGCCAGTTCCACGAGTTCCCGTTCGACGAGGGCGCGGTGGTCGTCCCAGGTCGTGCCGAGCTGCTCGGTCAGGCCCGGCCAGCGCAGCAGCAGATTGGTGAACTCAGCCCGGGGCCAGTACAACAGTCCGTTGGCGGTGGCGGCGGCGCGGTCGGCGGCCCGGTCGGCGGCGACGTCGAGTCGGTCGGCCAGGTCGTCCAGGTCGTCGTGCGGGCGGTCCAGCTCGTGGCGCAGCCGGTGCCGCTGGCGGACCAGCCCGTACACCATCGCGGTGGCCTGGCCCTGGTCGTCGGAGCCCGGCCCCCGGGCGAGCAGGGCGCGGACCGCGTCGGTCAGCCACTGCTCGGCCAGCTCGGCCTGCCCGATCTCCTCCAGCACGTCGGTCAGGTAACCGGCGGTGGGGTCGGTCTCCAGCAGCGGACGCAGCTCGGTCAGCTCCGCCAGCGCCTCGTCGGACCGGCCGGTCCGGTGCAGCAGCCGGGCCCGGTCCGCGCGGGGGGCCAGATCCGACTGGCCGGCGGCCCGCTCCTCGGCGATGCTCCGCTCGATCAGCGTCATCGCGAGGTCGAGGTCGGTGAGCTGTTCCTCGGCGATACCGGCGGCGAGCGAGAGGGCGTAACCCCGGTCCCGCTCGTCGGCGATCCGGCCGTCGTCCACCGCCCGGACGAGCCGGTCGACCAGCGCCGGCGGGTCCTTGCGGTCAGGATGGTCGTGGTGACCGATCTCGTCGAGGTCGTCGATGGTCAACATGTCGGTACTGGGCATGGAGACATCCCGAAGGCAGGCGGACAAAGCCGCAAGGGTACTGCCCCCCACCCCGCCAGGCCGCACACGACGTGCGCCCCCCACCCACCCCCCACCCCCGCCCCCACCCCCGTTGATCCCGACGCGTTGACCCCGGACGCGCGTTGATCATGGAGTTGACGGTTCCACGGAGATCATCCGAGCCGCCAACTCCATGATCAACGGGGGTGGAGGGGGTGGAGGGGGTGGGGCGGGGGTGGGGTGGGGGTGGGTGGGGGTTAGGCGGCGGTGGAGAGGGATTCGTATTCGGTGTCGGTGAGCTTGACCTCGGCGGCGGCGACGTTCTCCTCCAGGTGGGCCACGGAGGACGTGCCGGGGATCGGGAGCATCACCGGGGAGCGGCGCAGCAGCCAGGCCAGGGCGAGTTGGGCGGGGGTCGCGCCGTGCTCGGTGGAGATCGCGTCCAGCGGGCCGCCCGGCCGTGCCAGGTTGCCGGTGGCGATCGGGAACCAGGGGATGAACGCCAGGTCGTTGCGCTCGCAGTGGGTCAGCACGTCCTCGGCGGAGCGGTCGGCCAGGTTGTAGAGGTTCTGCACCGAGACGATCGGGGCGATCTTCCGGGCCGCCTCGATCTGCTCGACGGTCACCTCGGAGAGCCCGATGTGCCGGATCTTGCCCTCCTGCTTGAGCAGCGCCAGCTCACCGAGCTGGTCCTCCAGCGGTACCTTCCGGTCGATCCGGTGCAACTGGTACAACGGGATCGACTCCAGGCCGAGGTGGCGCAGGCTCAGCTCGCACTGCTGGCGCAGGTACTCCGGCCGGCCCACCGGCCGCCACTCGCCCTGGCCGGAGCGGGTCAGCCCGGCCTTCGTCGCGATCACCAGGTCGTCGGCGTACGGGTGCAGCGCCTTCTTGATCAGCATCTCGGAGACGAACGGCCCGTACGAGTCGGCGGTGTCGATGAACGTCACGCCCAGCTCGTACGCCCGGCGCAGCACCCGGAGCGCCTCGGCCGGGTCCTTCGGGTCGCCCCAGACCCCGGGACCGGTGATCTGCATGGCCCCGTACCCGAGCCGGTCGACGGTCAGGTCGCCGCCGATCCGGTACGTGCCGGAGGCCTTCGCGGGCTGTGCCATCGGTGTACCCCATTCTGTCGCTGGTCCGGTTCTCGTGCTGGCTCTCCGGGGAAACATTCCCGGGTCCGGCCGCTGTCAACATTTCCACCCGCCGGGGCCGGGCGACGACTCCGGTCCGGACCGCTGCCGGCCCGTCCGCCGCGAGCCGGGGGAGTTGCGCCGAGCGGCGGGTACGGCGGGCCGACCCGTGCGACGCTGGGCCGAGGTGGGACGGTCCGCGCGACGGGAGGGCGTGCCATGGCGCAGCAACCTCGGCTCGACCTGGCGCTCGACACGTACGAGTGCATCGTGCTGTACCCCGGGCCGGCCGGTCGGGACCTGCCGGAGGAGACGGTCCGCCGGCTCCAGGCCGACCACGCCGGGTACATGGGTGCGCTGCAACGCCGGGGGGTCGTGCTGGTCGCCGGGTCGGTCGACGGCCCGGCCCGGGAACCAGACGCGCCGCTCGGCTTCGGCCTGGCCCGTACCGGCTCGGTCGACGACGTCCGGACCGTGCTGGAGGCCGACCCGGCGGTGCGGGCCGGGCTCTACCGGGTGGAGGTGCTGACCTTCCACTGCCCGGCCGGTGCGCTGGAGTTCCCCCTGGCCAAGGCGGCGAGCTGACGGCGACGGGCACCGGGCCGGGCCGGGCCGTCGGCCGAGCGGGCGCGGGGTGGCGGGGCGCGCCGTGGCGGGACGCGACGGCAGTGGCACGGGGCCGCGGTGGCGGGGCGTGCGGTGGCGGGGCGTGGGGTGACGGCGTGTCGGGTGGGTGACGGCGGGGGCCGGGCCGCCGGTGGTACCGTCGCCGCACCCCGGGGCCCCACGGGTCTGGTGGCCCCCGGAGCGCGCTGGTGACGTGGGCGCACGCGGCGGGCGGGGCCGGCCGGACGGACCCGCCGGGGCGGGGCGATCCGGCCCACGGGGGCCGGGTGACCGGGCCGACCGGGCGGTCCGAACCGGTGCCGCCGTCGGGCTGGTCCGGAGCCCGGCAGGCCGTCCGGGCCCCGGGCGAGTACGCTCTGCGTCGCGGTCGCCGATGCCCGCGTCCAGTGTCCCCCGCGCGAGCCGGACGACCATTAGTACGTTGGACAGGTCCAGGTACCCCGGGGTTGGACCGATGTTTCCGTTTCCGCAAAGGGGTCGGCCGGCGGGTCGATCCGGGGGAGAGACTAGCCTGATGGGCGTGACACGCCGCGCGAAGATTGTCTGCACTCTTGGCCCTGCCACCTCGTCTCCGGAGCGCATCCGGGGTCTGGTCGACGCGGGCATGAACGTGGCCCGGCTGAACTTCAGCCACGGCAGCCACGCCGACCACGAGGCGGTCTACCACCTCGTCCGGGAGGCGTCGGAGGCGGCCGGAAGGCCGGTGGCGGTCCTCGCCGACCTTCAGGGCCCCAAGATCCGCCTCGGCCGCTTCGCCGACGGCCCGCACGAGTGGCGCACCGGCGACTCCGTCGTGATCACCAGCGACGACGTCGTCGGCACCAAGGAGCGGGTCTCCTGCACGTACCGGAAGCTGCCGCAGGAGGTCAAGCCGGGTGACCGGCTGCTGATCGACGACGGCCGGGTGGCCGTCGAGGTCAGCGAGGTCACCGGCAACGACATCCGGGTCCTGGTCACCGAGGGTGGCCCGGTCTCCAACAACAAGGGCGTCTCGTTGCCGAACGTGGCGGTCAGCGTCCCGGCCCTGTCGGACAAGGACGCCGAGGACCTGCGCTTCGCCCTGCGCCTGGGCGCCGACATGATCGCCCTGTCCTTCGTCCGCTCGGCGGAGGACATCAAGCTCGTCCACGCGATCATGAGCGAGGTCGGGGTGCACCGGCCGGTCATGGCCAAGGTCGAGAAGCCCGAGGCGGTGGATCACCTGGAGGCCATCGTGCTGGCCTTCGACGGGGTCATGGTCGCCCGGGGCGACCTGGGCGTGGAGCTGCCGCTGGACCAGGTGCCGCTGGTGCAGAAGCGCGCCGTGCAGCTCTGCCGGGAGAACGCCAAGCCGGTCATCGTGGCGACCCAGATGCTCGACTCCATGATCGAGAACTCGCGCCCCACCCGGGCGGAGGCCTCCGACGTGGCCAACGCGGTGCTCGACGGCGCGGACGCGGTGATGCTCTCCGGCGAGACCAGCGTCGGCAAGTACCCGGTGCTCACCGTCAGCACCATGGCGAAGATCGTCACCACCACCGAGGCCGGTTCCATCGGGGTGCCCCGCCTCCAGCACGACCCGCGTACCCACGGTGGCGCGCTCACCGTCGCGGCCTCGCAGATCGCGCGGGCCATCGGCGCCAAGGCGCTGGTCGCGTTCTCGCAGACCGGCGATACCGTGCGGCGGCTCAGCCGGCTGCACTGCGACCTGCCGCTGCTGGCTTTCACCCCGGTTCCCGAGGTCCGCGACCAGCTCGCCCTCTCCTGGGGGGTGGAAACCTTCCTGATGCCGTTCGTGCAGCACACCGACGACATGTTCCGCCAGGTCGACCAGGCGCTGCTGGGCCTGGACCGGGCCACCCCGGGCGACTACGTGGTGATCGTCGCCGGTAGCCCGCCCGGCACCCCCGGCTCCACCAACACCCTGCGGGTGCACCAGCTCGGATCGCTGGTCGACGCCGCCTCCGCGCGGGCGTTGCAGTGACCACCGGTGGCGTCGTGGTCGGCCAGGCCGCGGTCGACCAACTGCTGGAGGTTCTCGACCTCGACGCCACCGGATCGATGGCCTTCCGGGGGATGAGTCCCCCGGTCGGCCCCCAGCGGGTGTACGGCGGCCAGGTCGCCGGCCAGGCCCTGGTCGCCGCCGGTCGCACGGTGGCCCCGGAGCGGTTCGTGCACTCGCTGCACGGCTACTTCGTCCGCCCCGGCGACCCGGCCGAGCCGATCGACTACCGGGTGGAGGACGTCCGCGACGGGCGGTCGTTCTCCGTCCGGCGGTCCGTGGCGTACCAGCACGAGAAGCCGATCTTCTTCATGTCGGCCTCCTTCCAGCGGATCGAGGAGGGGCTGGAGCACCAGGCGCCCACCCCGCCGGACGTACCCGTACCCGACGAGGTGCCGACCATGGCCGAGCGGCTGGCCCGGTACCCGGACCGGCTCGGCATCTGGGGTCGCATCCCGCGCCCGATCGACGTCCGGTACGTCGGCGAGCCGGGCTGGGTGGCCCCCGGGGACCGGCCCGCCGACCCGCACCAGCGGGTCTGGATGCGGATCGACGGGAAGCTCCCCGACGATCCGCTGCTGCACGCCTGCGCCCTCACGTACGCCTCCGACCTCACCCTGCTGGACTCGGTGCTGTCGGTGCACGGCGAGGTGTGGGGGCCGGGCGGGGTGGTCGGCGCGAGCCTGGACCACGCGCTCTGGTTCCACCGGCCGTTCCGCGCCGACGAGTGGTTCCTCTACGACTGCTGGAGCCCGTCCGCCTCGGGGGCGCGGGGGCTGGCCACCGGCCGGATGTTCACCGCCGACGGCCGGCACATCGCCAGCGCCGTGCAGGAGGGGCTGCTGCGCCGCGTCGGCGCCTGACCGTCCGCCCTCGCGTTCGCGCCGTCCGCACCGTCCGCCCCGCGTTCGCGCCATCCGCCCCGTGTCCGTCGGGACGTAGTGCGTGCAGCGCGTGACCACCTGCTGGCACGGCGGTGGGGCGGCGGAGGTCGGTGGTTCGTTGCCGGTTAACCTTGCCGGCATGCGCCTCTCCGCCCGGGTCGACTACGCCCTTCGCGCGGCTGCCGAACTCGCCGCCGTCGCCGACGGGGCGGGCGCCGGGCGGACCCGACCGGTGACCGCGGAGCAGATCGCGCGGGCGCAGGAGATTCCGCCGAAGTTCCTGGAGAGCATTCTGCTGCAACTGCGCCGGGGCGGCATCGTGCACGCCCAGCGTGGTCCCGAGGGAGGGTACTGGCTGGCCCGCCCGGCGGGGGAGATCTCCCTCGCCGAGGTGATCCGGGTGATCGACGGCCCGCTCGCGCACGTGCGGGGGCAGCGGCCGGAGCAGCTCGGCTACCAGGGGGCGGCGCGGGCGTTGCAGGAGGTGTGGATCGCCCTGCGGGCCAACGAGCGGCAGATCCTGGAGCTGGTCTCGATCGCCGACGTGGCCACCGGCAAGCTCCCGGAGCGGGTGAGCGAGCTGGTCGCCGACCCGAACGCCTGGATCTGACCCCGAACGGTCCTGCGGCCGGACGGGAGTCCGGGCCGGGGACGACCCGGACGAGCGGTATACCCAGGAGGTATAAAAATACCCTCCTGGTATACCGCTGGCCGGGGACATGTGGGCCCGGCGCGGCCAGCCCGGCGCGGCCACTCCCGGCTGGTCAGGCCGGGGCCGGTAGGTCGGCGAGCACCTCGGTCGCGGTGCGCGCCAGCAGGTGCCAGGCCTCGTCGACGTGCTCCGGCCGGGTCTGCGGCGAGCCGACCGCCAGCCGCAGGGTGTACCGGCCGGCGACCCGGGTGTGGGTCAGCAGCACCCGCCCGGTGCCGTTGACCCGGGCCAGCAGCTCGGCGCTGGCCTCGTCGCCGGCCACCAGCCGGAAGCAGACCAGCGCGAACGGGTGCGGCGCCACCACCTCGAAGCGGTCGTCGGCGCGGACCCGGTCGGCGAACCCGCCGGCCAGGGCCACCCCGGACCGGACGTGCGCGCGCAGCCCCTCCGCGCCGTACCAGCGCAGCACGAACCACAGCTTCAGCGCCCGGAACCGGCGACCGAGCGGCACCTGCCAGTCCCGGTAGTCGATCACCGCGCCGGTCTCGGAGGCCGTGTTGCGCAGGTACTCCGGCAGCACCGTCAGCGCCTCGACCAGCTCCCCGGCGTCGGCCACCCAGAACGCGTCGCAGTCGAAGCCGGTGAGCAGCCACTTGTGCGGGTCGAAGCAGTACGAGTCGGCGTACTCCAGGCCGGCGTGCGTCCAGCGCAGCTCCGGGCAGATCGCGGCGGAACCCGCGTACGCGGCGTCGACGTGCAGCCAGACGCCGTACTCGGCGCAGATCGCGCCGATCTCCGGCAGCGGGTCCACGGCGGTGGTGGAGGTGGTCCCGATGGTGGCGACCACGATCGCCGGCACCTCCCCGGCGGCCAGGTCGGCCCGGATCGCCGCGCGCAGCGCCGCCGGGTCCAGCGCCCGGGTACGCGGGTTCACCTCGACGGTGCGGACCCCGTCGCTGCCCAGGCCGGCGATCCGGGCGGCCTTCTCGATCGACGAGTGCCCCTCGGTCGACGTGTACGCGCGGTACCGGCGGTCCAGGCCGGTCGACCGCCAGCGTCCCCGGCTCGCCCGGTGCAGCGCGGCGAGGGTGGCGACCAGGGTCGCCGACGAGGCCGAGTCCTGGATGACCCCACCCCCGGTGCCGGTGGAGCGGAACCGCTCGGGCAGGCCCAGCAGGTCGGCGAGCCAGTCCAGCAGCACCGTCTCCAGTTCGGTGGCGGCCGGGCTGGTCGACCAGAGCATCCCCTGCACCCCCAGCCCCGCGCTGACCAGGTCCCCGAGAACGCTCGGCCCGCTGGTGTTCGCCGGGAAGTACCCGAAGAACGAGGGGTGCTGCCAGTGGGTCAGGTGGGGCAGGACCAGCCGGTCCAGGTCGGCCAGGACCGCCGCGACCGGTTCGCCCTCGGGCGGGGGAGCGTCGGGCAGGGCGGCGACCACCGTGCCGGGTGGGTCCTGGGTGGTCACCGGTCGCTGCCCGAGGGTGGCCCAGTAATCGGTGATCCAGTCAACCACCGCGTACCCGGCCCGGCGGAACTCCTCGGGGTCCATGTGCTCGGCCATGTGATCAGTTGATCACCCTCACCCTTGGTGATCAAGGGGTGGCCGTGGCGAGACGACTGTTGTGCCGGTGCCCGGGGGGACTTAGCATTCGCAGGGCGCGGACTTTTACGGGCATCAATGAATCGTTTCACCGCGACAGTACGGCGGAACAGCGTCGGCCCTGGGCAGGCCGACCCCGTCCCGACCGCCGTACCCACCCACCTCCTGTGGAGGCACCACCATGCAACCCGTACCGTCCCACTCAGCCCTGCCCACCCACCGGCCGCCACCGACCCGACGGGGCCGGCGGCGTCGGACCCTGCTGCTCGCCGCGACCGCCACCACCGGCCTGCTCGCGGCCACCCTCACCACCGTCCACGCGGCGGCGGCCGCCCCCGGCTGCCGGGTCGACTACCGGATCACCAACCAGTGGGGAGGTGGTTTCGGGGCCGAGGTCGGCATCACCAACCTGGGCGACCCGGTCAACGGCTGGGCCCTCACCTGGAGCTTCCCCGCCGCGGGGCAGCAGGTCACCCAGGCGTGGAACGCCACGGTGACCTCCGCCGGGGCCCAGGTCACCGCCCGCAACGTCGACCACAACGCGGCCATCGGCACCGGGGCCACCACCTCCTTCGGGTTCAACGGTGCCTGGACCGGCAGCAACCCCGTGCCGACCAGCTTCGCCCTCAACGGCACCACCTGCACCGGCACCGTCACCCCGACCACCGGGCCGCCGACCACCCCGCCCACCAC
>NZ_LRQV01000098.1 GCF_001567585.1 Micromonospora rosaria
CACGCCGAACGGTCACACCATTTCAGGCGCCACCACCGACTTCGACACACGCCCTAGCGCAGGACGCTGGTGACGTGTCCGCCGGGCTGGATGGCGGGGGCCTGGAACGAGTAGGTGACGGCGTTCCACGGCTCGGGATAGGGGCCTCCTTGCGGAATCGGCTTCGGGATGCGGATCTGCCACGCCAGGCTGTTGCCGCACCAGTCGCCGTGCAGGTGGTCGCCGTGGATGGTGGTGGCGATCGGCTTTCCGGCGACGGCGACGCCGGCCGCGGTGGCCGCCGTCGGCTCGTGCCAGGTGCCGGTGACGTTCGAGGTGGCCCGGACGGCACCGTCGTGGCCGGCGAACATGACGATGGTCGGCCCGCCGGCGAACTGGGCTGCGGTGAGGTGCGCCCCGGCCGGCGCGGCCCCGACCCCGGCGACGGGGACCGTTGCCCACGGGTCCGGCAGTGGGCCACCGGTCAGCCGTACCTGCCAGATCCGTCCGTCGAGTCCGGTGACGAATCCAGCCGTGGCGGAGACGGCGGTGAGCCCGCCGCCGGGGGTGGCGACGTTCGGTGGGCTGGCCGGGGTGGCCGTCCAGGTGCCGGTGCTGGTCGGCCGGACCACGCGGAGTGCGCCGTCGGTGCCGACGAACGCCACGCCGGAGGTGATTCCGGGGATGGTGGCGACGACCGCGCCGGGCGGGGCGAGGCCGGCGACAGTGACCTGCCGTGGCCCGACCGGCGCCCCGCTCCGGTATGACCTGTGGAAGACCGCGCCGTTGCGCCCGACGAAGAAGACGTCCAGGCCGGCGGCGGTTATCGGGGCCCCGGGTGGGGCCAGGCCGGGGGGACCGTCGCGGGTGAGGGCGGGGCCGGCGCCGAGCGGCACGGTCCGCGACAGGACGAGACCGCCGTCCAACCCGATCGCGAACGCGGTGACGTTGCCGGGAACGGACTCGATGGTGGCGATGCCGGCCCCGGGGGGTGCGAACCGTTCACTGTGCACCAGGACCGGCGTGCCGCCGCTGGACTTGTAGAGGCCGTAGTTCACGCTGACCGTGAACGTGTCGACCTGGTTGTCGGCGTACGCCGGTGGGGTGCCGACCGGTGCGGCCGTGAGGATCAGCGCGGCGCCGACCGCGACTGCGGCGCGCCGGTACCCGGGGCGGATTCGGATCATGGGTGCCCCCCTGCGGATGACGGAACCGGTAGGGACAGCTTCGCAGCGCGCCCACCAGCCTCACAGGGAAAGGTCGATCGATTTCAGGGGTCGGCATTTTTCGCGGCGCTGGGTCGGGTACCCCCTGCTGGTCCTCGAACGGGTCGAGCGCTCCATCACTCGGCCGGGTCGACGCCGCCGGTACGGCCCCTGTCGGTCGATGTCACCGGAGCCCCGGGCCAGGTGACGTGCGCCCCGCAGCGCCGATCCCGCCCCGGTGCCGGTCGGTCGGTGCGGGTGCGGGCCCGGTCAGCGAGCGGCCCATCCTGGGATCGACAGGTCCTGGCAGTCACCGACCCGGGTGGCCAGGGTGGAGGAGCACCTGACCGGTCGACCGTCGAACGGTTCCCGGTGTGCCCCCGTCCACCGTCCATCCGGGAGGACCGATGAATCCGAACGACGAGACAGGCCCCGGCCGGCCGGGTGTGTCCCGGCGGAGCGTGCTGGGTGGCGGCGCCGCCGTCGCGATAGGCGTGCCGCTGCTGGCCCGGGAGGCGCAGGCCGTGCCGCCGGCCCGGGTGGCGGACGCCGCACCCGTGACCGTACGGGCGACGGTCAACGGCAGGCCGGTCTCGGTGCAGGTGGACCCGCGGGCCACCCTGCTCGACACGCTCCGTGACGAGCTGGAGCTGACCGGCACGAAGAAGGGCTGTGACCGGGGCCAGTGCGGGGCCTGCACCGTGCACGTCGACGGCCGGCGGGTGCTGTCCTGCCTGACGCTGGCGGCCACGGTCGACGACCGTGAGGTCACCACCATCGAGGGGCTGGCCCGGGGCGATCGGCTGCACCCGATGCAGCAGGCCTTCATCGAGCGCGACGGCCTGCAGTGCGGCTTCTGCACCCCGGGGCAGATCATGTCGGCGGTCGGCATGGTCCAGGAGGGCCCCGCGAGATCCGACGACGAGATCCGCGAACGCATGTCCGGCAACATCTGCCGGTGCAGCTGCTACCCGTCCATCGTCGAGGCGATCCGGGACGCGCAGAAGGTGATGCGCTGATGCCAACCGCCTCCTTCACCCGGCCGCGTACCCTCGACGAGGCCCTCTCGCACGCCACGCCGGACTCGGCCTTCCTCGCCGGCGGCACCACCCTGGTCGACCTGATGAAGCTCGACGTGCTCACCCCGACCCGGGTCGTGGACATCAACCGGCTTCCGCTGCATGGCATCAAGCTCGACCGTGACGGGCTGCACATCGGGGCCCTGGAACGGATGAGCGATGTCGCCGCCGACCGCATCGTGCGCCGGGACTACCCGATGATCGCCCAGGCCCTGGAGCTGAGCGCGTCCGCGCAGCTACGCAACATGGCGAGCATCGGCGGGAACCTGTTGCAGCGCACCCGGTGCGGCTACTTCCGCGACGTCACCACGGCCTGCAACAAGCGGGAGCCCGGCAGCGGCTGCTCGGCGCTGACCGGGTTCAACCGCACCCACGCCATCCTCGGCACCAGCGACGCCTGTGTGGCGACCCACCCCAGCGACCTGGCCGTACCGCTGGTGGCGCTCGGCACCACCGTGCACCTGGCCACCGCCCAGGGCACCCGCACGGTGCCGCTCGACACCTTCTACGCCCTGCCCGGCAGCACGCCCCACCTCGAGAACACGCTGCGACCGGGCGAGCTGATCACCGGCATCACGGTCCCCCGCTCGATGTGGGCACCGAACTCCGTGTACCTCAAGATCCGTGACCGGCAGTCGTACGAGTTCGCCCTCGCCTCGGCGGCGGTCGCCATCGAGTGGCGCGGCCACACCATCAGGCAGGCCCGGATCGCCGCCGGCGGGGTCGGCACCAGACCCTGGCGGCTGCCGGCGGTCGAAAACGCCCTGGCCGGCCGGCGGGCCACCGCCGACGTCTTCGAGGCAGCGGTACGCACCGCCGCGGACGGCGCCCGGACGCTGCCGCACAACGGGTTCAAGCCCGCGCTGCTGCGCCGGACCCTGGTCCGGGCCCTCACCGTCCTGATGGAGAGCCGATGACGCACCTTCGCGTGGCCGTGACCTCGACGACCGACAGCGGCGGCGACCGTGCTTGAACTCGCCACCGAACTCCTCGACCGGATCCGCGGCGGGACACCCTTCGTGACCGCCACGGTCACCCGGGTGCAGGGCAGCGCGCCCCGCCAGCCCGGCGCGTCGCTGGTCGTCGACGCCGCCGGTGCCGTGCTGGGCAACGTCTCCGGCGGCTGCGTCGACGCGGCCGTCTACCAGGCCTGTCAGGAGATGCTGCACGGGGACCGCAGCCCGCGGGCCCTCCGGTTCGGGTACACCGACGACGACGCCATCGGCATCGGCCTGACCTGTGGCGGAACGATCGAGCTCTTTCTGCGCCACCACGACCCGCACGCCGAACCCGACCTCGACGCGGCGTTCACCGACGCCGCGCGGGACGAGCCGGTCGCCGTCGCCACGATCGTGCGTGGCCCGGACACCCACCTCGGCCGGATGATCGTCGTGCGACCCGGAGGGCCCCGCGCGGGAAGCCTCGGCGACGAACGGCTCGACCGGGTGGCCGTCGCCCACGCGACCGGTGTGCTGCACACCGGGACGAGCGGCACCGTGGAGATCGGGGTGGCCGACGGCTTCTGCCAGGAGCCGATGACCCTGCTGGTCGAGTGCACCACCCCGGCGCCCCGGATGCTCATCTTCGGGGCGATCGACCACGCCGCGGCCCTGGCCCGCCAGGGCGTCTTCCTCGACTACCGGGTGACCGTCTGCGACCCACGGGCCACCTTCGCCACGCCGGCCAGGTTCCCGGACGCCGACGAGGTGGTCGTCGACTGGCCGCACCGCTACCTGGGGGCCCAGCGTCTCGACGGCCGCACGGTCATCTGCGTGCTCACCCACGACCCGAAGGTCGACGTACCGCTGCTCACCGTCGCCCTGCGACTGCCGGTCGGCTACGTGGGGGCGATGGGGTCGCGGCGTACCCACGAGCAGCGCCTGGTGCGGCTGCGCGCGGCCGGCCTGACCGAGCACGAGCTCAGCCGCCTGCACTCGCCGATCGGGCTCGACCTCGGCGCCCGTACCCCGCAGGAGACGGCGCTGTCGATCGCGGCGGAGATCGTCGCCCACCGGCTCGGCGGCTCCGGGGTGCCGCTGCGCGCCGGGGTACCCCTCCACCGTCGCGGCGGCGCGTCACCGTCCACCGTCCCGCCGGCCTGGACGGCGGAACTCCTCGACCACGGTGCCGGCATCGCCCGGCCCCGGTCCTCCTCTCGCAGTCAGGAGCCACGATGACCGTCTCCCCACTCGGACGCGACATCGACCGGGTCGACGGCCGGGCGAAGGTCACCGGCGCCGCCCGGTACTCGGCCGACTACCCGGCCTCGGACCCGAGCGCGAGGGTGGCGCACGCCTACCTGGTCACCAGCACCATCGCGCGGGGCTCGATATCCGCGATGGACACCGTCGCGGCGCAGAACGCGCCAGGCGTCATCGGGGTCTACAGCCCGTTCCACAAACTCGGGCTCCAGCCGGTGCCCGGCGCCGGGGAGAACTACGCGCCCCTGCAGGACACCCGGGTCCGGTTCCGGGGGCAGATCATCGGCATGGTCGTCGCCGAGACCTCCGGGCAGGCGCGGGAGGCCGCAGGGCTGATCACCACGACCTACGACGAGCAACGGCCGCGTACGTCGCTCGCCGACGAGCCTCGCGTACCGGCCGCCGTGGCGCCCGGCCACCCCCCGGCGAGCGTCACCGTGCTCGCCCCGGGTGTCGCCTCGATCGAGGCGGCGTTCGCCGCCAGTGACGTCGTGGTGGAGGCATCCTTCCATCAGCCGACGCAGCATGCCGTCCCGATGGAGCCCCATGCCGTTCTCGCCGAGTGGAACAGCGACCACACCCAGCTCACGTTGTACAGCGGCGCTCAGTTGCCCCACATCGCCGCCTTGGGGGCAGCTATCCGACTCGGCATCTCGCCGACAGGGGTGCGGGTGATCACCCCGTACGTCGGCGGCGGTTTCGGCAGCCGGGTGGTTCCGTGGTACGACGTCCCCCTGGCCGCGGCTGCGGCCCGTCAGCTGAACCGTCCGGTCCGGCTGGTCCTGCCCCGGGAGCAGGTGTTCACCGTGATCGGCCACCGCAGTGCGGTCGACCAGACCATCAAGCTGGGCGCCTCCCGGGACGGCGTCCTCAACGCGGTGAGTCACACCAGCGACGCCGTGATGCCGTTCGTCGGCTACTGGTCGATGCGGCCGGCCATAGAGACCTCGGCCGTGTTGTACAAGACCCCGAACCTGCATGTCGACGAGCGGCAGGTCATGCTCGACGTGCCCCCCACCTGCGCCATGCGGGCACCCAACGAGGCTCCCGGAGCCTTCGCGCTGGAGACCGCGATGGACGAACTCGCCGTCGCCACCGGCATCGACCCGGTCGAGCTACGGCTGCGCAACTACGCCACCACCGTGCCCGGCACGGACGTACGTTGGTCGAGCAAACATCTCGACGACTGTTACCGCGTCGGCGCCCGTCGCTTCGGCTGGTCGGCCCGACGTGCCAGGCCCGGCAGCCGGGTCGACGGGCAGTGGCTGGTCGGGATGGGGATGGCCACGGCCATCTACCCGGGACGCCGGATACCGGACCCCGTCCAGGCCCGGGTCCGGCTGCTCGACGACGGCACCGCCCTGGTCTCCTCCGCGACCGCTGATCTGGGCACCGGTGCGACGACTCTGCTGGCGATCACCGGAGCCCACGAGCTGGGCCTCCCGCTGCGTCGGGTCAGGCCCGAACTGGGTGACACCGCCCTGCCGCAGGGCGCACCGGCCGTGGGTTCCATGGCCACCGCCAGTACCGTGCCGGCGGTCGAAGCCGCCGTCCACGCCGTGGTCGCCGAACTCATCCGGGTCGCTGTCACGGATCCGCAGTCACCGTGGCACGGTGCGAACAGCGAGGAACTGACGTACGAGAAGGGCCAACTGCGGGGGAGAGGCCGTTCGATGCCCTTCGAGCGCCTGCTGACCACGGTCGGCCGTCGAAACGTCGAGGCCACCGCGACGGTCCAGCCCGGCCCGGAGGCGACCGAGTACAGGTTCCACAGCTTCGGCGCGCACTTCTGTGAGGTCAGAGTCAACAGGTACACGGGGGAACCCCGCGTCACCCGCTTCACCACTGTGGTGGACGCCGGCCGGATCGTGAACGCCCAGGCCGCCCGGAGTCAGCTCGTCGGAGGCGTCATCTTCGGCATCGGTCACGCGCTGCTGGAGGACAACCCGCTCGAACTCGACACCGGGCGGTTGGCCGGCAGCAACCTGGCCGACTACATGGTGCCCGTCAACGCCGACATTCCCGCCATCGACGTCCACTTTCTCGACCGTCCCGACCCCGTCATCAACCACCTTGGCGCTCGGGGTCTCGGCGAGCTCGGCACCGTCGGCTCCGCAGCCGCTGTCGGCAACGCCATCTACAACGCCACCGGCAAGCGGATCCGCAGCCTCCCCATCACCCTCGACAAGCTGCTGTGACCGGGGGACGGGTGGTGCGCGCGATCGTCACCAGCGACCCGATCGACGACGGGGCGGACGAGGAGGCGGTGGCGGACCCCCGTGCGGGTGCGGTGGTGTCGTTCCGGGGCCGGGTGCGCGACCACGACCACGGCCGGGGAGTGCGCCGGTTGGCCTACGAGGGGCATCCGAGCGCGGCCGAGGTGCTCCGCCGGGTCGCCGAGGAGATCGCCGCCGACCCGCAGGTGTACGCGGTGGCGGTCGCCCACCGGCTCGGCCCGCTGGCCGTCGGTGACGCCGCCCTGGTCGCCGCGGTCAGTACGGCGCACCGGGGGGCCGCCTTCACCGCCTGCGCCCGGCTGGTCGACGAGGTCAAGGCCCGGCTGCCGGTGTGGAAACACCAGGTGTTCGCCGACGGCACCGAGGAGTGGGTCAACTGTCCCTGATCCGGTCGCCGGTCCCGACGCCTGGACCCTGCCGAGCGACGATCGCCGCCCGGCGTCGAGGTCAGCCTCGGTGCCGGGCGGCGCAGAGAGGACAACGGATGCCGTCGACCTGGTGCGCCGCCCGACGATCGGGTGCTCCCGGCGGGAGGGCTGCTGTCGAGCGGCCAACACGGTGGGGCGCCGCTGTCGTGGCCACCCCGTGGGGTCGGCGATGAGCGCCGCACCGCCGACCGCCGGCCCGCTCGTCGACCGGTACGGTCGGATCGCGACGGACCTCCGGGTCTCCCTGACCGACCGGTGCAACCTGCGCTGCTCGTACTGCATGCCCCCGGAAGGGCCGCCCTGGCTGCCCAGCTCGGCGGTGCTGACCGACGACGAGGTCGTCCGGCTGGTCCGGATCGCCGTGCAGCGGCTCGGCGTGACCGAGGTGCGGTTCACCGGTGGCGAGCCGCTGATCCGGCCCGGTCTGCCGGACATCGTCGCCGCCGTCGCCGGACTGGACCCGCGACCGACCCTGTCGTTGACCACCAACGGCATCGGGCTGGACCGGTTGGCGGAGCCACTGCGCGCGGCCGGGCTCGACCGGGTGAACGTCTCCCTCGACACCCTCGACGCGGACCGGTTCGCGACGCTGACCCGGCGCCGCCGGTTGCCGCAGGTGCTGGCCGGGCTGGCCGCGGCGGCGACGGCCGGCCTCACCCCTGTCAAGGTCAACTCGGTGCTGTTGCGCGGGGTCAACGCGGACGAGGGCCCGGGGCTGCTGCGGTTCGCCCTGGCCCACGGCTACGAGCTGCGGTTCGTCGAGCAGATGCCGCTGGACGCCCAGCGCGCCTGGGACCGGGCCACGATGGTCACCGCCGAGGAGATCCTGACCGCGCTGCGGGCCGAGTTCACCCTGCTGCCCGACCCGGACGAGCGGGGCGGGGCGCCCGCCGAGACCTGGCGGCTGGCCGGGTTCACCGGCGCGGACGGCCGGCCCGCCCGGGTGGGGGTGATCGGCAGCGTCACCCGGCCGTTCTGCGGGGACTGCGACCGGACCCGGCTCACCGCCGACGGTCAGGTCCGCGACTGCCTGTTCGCCACCCGGGAGAGCGATCTGCGCGGCGCAGTGCGGGCCGGCGCCGACGACGAGGAGCTGGCCCGGCGGTGGCGGGCGGCGATGTGGGGCAAGCGTGCCGGGCACGGCATCGACGATCCGGCGTTCCTGCAGCCGGCCCGGACGATGTCCGCGATCGGCGGTTGACGGCACCGGCGGCGGGGACGGGTGCGGTCCAGCACCGGCGCGAGCCCGGTTCCGGTACGAGCCCGGGTCAGCGGGTCACCGTTCGTCGACGTCGTACCCGGCGGCCACGTCGCCGCACTCGACGGTGGTGACGTGGGCGGCGTGCCGGCGCAGGTAGGCCCGGGCGCCCTGGTCGCCCCGCGCGGTCGTGATGATCTCCGCCCAGTGGTCGCGCCCCAGCACCACCGGATGGCCCGGCTCGCCGTCGTAGCAGGCGCGGGTCAGGCAACCCGGGTGTGCCCGCGCCCGCAGTCGGGCCACCGCCGTCGCGGTCACGCCGGGCATGTCCACCAGGTGCACGCACACCGCCGACACCCCGGGCAGGCGGGTGGCCGTGGCGAGGCCGAGCCGCAGCGACGAGCCCATGCCCTCGGCCCAGCCCGGATTCTCCACCACCTCGACACCTGTCAGGTCGACGCGGGCCCGGGTCTGGTGCGCGCCGGCACCGAGGACCGCGATGACCGGGTCGCAGCCGCCGTCCCGCAGCACGTCGAGCGCCGGCCCGAGGAACACGGGCGCCTTGGGTCCGCCGTACCGGCGTCCGGCACCGCCGGCCAGGACCAGGCCGGCGACGCGGTGCACCGCGTCGCCGGGCGGACGCGTCTCGTTCCGCACGGTCGACACCGGCCGCTCAGTCGTGGGGTCCGGTGGTGCTGCGCTGCGTCGACGGGTGCGGGGTGAGGGTACTCATGGGGCTCCTCGGGGCGGGCCGGTGGTCAGGCGGCGACGAAGGCGGTCCTGGTGAGCTGCTCGGAGACCTCCCAGACCCGCGCGGCCTCCTCGGTGCTGCGCAGCGGCGGGTACATCCGCTGTTCGGCCGGCGGGCCCCCGAGGTTGCCGGGGCCGCTGGGCCCGTACAGGACGCCGGGCCTGGCGTTCGGATCGGCCGCGGCCATGAGCGCGGGCAGCTTCGCGGTCTCGACCGTGCCCAGCAGGATGCCCCGCGCGGACAGGGTCCGGATCAGGCGGTACTGGGGGCTGTCCTGGCTGCGACCGAGTTCGGGGCGGGCGGCCAGCAGGCTGGTGGGGGCGACCCCGGGGTGGGAGAGGTTGCTGGTGATGCCCCACCCGTGCGCCCTGCTGCGCCGGTCCAGCTCCAGGCCGAACAGCCCGAAGGCGATCTTGGACTGGCTGTAGGCGCGCATGCCGTGGTACGAGCGGTCCCAGTTCAGGTCGTCCCAGTTGATCCGGCCGCGCCGCGCGGCGATGCTGATCTGCGAGGTCACCCGGGCGCCCCCGGCGCGCAGCAGCGGGAGGAGCCGGCCGACCAGCGCGAAGTGGCCGAGGTGGTTGGTGCCGAACTGCAGCTCGAACCCGTCGGCCGTGCTCTGCCGGTGCGGCGGTTGCATCACGCCCGCGTTGTTGATCAGGATGTGGATCGGGTGGCCCTCCTCGCGCAGGGTGTCGCCCAGGGCCGCGACCGACTCCAGCGAGGACAGGTCGAGGCTGCGCAGCGAGACCGTCGCGCCGGGGGCGGCCCGCCGGATCGTGGTGATCGCGGCCTCGCCCTTGCGGGGGTTGCGGACGGGCAGGATCACCTCGGCGCCGGCTGCGGCCAGCCGGGTGGCCATCCCCAGGCCCATCCCGTCGCTCGCGCCGGTGACGACGGCGCGCTTGCCGGACAGGTCGGGCAGGGTGATGTCGATCGGGGTACGAGGCATGGCTGCTGTTCCTCCGGCTGATGGTGCGGATGCTCGGTGTCGCCATCGATCGTCGGCGCATCCCGGAGCGGTAACCACGGCCTACCGATCACAGGCTCGCGGGGTCACCCCTGCGGCGGGACGGGGGGATCAACGGGCCGTGGATACCGCCGGGTGCGGGCGCTAGAAACGAGGCAGTACTCGAAGGGGGAGCGTCGTGATCGATCGCACCGGGCTGGCGGAGTTCCTCCGCAATCGGCGGGAGGCACTGCAACCGGAGGACGTCGGCCTGCCGCGCGGGCAGCGGCGCCGGACCAACGGGCTACGGCGCGAGGAGGTGGCGACGTTGTGCCACATGTCGACCGACTACTACTCCCGGCTGGAGCGGGAGCGCGGTCCGCAGCCGTCGCACCGGATGCTCGCCGCCATCGCCCAGGGTCTGCACCTGACGATCGACGAGCGGGACCACCTGTTCCGGCTGGCCGGGCACCACCCGCCGCCCAGGGGCAGCTCCACCGACCACATCAGTCCGGGCCTGTTGCGGGTGCTCGACCGCCTGGACGACACCCCGGCCGAGATCATCACCGAGCTGGGGGAGACCCTGCGCCAGTCGCCGATGGGCGTCGCCCTCACCGGGGACCTGACCCGGTACACCGGGCCGGCCCGCAGCGCGGGGTACCGGTGGTTCACCGATCCCGCCGTCCGGCGGCTCTACGCGCCCGAGGAGCACCCCTTCCTGACCCGGATGTGGGCCTCGGGGCTGCGCGAGCTGGTCACCCTCCGGGGCCCGGGCTCCCGGGCTGCCCACCTGGCGGACCTGCTGCTGGCCCGCAGCGAGGAGTTCCGGCGGGTCTGGGACGACCACGAGATCGGGGTACGCCCGCGCGAGGTGAAGCGTTTCGTCCACCCCGAGGTCGGCCTGCTGGAGCTGAACTGCCAGCGGCTGGTCGACCCGGGCCAGGCGCACGCGCTGCTGGTCTACACCGCCGTTCCCGGCAGCGAGAGCTACGAGAAGCTCCGGGTGCTCTCCGTCATCGGCGCGCAGACACTGCGCTGATGTCCGCGTCGGTCGATGTCGCCACCGTGCGTCCCGGCGGCGTCGCCGGTGTGGTGCGGATCGACGCGGGTGCCCCTACGGCCGCAGGACGATCTTCCCCACGTGGTGCCTGCGGGCGAGTTCCTCCTGTGCGCGGGCGGCCTGGTGCAGCGGGAACGTCGCGGCGATGACGGGATCGACGGCGCCCCGTCGGGCCAGGTCCACGAGGAGCGCGAAGTGCGCGGGGGTGTGCATCGACGACCCGATCAGCTGCGTGTTGTGCAGGTACAGCCGGCGTACGTCGAAGGACACATCGTAGCCGCCGAGCGCGCCGGCGACGACCCACCGGCCGCCGTCGCGCAGTAGCGGCAGGCCGTCGCGGACGAGGTCCCCGGCGACGACGTCGAGTCCGACGTCGATGCCCCTCGGGGCGGCGGCGCGGAGCTGCGCGACGACGTCCTGTGCGCGGTCGATGACGGCGTGAGCTCCGGCGTCGCGGACCGGCTCGGCCTTGGCCGCGCTGCTGATGGCGAGTACCCGTGCGCCGCGCGCCCGGGCGAGCTGCACCAGCGCCACGCCGACGCCACCGGAGGCCCCCGAGACCAGGACGGTCTCGCCCGCGCGTACCCGGCCGCGCTCGATCATGCCCAGCGCGGTGCCGTACGCGGTCGGCAGGGCCGCGAGCTGGTCGTCGCGGAGCGGGGACTCCGTCGCGTCGTGCACCTGTGCGGCCGGCGCGGTGACGTACTCGGCGTACCCGCCGTCCCGTTCGCTGCCCATCAGGCCCACCGGGTTCGCGTCCGGCCCGTCGGTGTCGTAGCTCGCCGGATCGACGACCACCCGGCGTCCGACGAGGCTCTCGTCGACGCCCGGGCCGACCGACGCGACCCGGCCGGCCACGTCGGCGCCCTGGACGCGGGGGAAGTCGATCGGGCCCCGCCAGCCCGACAGCGCGGTCGGGTCCCCGGGGCGGCCGTAGGTGCCCTCCCGGGTCCACAGGTCGGTGTTGTTCAACGCCGCCGCGCTGACCCGGACCAGCACCTCGCCCGCCTGCGGGGTGGGGACCGCCACCCGCGCCCGCTCCAGCACGTCCGGTCCGCCGTGGCGCGTGATCCGTACCACCTGCATGGTCTCCGGCGCGGTCATCTCTCACCCTCCCTCGCACGTACACTGATCGGTGAACCACCAGGGTATACCCATCAGTGAAGGAGGGGCTCGTGCCGGGGGCGCAGGCCATGACACCAGCGGGCCGACGGATCCTGGCCGCCGCCGAGGAGCTGTTCTACCACCGGGGGATCACCGCCGTCGGCGTGGATCTCATCGCGGAGCACTCGGGTGTCACCAAACGGACCCTGTACAACCAGTTCGGTGCGAAGGACCACCTCGTGGCGGCCTATCTCGCCGAACGCGACCAGCGGTGGCGGTCGCTCGTGCGGGCCACCGTCGACGCGTGCGACGACCCCGTCGAGGCGGTCACCGCGCCGTTCGACGCGCTGTCGATCTGGAGCGGGGACAACACCCGCGGATGCGCGTTCATCAACGCCCTGGCCGAGCTGCCGGACCCGTCCCATCCCGCGCACCGCATCGCCGCCGACCAGAAGCACTGGCTGCGGAACCTGTTCGAGGAACTCGCCACGGCGGCGGGCCGTGCGGAACCCGCCACCCTCGCCGTGCGGCTCCTCGTGCTGCACGAGGGCGCGCTCGCCACGCGACCACTCACCCTCGACACGCTGTCCGCAAGCACCGACCTGGCCCGGGACCTCGTCCGGGCACGCCTCCCGGTCGGCGGGACGGACAGGCCGCGGTAGGCCGGTGTGCGCCCTCACGGGCCGGGTGGGCGCCCCGGGGGGAGCCCACCCGACCTGACGGCGGTCAGCCGTTGTCGATCAGGCTGGCGATCTCGTTGTAGATGAGGTGGGCCTTCGCCCCCTGGTTCGACGGGCAGCCGCCGAGGTGGTGCAGGGCGATCACCCGGTGGCTGCTGTTGAGCACCGGGGAGCCGGAGTTGCCGCCGGAGGTGTCACAGCTGTAGCTGATGTTCCAGGTGTTGTAGTTGGCGTTGCGGACGGTGCAGCGTGCGCCGTTCTGGCTGTCCTCGAAGATGGACAGCCGCTTCGGGCTGCCGTCACCGTGGCCGGGGATGTACATCTGGGTGCCGGTGGTAGTGGCGGTCGTCGCCAGGTACAGCGTGCCGAACCCCTGGATGGCGGCGAAGTTGTTCACCGAGAACAGCGCGTAGTCGAGCTGGCTGGAGCCGCCGGCGCTGACCGCGTAGAGGGTGGCACCGCTCACCTTGGTGCCGGCGCCCGGGTTGGACCCGCCGCAGGTGGCGCACTGGTAGTTGAACTGCATCTCGCTGCCGCTGACCGCGGCCTGGGTCGAGAAGCAGTGCTTGTTGGTCAGCATCCGGTTGGTGTTGCCGACCCGCCAGGTGGTGCACATTCCGCCGCCGCTGATCAGCAGCCGTGCCACCGCCGTGCTGCGGGCGTACTCGGTGGGGTGGCTGCTCTGGTAGCAGGCCACGTCGCGGCGGGCGTCGGTGCTGCAGACGGACTGGGTCGAGAAGTTGTGCTGGGCGATCTCCGCCCGGTCGTAGCCGCGCCAGAACTTGTCGACCGTCGCGGCGCTGGCGCGTCCGGAGCGGCTGTGCACCGTCACCACGGCGGTGTCGCCGGTGACCGACATCGCCCAGAAGCCCGGCTGCCCGTCGGTGGTGTAGTCCGAGCCGGTGGCCCGGTCGAGGTGCCGGTCGTACCGGTAGCTCTCCCGGCCGTCCGGGCTGGCCACGGTGACGTGGTCGCCGGGGGCCAGGCGCAGCGAGCTGAAGTGCACCTTGATGTACGTGGCGCCGGGGTGCCGGACGACCTGGGTCCGACCGGTGCGGACGGTCGACGCCGTGGCGGCGACGGTGCGCAGCTCGCCGACGGTGGTCACGCCCTCCGCCGCGAACTGCTCCGATTCGGGGGCCCGCTCGGAGCGCGGCGTGAGCGGGGCGTCCGGGTACGCCGCGGCGGCGGGTACCGACAGCAGGCTCAGCCCGAGTGCGCAGGCGCCGAGCGTGACCGCAGCCGACCGGAGGCGTTGCAGGGCATGTCTCATCGTCGTTCCTCCCAGGAACCAGCACCTTAACGAGCCTTAAGCCTTCTTACTCGATGAGATCAATGCATGCAAGACTATCTATTTGATGTGATGGCGGCGGCGCGACCGGGTCGGGGCCGGCCCGGGAGGCGCCCACCGTGCGGCGGCCTCCCACGGCGCCGGCCGAGGGGTGAGGGTCCGCCCGTGACAGGACTCGCCCGCCGACGTACCGTTCATCGTGCACCCGCGTGTTCGAGATGGAGAGCGCGATGGCGGCCAGCCCCGGCGGAACCCTCCTGCGACGGTGGCCTGTGGCCCTGGGGGCGCTGGTCGCGGTCGGTACCGTGCTCGTGCTCCACCATGGCGGCCAGGCCGCCTCCGTCGTGGCGGCGTCCGGGTTCGTCTACCTCGCCGCGGCGGCGACCGGACGCCCCGGCGCAGCCTGGGCGGCGTTCGGTGTCACCTTCGTCCTCGTCGGCCTCGGCCTCGCGCCCACCGGCTTCGACCCCGTGCCGTGGATCTGCGCGGCGGCGCTCGGCCTCGCCGCCGTCGGGGTCGTCCGGGTGGGCCTGCGGCCGGCGTGGTCCCTGCCGTTGCAGGCGGCGGCGATGCTCGTCCTCGGGGCGGCGGCGCTCCTCGCCGTACGGGCCGACCACGTCACGGGCGGCATCGTCGTCAGTGTCGCCCTGTTCGCGCACGCGGCATGGGACGTGTGGCATCACCGCACCGGGCGCGTCGTCCCGCGCACCCTCGCGGAGTTCTGCGGCGTCCTGGACGTGCTGCTCGGGGTGGGCGTCCTCGTGGTCACCCTGACGATGTGAGGGTGAGCGCCGCGAGCACGGGGTTGCGATGGTGTAAGCCTGTGAGTCGGGGTTCCACCCGCGGAAGGAGCGAGCATGCCCGGTGCGCCGGCGGCCCAGGACCTGTTCGCAGGCATCCCGGTCGCGCACTTCGACCGGTCGCTGGCCTGGTACCGGCAGTTCTTCGGCGTCGAGCCGAGCTTCTACCCCCACGACGTCGAAGCCGTGTGGGCGGTGGGCGAGCACAGCTACGTCTACATCGAGCACGTGCCCGACCGGGCGGGCCGGTCGATGATGATGATCATGGCGACGGATCTCGACACCACGGTCGCCGGGCTCGCCCGGCGTGGCCTCGAACCCCACCGGATCGAGAACTACGAGGGAGGCATGCGCAAGCTCGTCTACGTGGACCCAGACGGCAACGAGATCTCGTACGGCGGCGTGTCGAGATCCGCGCCCGGCCCGTCGACCGCAGGGACCTGAGGTGCGAACGTCGGTTCGGGCGGGGGCGGGGCCGCCCGAAAGGCCGCCACCGCAGTCTGGTCACGCCGCCGGCGTCGTCCTGCGAAGACACGTTTTCCCGATATCTGGTGACATCGTGGCATGGGGCCGCTCCGCACCGTCGGCCGGAGGGCTGACAATCCTCGGTGACCCGGTGGAGTCGTCCGGAGTGAAGAAGGTGTGGCGGGATGAGCGAACCCGGCGGGGAGGTTCAGGCGGCCCTGGCCGCGTTCGCCGGTGAGCTCAAGCGGCTGCGGCAGCTCTGCGGGGCGCCGTCGCTGAACACGTTGGTGGCCGTGTCGACGTCGCTGCGGGTGCCGCTGGCCCGCTCCACGCTCAGCGACAAGCTCAACGCCAAGTCACTGCCCGAGTGGCCCTTCGTCGCCGCCTTCGTCCAGGCCTGCCTGGCCCACGCCGAGCGGGCCGGCATCCGGGTGCCGGCGGAGTTGGCGGAGCTGAGCTGGTGGGACGCGGCGCACTGGCGGCTGCTGCGGATCGCCGACGCCGGCCACAGCGAGGATCGGCTGCGGGTCGCCGCCCACACCCAACTCGCCCGGCGCGCCGGGGGTGGCGAGGCGTCGGGGCACCGGGTGGCCCCGTCCGACCAGGTGACACCTCGGCACCTGCCGGCGGCCGTACCCGGTTTCGTGGGGCGCGGGGCGGCGCTCGCCGGGTTGGCCGCGGTGCTGGCGCACCGGCACGCCTCGCCGGGCTCGGTGCCGGTCGCGGTGATCAGCGGGACGGCCGGGGTGGGCAAGACGGCCCTGGCGGTGCACTGGGCGCACCGGGTGGCCGACCGGTTTCCGGACGGGCAGCTCTACGTCAACCTGCGGGGGTTCGACGCGGGTGGGCCGGTGCCGGAGCCGGCGGAGGTGCTCCGGGAGTTCCTGGAGGCGCTCGGGGTGTCGGCGTCGCGGATCCCGGCCGGGCTGGCGGGCCGGTCCGGGCTGTTCCGCAGCCTGCTGGCCGACCGGCAGGTGCTCGTGGTGCTGGACAATGCCGGCACCGCCGAGCAGGTCCGGCCGCTGCTGCCCAACTCGCCGGGGTGCCTGGTGGTGGTGACCAGCCGCAGTCACCTGCCGGGGCTGGTCACCATCGAGGCCGCGCAGCCGTTCGTGCTGGAGCCGTTGTCGGGGGTGGAGGCGTACGACCTGCTCTGCGGCCGGCTGGGGCCGGACCGGGTGGCGGGCGAGCGGGACGCGGCGGGCCGGATCGTCGCCGCGGCGGCGGGACTGCCGTTGGCGTTGGCCATCGTGGCGGGGCGGGCCGCCGCCCGGCCGGGTCTGAGTCTCGGCCGGCTCGCCGACGAGTTGGCCGAGCCGGGTCGGCTCGACGGGTTCGCCGGCGGTGACGCGAGCGTGGACCTGCGGGCGGTCTTCTCGTGGTCGTACCGGGGCCTCGACCGGGCGTCGGCGCGGGCGTTCCGCCTGCTGGGGCTGCATCCCGGGCCGGAGGTGTCGGTCCCGGCGCTGGCCAGTCTCGCCGGGGTGCCCGTCGCGGGGGCGGAGCGGACCCTCACGGCGCTGGTCGGCGCGAACCTGGTCGCCGAGCAGCGGCCGGGCAGGTTCGTCCTGCACGACCTGCTGCGCGCGTACGCGGCCGAGCAGGTGGCCGGGCGCGATCCGGACCAGGTACGCCGGGCGGCGCTCGGTCGGCTGCTGGACCACTACCTGCACACCGCGTACGCGGCGGCGGCGCTGCTGTACGACCAGCGGGACCCGCTCGACCTGGCCGCGGTGCGCGCGGGGGCGGTCGTCACCGGGCTGGCCGATCGGGCCGAGGCGTGGCGGTGGCTCGTGCGGGAGCACCGCGTGCTGCTGGCGCTCGTCGCGCTCGCGGCGCGGGCCGGGTTCGACACGCATGCCTGGCAGCTCGCCTGGACCGTCAACACGTACCTGGACCGGATCGGGGCGTGGCAGGAGCAGTTGGTCGTGCAGGAGGCGGCGTTGGCCGCTGCGGCGCGGGTGGGTGACCGGGACGGCCAGGCCCGCGCCCACCGTAACCGGGCCGTGGCGTGTCTGCGGCGGGAGGACCACGAGCAGACCTCGTTCCATCTGCACCAGTCGCTCGGGCTCTACGCCGAGCTCGACGATGCCGTCGGGGCCGCCCGGGTGCATCTCAACCTCGGCATCCTGGCCGAGCGGCAGGGACGGCTGCGGGAGGCGCTCGACCAGGCCCGGCGGGCGTTGGAGCTGTTCACGGTCGCGGGGAACACCAACGGGCGGGCGAACGCGTTGAACAACATCGGCTGGTACCACAGCCAGTTGGGGGACTTCCCGCAGGCGATCGAGCACTGCCAGCAGGCGCTGGCGCTGCAACAGCAGGTCGGTAACCGGTACTGGCAGGCGCACACCTGGGACAGTCTCGGCTACGTGCACTTCCGGCTGGGTCGGCAGGCGGAGGCGATCCGGTGCTACGAGAACGCGCTCGCCCTGTGGCGGGAGGCGGCGGAGCGCTACTACGAGGCGACGACCCTGACCCATCTGGGCGACAGCCACTCGGCCGCCGGCGCGCCGGAGCCCGCCCGGGTCGCCTGGCGTCGGGCGGGGGAGATCCTGGACCAGCTCGGTCACGCCGACGCCGAGCAGGTCCGGGTGCGGTTGCGGTCGGTGCCGGTGCGGTCGGGCTGACCGGGGCGGACGTCGGCGGACCGCCCCGGTCGTGGTGGGCCGAGAGGTCACCGCCACTGCATGAGGTTGGTGACGGACTGTGCGGTGAACCGGGTGGCGACGCTGTTGGTCAGGCCCGGTCCGGTGCCGCCGGGGCCGCTGACCAGGATGCCCAGCGCAGTGTGGGCCGTGAACGGCGGCGGCGGGCAGGGGCACGGGATCACCAGCTGCGGTGGGGTCGGGCACCAGTCGTCCGGGTCCGGGGTGTAGAAGACGGGGCTGCCGTCCTGCCCGCTGCTGAAGGCGTGCGGGGCGTAGAGGAGGCCGGCGGTCTCGGCGCGGATGACGGCGTTGCTCGTCCACTGCCCGGGTCGGTCGGCGGGGTATCCGTGGGTGGTGGTGCAGGAGCCGGTCACCGGGCGGGTGGTGTAACCGGGGTTGTACCAGCCGGTGGTGGTGCCGACCCCGCAGTTGAGCCGCACGGCACCGTAGTTCTGCGTCGGGTCGCCCCCGCCGGGGGCGTTGGCGGAGCCGGTCCAGCCCTGGGGGGCGAAGAGCTGGGTCGCGGCGCAGGCGCCGAAGGGAGCGGTGGTGCCGGTGTATCCCGGGTAGGCGACGAGGTTCGTCCGCCAGGTGCCGGACGATCCGCCGCTGTGGACGCAGTGGCCGGCGGTGGCCACGGTACGGGCGCTGATCATGAAGCCGGTGCACCGGCCGCCGGGGAAGGTCAGCAGGACGGTGGCGCTGGCGGGGTACGTCGTGGTGTCGGTGACCGGTACCCGGTTGTCGGCGCTGGTGGTGGCGACGCGGTCCCGGCTCGGCGCGGCGGTCGCCGGGCCCGCCGGAGGCGCTGCGGTGCCGAGCGCCAGGGCGGCCAGCGCGACGACCGCCCATCTCTGTCGTGACATGGGTTCTCCTTGGGCCGGGGTGTGCCCGCTGTGGGTACGCCTGCGGTGACCAGGTTGCGGGAGAGCCCGGGTGTCCGGCCGATTCCCGGACGGCGGTCCCGGTCGGACGCCGGCCGGTCCCGGGCCCGGGTTTTCCTCGACAGAACCCGACTTCTGTCCAAAGAGGCAAAAGTTTTGGTTGCCTCGTGGAAAGAACTAGATATTCCGATGAATGTGGCTGATGATGCTCCCAGTCGCGATCGAGATTCACCTCTGCCGCCCCGCGTCCCCCGGGACGGCAGGGTCGACGCGTGTCTGGAGCATCGTCGAAAGGGAGAACGGGAATGCCCCTAGGTTCCCCACGCGCCCGCCACCTCGGCACCATGTTGGGTGCCGCACTGGTCATCGGGCTTGCTGCCGTCGTGCCGTCGCCGGACCCGGCCCGGGCCGCGAACCTGCCGCCCCAGGAGCCGGGGGTGACCCTGCGCACCTACGACGTCCGCGTACCGCTCAGCGAGATCTGCACCCTCAAGCCCGGGCAGACGCCCAACGTCGACAAGTTGATGCCGGTCATCGACTGGACGAGCGCCGCCGACTTCGGCCTGGCGGACAACTTCGTCACCCACGTGCACGCCAACCTGCACATCCCGGTCGCCGGCACCTACACGTTCCGCCTCACCAGCGACGACGGCTCGCGGATGCACCTCGACGGCGCCGTGGTGATCGACCACGACGGGTTGCACGGGGCGACGTCCAAAGACGGCACGGTCACCCTGACCGAGGGCCCGCACACCCTGTGGATCGAGCACTTCGAGGCGGGCAGCGGCCAGCAGCTCACCCTCTCGTGGCAGCCGCCGGGCGCAAGTGGGTTCGTCGTCGTCCCGACCTCGGCGCTGAGCACGGACGCCGGGGTGGTCCGGGTCACCGCCCCCGGCTTCAAGGCCTGCCAGGGGATCGACGACTCACCCGGCGACGGCCTGCCGCTGGACTCGGTGCACCCCGACTACACCCTGACCGACCTGCGGCCCGCCGGGTTCACCCCGCAGGTCTCCGGAATGGCGTGGACCGCCGACGGCCGGCTCGTCATCAGCACCTGGGGCGGCACCGACCAGCGCACCGGCGAGGTCTACATCGTCGACGAGGTGACCGGTGCCACCGGCCCGGAGCGGGTCACCTACCGTCGGGTGGCCAGCGGGTTGACCGAACCGATGGGCGTCGCGGTCGTCGACGGCACCATCTACGTGTCACAGAAGCACGAGCTGACCGAGCTGCGGGACACCGACGGCGACGAGGTCGCCGACGAGTACCGCACGGTCGCCACCTGGCCGTACGGGGGCAACTTCCACGAGTTCGCGTTCGGCCTGCTGTACAAGGGCGGGAACTTCTACCTGAACCTGTCCGTGGCCATCGACCGGGGCGGCGCGACCACCAACCCGCAGCCGGTCGGCGACCGGGGCACGAGCGTCGTGGTGAACCGGCGGACCGGGAAGGTCAGCTACGTCGCCGGCGGCCTGCGGACCCCGAACGGCATCGGCTGGGGCCCGGAGAACGGGCTGTTCGTTACCGACAACCAGGGCGGGTACGTGCCCGCCTCGAAGCTGGTCCACATCGAGCAGGACCGCTTCTACAACCACTACACCAGCCCGGCCGGTCGCTTCGACGCCAACCCGGTGACCCGGCCGGTGCTCTGGCTGCCGCAGAACGAGATCGCGAACTCGCCGAGCACCCCCGTGCTGCTCAAGAAGGGCCCCTACCGGGGTCAGCTGCTGATCGGGGACGTCACCTACGGTGGCCTGCAGCGGGCGTACCTGGAGAAGGTCCACGGGCAGTACCAGGGCGCGGTGTTCCGCCACACCCAGGGCCTGGAGGCCGGCGTCAACCGGGTCACCCTCGGCCCGGACGGCGACATCTACGTCGGTGGGCTCGGCGCGGACGGCAACTGGGGCCAGGCCGGCAAGCTCCGCCACGGCCTGCAGAAGCTGACCCCGAACGGGACCCGGACCTTCGACATGAAGTCGATGAGCGCCACCCCGACCGGCTTCACGATCGAGTACACCCGGCCGCTCTCCACCGACACCATCCAGAACATCTCCCAGCGGTACCGCGTCGAGCAGTGGCGCTACGCCCCGACGCCGACGTACGGCGGGCCGAAGGTCGACCAGGAGACGCTCCGCGTCGAGTCGGTCAAGGTGTCCAACGACCGCAGGACGGTCACCCTCACCGTCGACGGCCTCCAGCGTGACCGGGTGGTCTACCTGCGCTCGCCGCGTTCGTTCACCGCCAACAACGGCGAGGAACTCTGGAGCACCGAGGCGTGGTACACCCTCAACAACATCCCCGGCGCGCAGCCGGACCGGGTGTTCTACGAGTTCGAGGAGGGCCACCGCCGGGGCGGCGCGGCGATCGACACCGAGCACGCGGGCTTCTCCGGGGTCGGCTTCGTCGACGGGTACGGCGCGCTCAACGCCTCGACGACGATCCACACCGAGGTGAGCCGCGCCGGTGAGTACGAGGTCGGGCTGCGCTACAGCAACGGCCCGAACCCGTTCGTGGGCGACAAGACCATCAGCATCCACGTCAACGGCCGGAAGGTGCGCCAGACCGTCCTGCCCAGCACGGTCACCTGGAAGGAGTGGGCGACCAAGACCGAGCGCCTGACCCTGCGCAAGGGGGCCAACACCATCGAGTACCGGGTGGACGCCACCGACACCGGGCACGTCAACCTGGACCTGATCACGGTCCGTCGCCCCGGTGAGCGGATCGTCCTGTTCGACGGCGGTGACCTGTCGGAGTGGCAGCACACCAACGGCCGCTCCGCGTCCTGGCCCCGCGTCGAGGGCGACGCGATGCGGGTGAGCGGCGGTGACCTGCGGACCCGCCAGGCCTTCGGTGACTTCACGCTGCACGTGGAGTTCAAGGTGCCGGTGCTCCCGCCGGAGGTCACCGGGCAGGCCCGCGGCAACAGCGGCGTCTACCTGCAGGAGCGGTACGAGATCCAGGTCCTGGACTCGTACGGCGACCCGACGTTGGACACCAACGAGGCCGGTGCCATCTACCTGCAGAAGGCGCCGGACGTCAACGCGGCGACCCCGCCGGGGACCTGGCAGACCTACGACATCGAGTACCGGGCCGCCCGCTACGACGGCACCGGGGCGAAGGTCGAGAACGCCCGGGTGAGCGTGGTCTGGAACGGGGTGCTCGTCCACGACGACGTGGCGATCACCGGCCCGACCGGCGGCAACATCCCCGAGGGTCCGGCGACCGGGTCGATCCGCCTGCAGGACCACCAGAACCCGGTGGAGTACCGCAACATCTGGATCGAGCCACGGAGCTGACGGGAGCCTGAGCACGACCCTGCGGACGTGCGGTGGGTGCCGGCCGGACCCCGGTCGGGACCCACCGCACGGCGCACGTATATAGACGTCAGTCATTCACTGCTGTCAGGATGACGGCATGAAGCACGCTGTGCACCGGCAGCCTCTCCTGCTCTCGTCCGCGCGCCACCTGCTCCGTTCGCTCGGGCTGACGGCGGTCCGTACCTCGTCCTCGGTCACGAGCTACCGCCTGCGCAGGTGGGCGGGTACCCACAACGCCGCCCAGCCGGTGCCGGTGGAGATGGCGCGGGTGCTCGTCGACCACAACGAGGAGCTGACCGACCTGCGTCGGCGCTACCAGGCGGTCGCGTCACCGCTGCGGCCCGGCAGGTTCTGGCGGCACAACACCCGGCAGCGTGACTTCAACCTGCGCTACTTCCGGGGTGACAACGCCTATGTCTGGCAGTTGCGGCAGCTCGGCGAGAACCCGAAGCTGAAGACGTATCTCTACGCGCGCTACGTCGCCGCGATGGACGAGCGCGGACTGCTGGGGCGGTTGGCCGAGGACGGCGCCTTCGGCTGTTGGACGTTCAGCTACCGGTCGCTGCCGCTGGTGAGCCGTGACCTGCTCGACTCCGTCAACGAGATCTACTTCCTCGACCGGCACTGGGGCCTGCTGTCGCGCCAGGGGTACACGGTGCTCGACGTGGGGGCCGGCTACGGCCGGCTGGCCCACCGGATGGTGGAGGCGTGCCCCGGGCTGCACCGGTACCTCTGCGTCGACGCGATCGCGGAGTCGACCTTCCTGAGCCGGCAGTACCTGCGGTTTCGCGGCGTCGACGACAGGGCGGTCGTCCTGGACCTCGACGAGTGGGAGGAGAAGGCGGCGGCGGCCCGACCCGACCTCGCCGTCAACGTCCACTCCTTCTCGGAGATGCCGATGAGCGCGATCACCGCCTGGATCGGGATGCTCGCCCGTCTGGAGGTGCCCGCGTTGCTGATCGTGCCGAACGAGGGGGCGGAGCTGCTCAGCCACGAGGACGACTACGCCCGCCTCGACTTCTCCCCGGTGCTGGCCGAGCACGGGTACACCCTGGCGGCGAGTGAGCCGATCATCAGGGACGACGACGTCCGGGAGTTGACGGGCCTGCGCGACCACTTCCTGTTGTTCGTTCGCTCGGGTGCCGACGGCCGCGGGACGGGGCTGTCGCCGACCTGACCGGCTGAGGCGGGTCGCGGGGGCCGGGCCGGCCCGGTAGGCCGGGGCCGGCGTGCGGCTCGCCGGCGGGCTGCCCCCGGCGTGCCGCAGCCGGCAGGCCGGGGAGTGTCGTCGGGTCTGCCGCGCGACGGGGTTCCTCCCGCGTGCCCGGCGGTCGGCGGGTGGCGCGATCGAGGGGGCGCGGTGCCGCTCGGGTATCCGTGTTGCCAAATCTTGACGGACGCCAATGTTAACGTTCACACTTGAGTGGTGCGGGGCGGGGGTCACTGTCATCGGCGCATGACAGGGCGCGCTCGTGCGAGGTCGGCCGAAGGTGAGAGCGTTCACAAAGACTGGTCTGGTCGGGCCGCACGGGTTCGCACACCGGAGGGCGCGCCACGGTGACCGGCGCCCGGCCGGGCGCGGGGATCGACCGCTGTGCGCCTCGGCTCGTCGCGCGCTCGGCGCCGCGCCGGTGTCCGCTCCTCGCCCGACGCCGCTGCCGACGGAGTGGCCGTGGCCGTGCCCACGGCGGGATGGTCCGGAAGGAGAGTGGAACATGTCCCACCACGGTGTCGTCCGAGGGTGGTCGAGAAGACGACCGAGGTCGCTGCGCGCCACGGTGCTGGCGGTGGTGACCGTGCTGCTCACGTCGGTGGCGGCGGTCGTCGCGCCGGCGCCCGCGATGGCCGCCGACTCCGCCTACGTGATGGCCTACTTCAAGGAGTCGCTGAGCGGGGCGGGCAACGTCAACAGTGTGCACCTGGCGGTGAGCTCCGACGCGTTGGAGTGGACACCGCTCAACAACAACCAGCCGATCCTCACGCCGACGGTGGGCACCCGGGGCATCCGTGACCCGTTCCTGTTCCGGCTCAACGACGGCACCTGGGTGCTGGCGGCCACCGACATCCCGGTGGGCGGCAACTTCTGGGCGCCGAACCCGAACATCCACATCTGGACCTCGCGGGACCTGGTGAACTGGTCGTCGGACCGGCTGTTGAACGTCAACTGGCCGAACCCGAACTCGTTCACCTGGGCACCGTCGATCTACTGGGACGCCGGCCGCAACCAGTACGGGATCACCTTCTCGACCGTGCCGACCGGCCGCGACCACTCGGTCATCATGGTGGTCTACACGTCGAACTTCGTGAACGTCACCTCCCCGGTGGTCCTCTTCGACGGCGGACCCGCCGGGGTCATCGACTCGCACCTGGTGACCAACGTCGACGGCACGAACTACCTGTACTACAAGAACAACTCCCCCTCGACGTTGCAGGGCGCCCGGTCGAACTCGCTGAACCCGGGCAGCTTCACCCGCTACACCAACGGCACCGGCGGCGGCTGCATCGAGGCGCCCACCCTGGTCAAGTCGCTGACCTCGGCGACGTGGTGGCTGTGGGGTGACACGTTCTGCCCCAACAGCGTCTTCCTGGCCTGGCAGGGTGACATTGTGACCGGCACCTGGAGCCCGGTCGACCAGCGCACCTACACGCCACCGCTGAACGCCAAGCACAACTCGATCCACCCGATCAGCGCCACCGACCGCACCAACCTGCTCAACCGGTACGGCGGTACCACCGCCTGGAACCGGCTGAAGTCCTGGAACCTGCCCGGCTCGTACGTGCGGCACGCCAACGGGGTCGGTCGCATCGACGCGATGCCGTTCGACCCCTACCAGGACTCGCAGTGGCGACTCGTGCCCGGCCTCGCCGACCCGGCCGGTGTGTCGTTCGAGTCGGTCAACCAGCCGGGCCGGTACCTGCGGCACGCCAACTACAGCGTGGTGCTCGCGGCGAACGACAACACCGCCGGCTTCCGCGCCGACGCCACCTTCCACCGGGTCGCCGGCCTGGCCAACTCGGGCTGGTCGTCGTTCCGGTCGCACAACTTCCCCACCCGGTACCTGCGACACCAGGGCAACCAGCTCTACATCCACGAGATCGGTGACGCCACCGGCCGGGCGGACGCCACCTTCCGGGTCGGCTACTGACGCCACCGAGGCAGCCGACCCGACCGGCGGCTCCGCTGGCCGACCAGGCGCCCCCCACCCCCTACCACCACGAGGAGAGGTCCATGACGGTCGCCCGCCCCTCGACGGCCACGTCCAGGATCACGCGGTACCTGGCGTGGCTCGTGAGCCTGATCCTGATCTCGACCCTGCTCCCGGGCACCCCCGCCCGCGCCGACAACCCGATCGTGCAGCACATCTACACCGCCGATCCGGCGCCGATGGTGCACGACGGCCGCGTCTACCTCTACACCGGACGCGACGAGGACGGCTCGACCTACTTCACCATGCGCGAGTGGCGGGTCTTCTCGTCGGCCGACATGGTGAACTGGACCGACCACGGCGTTCCGATGAGCCTGTCCACCTTCGCCTGGGCGGAGGCCGACGCCTGGGCCGGCCACGTCATCCCCCGCAACGGGAAGTTCTACTGGTACGTCCCGGTCCGCCAGCGTGGCGGTGGCATGGTGATCGGGGTCGGGGTCGCCGACAGCCCCACCGGGCCGTTCCGCGACGCCATCGGCCGGCCCCTGGTGGGCAACGGGGAGATCGACCCGCACGCTTTCATCGACGACGACGGGCAGGCGTACCTGTACTGGGGCAACCCGAACCTGTGGTACGTGCGCCTGAACCCGGACATGATCTCGTTCTCCGGCGGCCCCACCCAGATCCCGCTGACCACGGCCGGGTTCGGCACCCGCACCGGCAATCCCAGCCGCCCCACCCTCTACGAGGAGGGGCCCTGGGTCTACAAGCGCAACGGCACCTACTACAACGTCTTCGCCGCCGAGTGCTGCTCCGAGTTCATCGGCTACTCCACCGCCCCCGGACCCACCGGGCCCTGGACCTACCGGGGGACCGTGATGCCCCGTCAGGGGGCCAGCTTCACCAACCACCCCGGCATCGTCGACTACCAGGGCGGATCGTACTTCTTCTATCACAACGGCGCCCTACCCGGCGGCAGCGGCTACACCCGTTCGGTCGCCGTCGAGAAGTTCACCTACAACAGCAACGGCACCATCCCCCAGATGAACATGACCACGCAGGGGGCACCCCAGATCGGCACCCTCAACCCGTACACCCGCCAGGAGGCCGAGACCATCGCCTGGGGGCAGGGGATCGAGACCGAACCCGCCAGCGAGGGCGGCATGGCCGTCGCGTACATCGGCAACGGCGACTACATCAAGGTCAAGGGGGTCGCCTTCGGGACCGGGGCCAGTTCCTTCACCGCCCGTACCGCCTCCGCCGCCTCCGGCGGCGCCATCGAGGTACGCCTGGACAGCGCCACCGGCCCTCTGGTCGGCACCTGCCAGGTCGGGGGTACCGGCGGCTGGCAGAACTGGACCACCACCTCCTGCGGGATCTCCGGGGCCACCGGCACCCGGGACCTCTACCTGCGCTTCACCGGGGGCAGCGGGAACCTGTTCAACGTGAACTGGTGGCAGTTCAGCGCCGGCACCAACCCGGGGCCCACCTCCTACCGGGTCACCAACCGCAACAGCGGGCAGGTCATCGACGTCCAGTCGCCCAACACCCAGGACCTGGCCGTCATCGGGCAGTGGAACGCCAACGGCAACCCCTGGCAGCAGTGGCGGTTCAACGACGCCGGCAACGGCACCGTCACCCTCCAGAGCGTGCACAGCGGCAAGTGCGCCGACATCCTCAACTTCTCCACCGCCGACGGGGCCCAGGTGGTGCAGTACACCTGCCACGGCGGCACCAACCAGGTCTTCACCTGGCGGTCGGCGGGCAACGGGTACTACAACCTGGTCAACCTGAACAGCAACAAGTGCCTGAACGTGGTGGGCGGCTCGACCGCCCTCGGCGCCGCCCTGGAGCAGCGGACCTGCGGCTCCGCGACCAGCATGCAGTGGTCGCGGGCCTGAACCCCGCGTACCGACCG
>NZ_LRQV01000099.1 GCF_001567585.1 Micromonospora rosaria
CCGGGCTCCTGACGGCGGAGCCGGGTCGACGGGGCCGGGCGGCTGATCGGGTCGCCCCGGGTCGACGCGGTCAGCCGGTGGCGAGCGCGGCGGCGAGGAAGAGCACGAGACCGACGGTGAGGTACGCCATCGGCGGGCGCAGCCAGCCCCGCCCGCCGTCGGAAAGGGCCAGGCCGCCGGTACGCAGCCCGTACAGCCCGATGGCGAAGATCGGCAGGCCGAGGACCAGGAAGATGCCCACCACCACGTTGACCGTCGACAGCGGGTCGCCGACGACCCCGTTGGAGAGCACCCGCAGGGCGGGCACCTCGAAGACCACCACCAGCAGGACGAGGAGCACGGCCAGCGCGGGCCGCCGGGTCCGGTAGACCCCGTCACCCACCGCGCCGCCCGGCAGGCGCGCCCCGTCCGGCCCGTACGCCGCAGGATCCCCGGGCAGGGCGAGGTCCGGCCGGGGTGCGATCGGCGTCATCGGGCCGGTCGGCACGTCCAGCGGGTGCGGCGGGTCGGCCGGCCAGGGCCCGTCGGCGCCCCGGGCGGACCCGGCTCCCGGCCCGGGGTCGACGCTCCGGTCGAGATCGGCGCCCCGCCCCGGATCGACAGCACGGCCCGGATCGACCCCTCGAACGGGATCGACCCCCCGAACCGGATCGACTCCCCGAACCGGATCGGCCCCCCGAGCCGGGTCGGCCCCTCGAACCGGATCGGCCCCCCGAACCGGGTCGGCAGCACGGACCGGGTCGCTGGCCCACCCCGCCTCGGCACCACGGTCCGGGTCGCCGGCCCGGCTTCCCGGCAGGGCCGCGCCCCGGTCCAGGTCCGGCTCCGCGTCCGCGTGCACCCCGCCCCGGTCCAGGTCCGCGCCCCGGCCCTCGGGCGGGACCATTCCCCGATCCCGGTCCGCGCCCAGACCACGGTCCGCGCCCAGACCACGGTCCGCGCCCAGACCACGGTCCGTGCCCAGACCACGGTCCGTGCCCAGACCACGGTCCGCGCTCAGACCACGGTCCGGTTCCGCGCCCCGCGACGGCTCCGCGAACCGCCCCGGGTCCCTCGACCGCCCCGGGTCGGTGCCCCGGGCCGGCTCCACGATCGGGTACCCGCCCAGCGGAGCCGACCGCACCGGGTCGACCGGCTGCGCCGCCGGCTCGACGTCGTACGGGTCGGCGGAGACCGGGGCGGCCGACGGACGGCGGGCGACCGGCAGCGAGATCTCCATCGACGTGTGGGCGGCGCGACGCCGCTCCCGCTCGACCGCCCGACCACTCCCTGTCACCTCGGTCGACAACTCGCCCCGTCGGGAGCGGGAGGGGAGGTAACCGCTCGTGTCCGGGTTGTCCACCCCCAGCGGGTCGTCGGCGGCGTACCGCCCGGCGTCGCCGTGCCGCCCCGAGGTCGACTCGTCCCCCTCGTCGTAGCGCCGCTTCCCCGGATCGGTCCGCTGGTCCGGCGCGCGGAAGCCGTCCGTCCGGTACTGCCCCTCGTCCGCGGCGGGCCACTCCGACTCGCCGTACCCACGGTCACCGGGGTACCAGCGCGACTCCTGATCTTCGGAAAAGCTCCGTCGTCCGTCCACGTCCGGCACCGTATGTGACGAACGCTATCCCGCGCCATTCGGCCTGCAGCCAAACCTTCCATGACGCTGTGTAGTCGAAACGGAACGGTGGCTGTAGCACACCGGAGGCATGATCGTCCGGTCGTCCACAGGAGCACCGCTGTCCACAGGGGCCGCGCGGGACCGGGCCGGACTCCGGCACCGTGCACGGCATGACGAACCGGAACCAGGCCGTCGGCGCGTACGGCGAACGCTGCGCCCTGCGGCACCTGATCGCGACGGGGCTGCGCCCGGTCGACCGGAACTGGCGGTGCACCGCCGGAGAGATCGACATCGTCGCCTGGGACGGCGACGTGCTCGCCTTCTGCGAGGTGAAGACCCGTACGGGCGGCGCGTACGGCGCCCCGGCCGAGGCGGTCGTCGCGGCGAAGGTCCGCCGGCTGCGCGGGCTGGCCGTCCGCTGGCTGGCCGCCACCGGCACCACCGCCGACGAGCTGCGCTTCGACGTCCTCTCCGTCCGCCTCCCCCGCACCGGCCCGGCCCGGGTCGAGCACCTCAAGGGGGCCTTCTGATGGGCGGGGCACGATGAGCTACGCCCGGGTGCACTGCGTGGGGCTGGTCGGGGTGACCGGGCACCTGGTGCAGGTCGAGGCGGACCTGGCCCCCGGGCTGCCCGCCGTGGTGGTCTCGGGGCTGCCGGACACCGCGCTGCACGAGGCCCGCGACCGGGTCCGCGCCGCCGTGGTCAACTCCGGCCAGCGCTGGCCCAACCGCCGGATCACCATCAACCTGCTCCCCGCCGACCTGCCCAAGTACGGCTCGGCCTTCGATCTGGCGATCGCGGCGGCGCTGCTCGGCGGGGCCGGCGAGCTGCCCCTGACCGCGCTGGACGGCGTCGTGCTCCTCGGCGAGCTGGGCCTCGACGGGACGGTCCGGCCGGTCCGGGGCGTGCTGCCGATGGTCACCGCCGCCGCCCGCGCCGGGCTGGACCGGGTCGTCGTGACGGCGGCGAAAGCCGCCGAGGCGGCGGTGATCCCCGGCGTCCGGGTCCGGGGGGTGGACACGCTGCACCGGCTGGTCAGCTTCGTCCGGGACGGTGCCCCGCTGCTCGAACCGCCGGCCTGTCCGCCACCGGCCCCTCCGGCCGGGCCGGACCTGGCCGACGTGGCCGGGCAGGCGCTGGGCCGGCGGGCGCTGGAGGTGGCCGCCGCCGGTGGGCACCACCTGGCGCTGCTCGGGCCGCCGGGAGCCGGCAAGACCATGCTCGCCGAGCGACTGCCCTCGATCCTGCCGGAGTTGGACGACGAGGCGGCGCTGGAGGTCACCGCCCTGCACTCGATCGCCGGGCTGCTGCCGCCGGACGGTCGGCTGCTGCGCCGCCCGCCGTTCCAGGCCCCGCACCACACCGCCACCGTGGCGTCCCTGGTCGGTGGTGGGTCCGGGCTGGCCCGGCCGGGCGCGGTCTCCCTGGCGCACCGGGGCGTCCTCTTCCTCGACGAGGCCGCCGAGTTCGGCAAGGGCGCCCTGGAGTCGCTGCGGCAGCCGCTGGAGAGCGGTCGGGTCCGGTTGGCCCGTGCCCGGGGCGGCACCGAGTACCCGGCCCGGGTGCAGCTCGTGCTCGCCGCCAACCCGTGTCCCTGCGCCCGACCCGCCGGGGACGTCTCCTGCGAGTGCACTCCCCTGGCCCGGCGGCGCTACCTCGGCCGGCTCTCCGGTCCCCTGCTGGACCGGATCGACGTCCAGATCACCGTCCCGCCGGTGCGGGCGGCGGAGCTGCTGGCCACCGGCGTCCCCACCGAGTCGTCGGCGGTCGTCGGCGCCCGGGTCGCGGCGGCCCGCTCGGCCGCCGCGCAGCGGTGGTCCCCGGTGGGGCGGCGGCTCAACGCCGAGATCCCCGGCCCCCTGCTGCGCCGACCGCCGTGGCGGCTGTCCCCGGCGGACACGGCGGAGCTGCGGGGCCGGCTGGACCGGGGCTCGCTCTCCGCCCGGGGTTTCGACTGCGTCATCCGGCTCGCCTGGACCATCGCCGACCTGGAGGGGCGGCCCCGCCCCGACCACGACGACGTCCGCGAGGCCACCGGCCTGCGCACCGGGGAGGAGTCGTGACCACGGCCGAGGACCGGATCGCCCGGATCGCGTTGACCTGGCTCACCGAGCCGGGCACCTGGACGGTGCACCGGCTGGTCGACGAGCTCGGCCCGGCCGCCACCCTGGAGTTGCTGCGGGACGGCGGCGCACCGGACGGGCCGCTGCGGGCCACGGTGGCGGCCCGGACCGGTGCCGGTGACCCCCGGGCGGTGGCGGAGAAGGCGCTCGCCCGGGCCGACCGGCTCGGCGCGCGGCTGGTCACCCCGTCCGACCCCGAGTGGCCGACCCAGGTGGGCGACCTGCGCCGGCTGGCGCTGACCGGGTCGGGCCGCCGGGTCGACCGGGACACCGCCCCGCCGCTCTGCTTCTGGGTACGCGGCGCCTGGCCCCTGGCGGAGGCGCTGGACCGGTCGGTGGCGGTGGTCGGGGCCCGCGCCGCCACCGGGTACGGCGTGCACGTCGCCACCGACCTCGGGTACGGGTTGGCCGAACGGGGCTGGACGGTGGTCTCCGGCGGCGCGTTCGGCATCGACGCCGCCGCCCACCGGGGCACGCTGACCGCCGGTGGGGTCACCGTCGCGGTGCTCGCCTGTGGGGTCGACCGGCCCTATCCGGTGGGCAACACCGCGCTCTTCGACCGGATCGCCGAGACCGGACTGCTGATCAGCGAGTGGTTGCCGGGTGCCGAGCCGTTCCGACCCCGGTTCCTGATCCGCAACCGGGTGATCGCCGCCGCCACCCGGGGCAGCGTGCTGGTGGAGGCGTCGGCGCGCAGCGGGGCCACCCAGACCCTGCGCCGGGCGGCGGGTCTGCGCCGGCCCGCGATGGTGGTGCCCGGGCCGGTCACCTCGGCGCTCTCGGTCGGGGCGCACGAGTTGCTCCGCGAGGAGCCGCACACCCGGCTGGTGACCGGGGTGGCGCACGTGGTGGAGGAGGTGGGACGGATCGGCAGTGACCTGGCGCCCCCGGCCCGGGGGCCGGAGCGCCCCACCGACCACCTCGACGACGAGGCGACCATGCTGCTGGAGTCGATGCCCCGACGCGGGGTGACCGGGCTGGACGCGATCGCCGCGCGGGCCGGGGTGGCGGCCCGGACCGCCCTGCGCAAGCTGGCCCTGCTGGAGCAGCTCGGCATGGTGGTCCGCCGCGCCGAGGGGTACGCCCTCGCCCCGCCGCCCACTCGCCGTTGACCGCCGGCCGACCCCGGCGCCCCGGCGGGCGGGCCGGAACGGGGACGGGACCGTAGGCTGAGCCGGTGCCCGCCACCCCGCCGTTCCGAGCCGGTCCCCGGAGCACGGTGACCGGGGCAGGGCCGTGGCCAGGGTGAGCCGGCGGGAGGAGCCGGGCACCCGGGCCCGGCACGCCGCGCTGCCGGGGGCGTTGCGCGAGGCGGTGGACGACTTCGCGGCGCACCTCGGGCAGGTCCGCAACCGTTCCGCGCACACCGTCCGGGCGTACGTCACGGATCTGGTCTCGCTTCTCGACCACGCGGCGCGGGACGGCTGCCGGGTGCCGGCCGACCTGGACTTGGCGGTGATCCGTGGCTGGCTGGCCCGGCAGCAGAGCGCCGGTGCCGCCCGGACCTCGCTGGCCCGCCGGGCCGCCTCGGCGCGCGCGTTCAGCGCCTGGGCACACCGGGCCGGGCTGCTCCCCGTCGACGTGGCCGCCGCGCTGGCCAGCCCGAGGGCGCACCGGCCGCTGCCCACCGTGCTCCGGACCGACCAGGCCGTCGCCCTCGTCGAGGCGCCCGGCACCCCGGCGACCGCCACCACCACAGCCGACAGCGGCGACGGCGACAGCGACCGCGACGACGGCGACGAGGCGGTACGGCTGCGGGACCGCCTGCTGCTCGAACTGCTCTACGCGACCGGGGTACGGGTCAGCGAGGTGTGTGGCCTCGACGTCGCCGACGTCGACCAGGGCCGGCGGGTGATCCGGGTCGTCGGCAAGGGCGACCGCGAGCGGTCGGTGCCGTACGGGGTGCCCGCGCAGCAGGCCCTCGACCGGTGGCTCCGCCACGGGCGCGCCGTCCTGGCGGGGCCGGCCTCGGCCGACGCCCTGCTGCTCGGTACCCGGGGTGGGCGGCTGAACCCGACGACGGCGCGGCGCGTCGTCAACGGGTACGCCGACGCGGCCGGCCTGCCCCGGACCAGTCCGCACGGCCTGCGCCACTCGGCCGCCACCCACCTGCTCGAAGGGGGCGCGGACCTCCGCGCCGTGCAGGAGTTGCTGGGGCACTCCGCGCTGTCCAGCACCCAGATCTACACGCACGTCTCGGTGGAGCGGCTGCGCTCGGCGTACCGGCAGGCCCACCCCCGCGCCTGAACCCGGGCAGCGGGAACAGCAGGAGGTGGGCGACGAGGCCGCCCCGACTCCCGGGGAGACAGCGCGACCACCGGGTGCCCCGATCGCCGGGCGGGTGCGGCCCCGGGTGCCGGGCGGGCGGTGGCCCGGTCGCCGGGCGACGATCCGTGGTGCGGGGCCGCGCAGGCTACGATCATGGGGTGAGCGCTCCGCCACCGCCCGAGCCGATCCCGGGTGCCCGGCTGCTCTTCTCGCTCGATCCGGCGGTCAGCCACCTCAACCACGGCGCGTTCGGCGCGGTGCCGATCGGGGTGCAGCGCGCCCAGCAACGGCTGCGCGACGAGATGGAGGCGAACCCGGTCCGGTTCTTCAGCCGGGGCCTGACCGACCGGATCGCCCACGCCCGCCGGCACCTGGCGGCCTTCCTCGACGCGGACCCGGAGGGCACCGCCCTGGTCGGTAACACGACCGCCGGTGTCGCGGTGGTGATCCAGTCGCTCGGCCTGCGCCCCGGCGACGAGGTGGTCAGCACCGACCACGGGTACGGCGCGGTCGCCCTCTCCATCGCCCGGGAGTGCCGGCGCGCCGGGGCGACCTCGCGGGTGCTGTCGGTGCCGCTGACCGCCCCCGACGCGGAGGTCGTGCGGATCCTGCGGGCGGGCCTGCGTCCCGGCCGGACCCGGTTGCTCGTCGTCGACCAGGTCAGCTCGCCGACCGCACGGCACCTGCCGGTCGCGGCCATCACGGCGGCGGCCCGGGAGCAGGGGGTACCGGTGCTGGTGGACGCCGCACACGTGCCGGGCATGCTGCCGGTCTCGGTCCGCGAGGTCGCCGCCGACTTCTGGGTGGGCAACCTGCACAAGTGGGCGTACGCGCCCCGGGGCACCGCCGTGCTGGTGGTGGCGGGGCCGTGGCGGGAGCGGACCGAGCCGCTGGTGGTCTCCTGGGAACAGGAGTCGGGGTTCCCGGCCCGGTTGGAGTGGCAGGCGACCCTGGACTACACGTCCTGGCTGGCCGCCCCGGTCGGGCTGTTCACCCTGCGCAGCCTCGGTGCGCAGCGGGTTCGCGCGCACAACGCCGCGCTCGCCGCGTACGGGCAACACGTGGTGGGGGACGCCCTGGGGGTGGCGCCGACCGCGTTGCCGGACCCCGGCGGACCGGCGGCGGCGATGCGGGTGGTGCCCCTGCCGGACGGGGTCGCCACCACGTTCGACGCGGCACGGGCGCTGCGGAACCGGATCGCCGACCGGCTCGCCACCGAGGTCTCGGTGGCGGCCTGGAACGGCCGGGGCTGGCTGCGAATCTGCGGCCAGGTCTACAACACCCCGGCGGAGTACGAACGGCTCGCCGCCCACCTGCCCGCGCTGCTCGCCCAGCGCTGACCCGAAGGGCTGTCACCGTGCCGGTCAGCGGCCGGGCACCGGCAGCAGCCGCACCGGCCCGAGCCCGAGCAGCGACAGCGGGTCCAGGTACTCCTGGTCCCGCCGCAGTCCCCAGTGCAGGCAGGCGTGCTCCGGACACCCCGGATGCCCCGGCAGCAGCAGGCCGAGCCCGTCGCCCGGCTGCACCCGCTCCCCCGCCCGGACGCCCGGCGACACCGGCTCGTACGTCGTGCGCAGCCCGTCGGCGTGGTCCACGCTGACCACCGGCCGGCCACCCACCGGGCCGGCGAACCGCACCACGCCCGCCCCGGCGGAGCGCACCGGGGTCCCCGCCGGCGCGGCCAGGTCGACCCCACGGTGACCGGGCAGCCACCGCTGGGGCGGCGGCTCGAACCGACGTCGCAGGTCCGGCGGACCGGGCAGCGGCCACCGGAACACCCCCGAGCCGACGGCATCCGCCGCACCCCTTGAGCCGGCCAGGCCGGGACCAACCGGACCAGCATCAACCGGACCAACGCCGACCGCACCAGCACCGGACACGGCGGGACCGACGGGACCGGGATCGGCCGGAGCGGGAGCGGTGGCGTGGGCGCGGGTCGGGCCGGGCGACGCCGAAGCCAGCCAAGGCACCGGCACCGGCACCGGCAGGGGCATCGGCACCGGCAGGGACAGCAGGACGGCGAGCGTGAGCGTGGTACCCGTGGCGACCATGCCCGCAGCGTGCCGCCCGACCGGGCCTGGCGCACGCCCCGGCGACCCTCACCTGTGGACGACGGGTGGGCTGTGGACAACGCCCGCCGGGGCCGGTCACTGTGCTATGGCCGCATGGACCGGTGCATCATGGACGGTCGGGGCCCGGACCCCCGCCGACCACACCGAGATGCGCGACCACTGAGGCAGAGCCCCAGGGCAGAGGCCACCGAGGCAGGAGCCAGCACGGCCGAAGCCACCGAGGCAGGAGCCACCGGTGCAGGGGCACCGGCGGTGGAGGGTGGGAGGGGCGCTCAGCTACCGAAGCCGGAGTCGGCCGGCAGGGAGATGTCCGGCTTCTCCAACTCCTCGACGTTGACGTCCTTGAAGGTCATCACCCGGACGTTCTTCACGAACCGGGCAGGACGGTACATGTCCCAGACCCAGGCGTCGTGCATCTCGACCTCGAAGTAGACCTCGCCGTCGGAGTTGCGCACGTGCAGGTCGACCTGGTTGGCCAGGTAGAACCGGCGTTCGGTCTCCACCACGTAGGAGAACTGGCGGACAATGTCGCGGTACTCCCGGTAGAGCTGCAGCTCCATCTCGGTCTCGTACTTCTCGAGATCTTCCGCGCTCATCGCACTCCGCCTTCCATGACGACATCTTCCCCCACCGGCGCGGTAGGTCGAGGCTGCTCGCCCAACGCCACGCCGACGGTACCCCCTGACGCCTGTGCCCGTGCCATCGGCTGGTGCGACCCGGTCCGCCCCGGACGCCGGGATCGCGGGGGTCGACCCTCCCGGCCGGAGACGGCGGCGACGTTGACGTACGAGAACCGGTGTTCCCGGCAGGGGCCGAGCTGCCGCAGCGCGGTGGTGTGCTCGGCGGTGATGTACCCCTTGTGCTCGGCGAAGCCGTACCCGGGGAACGTCCCGTCCAGCTCCACCATGATCCGGTCCCGGGTCACCTTGGCGAGCACGCTGGCCGCCGCCACGCAGGCGGCCACCCGGTCGCCCTTCCAGACCGCCAGCCCCGGCACATCCAGCCCGTCGACCCCGAACCCGTCGCTGAGCACGTACTCGGGACGGACGGTCAGCGAGGCCAGCGCCCGGCGCATGGCGGCCAGGTTGCACACGTGCAGCCCGCGCGCGTCGACCTCCTCGGCCGGGACGACCACCACCGCGTACGCCAGGGCCCGGTCCACCACCTCCTGGTAGATCCGCTCCCTACTGGCCGGGGTGAGCAGCTTCGAGTCGGCCAGCCCGTCGATCTCGCCCCGGCGCCCCTCGGGCAGCACGGCGGCGGCGGCGACCAGCGGCCCGGCGCAGGCGCCCCGGCCGGCCTCGTCGGCCCCGGCGACGTGCCGGAAGCCACGACGTTGCAGGGCCCGCTCCAGGGCGTACAGCCCGCCGTCGCGGCGGACCACGGTACGCGGCGGCGTCAGCATGCCGTCCCTCCCCGCCGGCCCGCGCCATCCGGCACCGGGTCGACATCCGGCACCGGGCCGGCGCCCGGGTCACCGGCGGGGGCAGCAGCCGCGCGGGCCGGCGAGCCGGCAGCCGGGCCGGCCGTCGACGGGCCGGCGCTCAGGGCCTGGCGCAGCAGGCCGGGCAGGTCGTCGGGGTAGAACCGTTCGCCGCTGACGGCCAACTCGTCCGCCGGCCACCACCGGTGGCCGGTGACGCTGGCCCGCTCCACGGCGTCGAAGCCTGCCGTGTCCACCTCCCAGGCGGGCACCCGTACCAGGAAGAACTGCTGGTCCTGGCGGTACCACACACCGTCGAAGGGGAACTCGATCGTCTCCGTCCGGACCGGCTCGCCCAGCTCGGCGGGGGTCAGCCGCAGCCCGGTCTCCTCGGCCAGCTCACGGGCGGCACCGGCGGCCGGGGTCTCCCCCGGCGTCAACCCGCCGCCGGGGGTGAACCAGTACCGGTGGCCGGGCCGCGCCGGATCGACGCCCGCGAAGAGCAGGAGCCGCCCGGCGGCGTCGACGAGCAGCACCCGGGCCGCGCGGCGAGGGGTGTAGACGGTCACCGTCCCAGACTGCCAGACGGCCGGGCCGACGCCCACGCCCGCCCGCCCCCGACCGGGGTACGTCAGGAGTTGGGGACGTCGTGGTACGGCTCGGGAACGCTCAGCCAGGTGGCCCGGTTGACCGGCCAGAAGACGGTGAAGGCCCGTCCCACCACCGCGTCCTCGCTGATCGTGGCGGCGTTGATGTCCTGCCCGGACTGCTGGTAGTGCTCCAGCGAGTCGCCGGAGGCGGACCGGTGGTCACCCATCACCCAGAGCCGGCCGGGCGGCACGGTGATGTCGAAGTCCTGGTCGGCCGGCCGGTCCCGCTCGCCGTTGGCGGAGAAGATGTACGGCTCGTCGAGCGACACGCCGTTGATGACCAGTCGGTCCTCGTCGTCGCAGCAGACCACCCGGTCGCCGCTGACCCCGATCACTCGCTTGATGAAGTCCTCGCCGTCGGGGTTCCCGCTCCACTCGGTCGGCGCCTTGAAGACGATCACCTCGCCCCGTTCCGGGGTACGGAAGTGGTAGACCAGCTTGTTGACCAACACCCGGTCATCGATCTTGAGTGTGTTCTCCATGGACGGGGACGGGATGAAGAAGGTCTGCAGCACGAAGGCGCGTACCAGCACCGCGACCAGAACCGCCACCCCCAGGAGGATGGGCAGCTCCTTCCAGAACGAACTACGGGGCTTGTCGGTCTGCTCGTCAATCACGGGTGGAGCCTACGTCGCCGGGCGCGGATCGACCTTCCGGAACGCGCGAGAACGGACACCAGGCCGGCGATCGGCAGCAGCAGCACCACCCCGCCCTCGGGGGAGGGCTGGAGCGGCAACGGCCCGTCGCCGGGGAGCGTGGCGGAGGTGGGGATTCCCTCGAAGGTCTGCGGGACGCCCAGCGCGGACCAGCGGGCGGACGGCCAGACGACCATGAAGGCCCGTCCCACCACGTTGTCGATCGGCACCGGCCCCTGGCACCGGCCGTCCTGCGAGACCAGCCGGTGGTCACCCATCACGAAGATCTGCCCGGGTGGCACGACGACCTCGGTGAACCGCCGGGCGCGGCACTCGGTCGGGTTCGGCGGAATGTCCAGCGGCGAGTCCTGGAAGACGTACGTCTCGTCCAGCGGCACCCCGTTGACCGTGACCCGGCCCTGTTCGTCGCAGCACTCCACCCGGTCCCCGGGCAGCCCGATCACCCGCTTGATGAAGTCCTTCTCCCCGGGTCGGCCTACCCCGATGAGGTCACCGACGGTCCGGGCGAACCGGCCGCCGAGCCCCGGGTCCGGCTCGGTGTCCACCTGGGGCACCCACTGCTCGGTGCCCCGGAACACCACCACCTCACCGCGCACCGGGTCCCGTACGTCGTAGACGACCTTGTTGACCAGGACCCGGTCCCCGACCAGGAGGGTGTTCTCCATCGAGCCGGAGGGGATGTAGAAGGCCTGCAACAGGAAGGTGCGGATCAGCACGGCCAGGCAGAAGGCCACGATCAGCAGCAGCGGCAACTCCTGCCAGAGCGGCATCTGCCGGCGGCTGCGCCGGGACCGCCGGCGCCACGGGTCGACTGTGCCGCCCTCGTCAAGCGTCCGCACCACGCAACTCCCCGGTCCACGGAAACGTCACTACCGCCCGGGAGCCTCTCGCGGAGGCCCCACGGGCGGTAGTGGACATCGTCTGCCGTGCCGCCGCTGCCCGCCTGCGCCCGTGTCGACCAGGGTAGTGCGCTCTGGTCGGTCCGACACACGCGCAGCTCAGGCGGCGTGGCGACGGGTGAGGGGTCAGCTCGGCTGCTTCTCGCGCCGCTCCTTGATCTTGGCCTTCTTGCCGCGCAGCTCACGCAGGTAGTAGAGCTTGGCACGACGCACGTCACCGCGGGTGACGACCTCGATCCGGTCGATCGCCGGGCTGTTCACCGGGTAGGTCCGCTCGACCCCCACGCCGAAGCTGACCTTGCGGACCGAGAAGGTCTCGCGCAGGCCGCCGCCCTGACGACGGATGACCACGCCCTGGAAGATCTGGACCCGGGACCGGTTGCCCTCGACGACCCGCGCGTGCACCTTGACGGTGTCACCGGCACGGAAGTCGGGAAGGTCGACCCGCTTCGACTGGGCGTCAAGGGCGTCCAGGATGTTCATCGCTGCGTCCTCGTCAGGCTCACGGCGCACCGTCAGTCGGTGCGCGGATGGGTGATTCTGATCCCCGGGTGGTGACCGACGGGGCGGCCCCGGTCGGAGATCCTCGCAACCGGCCACGGCGTGGTCGGTTGCGGCAACCCTTCTACTCTGCCACACCCCGCGCCGGCAGGTGGAACCCACCCCGCTCCAGCGCGGCCAGGTCGTCCCGGTCCAGCCCCTCCACCGGCAGCGCCGCCAGCATGTCGGGGCGCCGGCCGGCCGTCCGCAGCACCGCCTCGTCCCGCCGCCACCGGGCGATCCGGCCGTGGTCGCCGGAGCGGAGCACCTCCGGTACGTCGAGCCCGCGCCAGGACGGCGGCTTGGTGTAGACCGGCCCCTCCAGCAGGCCGTGGGCGTGCGACTCCTCGTCCAGCGAGCCGGCGTTGCCGAGCACCCCGGGCAGCAGCCGGGTGACCGCCTCCATGATCACCAGCACCGCCACCTCCCCGCCGAAGAGCACGTAGTCGCCGAGGGAGACCTCGGTGACCCGCATCCGGGTGGCGGCGTGGTCGAGCACCCGCTGGTCGATGCCCTCGTACCGGCCGCAGGCGAAGAGCAGGTGCGACTCGGCGGCCAGCTCCTGCGCCAGCGCCTGACTGAACGGGACGCCCGCCGGGGTCGGCACCACCAGCCGGGGCAGGGTGAGCCCGTCCGGGGTCAGCTCGTCGGGGGCCAGAACGTCGAGCGCCTCGCCCCACGGCTCCGGGCGCATGACCATCCCCGGCCCACCGCCGTACGGCGTGTCGTCGACCGTACGGTGCACGTCGTGGGTCCAGGTGCGCAGGTCGTGGACGGCCAGCCGCAGCACGCCGCTGGCGCGGGCCTTGCCGATCAGCGACAGGTCCAGCGGGGCGAGGTACTCCGGGAAGATCGACACGACGTCGACACGCATGGGGGGTGGCTCCAGCCGGCTAGAGGTCGAGCAGACCGGCCGGCGGGTCGACGACGACGCGACCGCCGGCGAGATCGACCTCCGGCACGATCGCGTGGACGAAGGGGATCAACGCGGTACGCCCCTCGGGGCGTCGCACCACCAGCAGGTCGGAGGCGGGCGCGTGGTCGATGCGGGCCACCTCGCCGAGCCGCTCGCCGGCCGGGGTGACCACGGCGAGCCCGACGAGCTGGTGGTCGTGGAACTCCTCCGGATCCTCCGGCGGGGCGACGTCGGCGCTGTCCACGGCGAGCAGGGTGCCGCGCAGCGCCTCGGCGACGTTGCGGTCGACCACCCCGTCGAAGGCGACCAGCAGCCGGCCCTGGTGCCAGCGGGCGACCTCGACGGTCAACCGCTCGGGCACCCGGTAGGCGTCCTCGGGCGCGGCCCCGACAGGCGCCGCTCCCGGCTCGGTGACCAGCACCGAACCGGGAGCGAAACGTGCCTCGGGCTCGTCGGTCCGCACCTCCACGGTGACCTCACCGCGAATCCCGTGCGGTTTGCCGATCCGGCCGACGATGAGCAGCATCAGTACGAGTCGACGATGTCGACCCGTACCCCGCGCCCACCGATGGAGCCGATCACCTGGCGCAGGGCCTTGGCGGTGCGGCCGGAGCGGCCGATCACCGTGCCGAGGTCCTCCGGGTGCACGCGGACCTCAACCCGCTTGCCCCGGCGGGAGTCGACCATCCGCACGCGGACGTCGTCGGGATGATCGACGATCCCCTTGACCAGGTGTTCGAGGGCGGGTCGCAGCGCCACGTCAGCTCTGCTCGCCGGAGTCGGCACCGGCCTGCTCCTCGGTCTTCGGCGCCTCGGCGGGCGCCTCGGCCTTGGCGGCCTTCTTGGCCGGCTTGGCCGGCGCGTCGGCCAGCCCGGCGGCGGCCTTCGCCTCGGCCTCGTAGGCCGCCTTGCGGTCGGCCCGCTCGGCGGCGACCTTCAGCGGCGGCGGGGCCGGCAGGCCCTTGAACTTCTGCCAGTCCCCGGTCAGCTCCAGCAGGCGCTGCACGGCCTCGCTCGGCTGCGCGCCGACCGACAGCCAGTACTGGACCCGCTCCGACTTGACCTCGATCAGCGAAGGCTCTTCCTTCGGCTGGTAGATCCCGACGAACTCGATGGCCCGACCGTCGCGCTTGGTGCGCGAGTCGGCGACCACGATGCGGTACTGCGGGTTGCGGATCTTGCCCATCCGCAGGAGCCGGATCTTTACGGCCACAGTTCTTTCGCTCCTGTTGCGATTCCCACCGACCCGAGAGGGCGGTGTACGGGTGAGAGCCGACCGGCACAGTGGGGTTGGGCCGGAGACTGCTCGGTGGACTGACGGGATGCCGGGGTAGAGGGCGCCGGACACTCGTCGGATACCAGCGGCCCATTCTGCCAGATCCGGCACCGATTCCTCACACCGGACCCGACCCGGCTCCTCAGCGAGGGTACAGGGTGACGAAGAACACAGGTCAGCGGACCGGGGGCCGGTCCCAGCCGGGCGGCAGGGCCTCCGGCACGCTCCAGTCGGCCGGCGGGACGAAGTCGCACCAGGTGCCGTCGAACGGGAACTCACCGGCCTCGGCGCGAGCGATCACCCGCTTGCCCTCGGCCCGGACCGCCTGCTCGTCGGCGACCCAGTAATGCTCGGGGAAGGCGAGCCGCTCGGTGAACTCGCCCTCGTCCTTCCACTCCCAGCTCCGGTCGGGGTGGACCACCACGTCCAGGTCCTGGTCGACCACGTCGACCCCGGCCACCGGGCCGTCGTCCCAGCGGACCCCGGGCTCCTCCAGGTTGACGTACCAACTGGCGAAGCGGTCCCCGGCGTCGCGGAACCACCACACCGAGTGGGCCGCCCCGGTCGGCAGGAACTTCAACAACGGCGGGCCGTGCCACCGGCCCTGCGCCAGCCGGTACGACGACGTGATCCACTCGGCGAACGGCATCGCCCGCATGCCGACGCCGGCCGTGGTGACCTCGTGGGCGACCGGGCTGTCCCGCGCGATCCAGAGCAGCAGCCCGCGCTCGTCGTCGCTGACCACCCGCCCCGGCCGGACCCAGCCGATCCGGCCCCGTCGCACGTTGCGGTGCATGATCAGCCGCCCCGGCTCGAAGCGCACCCGACCTCCCCGGTGTGTTAACAGGGGCCCCCTCCTCTACCGAAAGCGTTAAGAGGGGGCCCTTCCTTACACCCTCAGTAGGCGCGGGCGAGGATGGCGACCAGGTCGGGCTCGTCCTCGGTGTCGGGGACGGAGCCGTCGGCGCGCAGCAGGCAGCGGACCGTGACGCCCTGGCCGTTGGCCTCGGCCTCACCCGCGACGCCCACCGCCGACCACGGCACCCGGGCCCAGCCGGTGGCCGCCGCCTCGATCGCCTCGGCGAGCGTGGCGACGTCGGTGGTCCGGGACTGCCGGAACGCCAGCGCCTGGTCGTGCAGGGCCCGCTGGTCGGCGTCGAGCGCGGCGAGGACCGCGCCGACCACGTCGGCGACCGGGGTGGGGGCCTTCGAGCCGTCGGTCCGCCGGACCACGACCGCGTTGCCGGCGGCCAGGTCCCGGGGGCCGACCTCGACCCGCACCGGGTAGCCGCGCAGCTCGGCGTCGACGGCCCGGCGGCCGAACGCGGTGTCGGTCCGGTCGTCCAGCGCGACCCGGACCCCGGCGTCGCGCAGCGCGTCGCACAGCGTCGCCGCCACCTCGGCTGGGCCGCCAGGCCCCTCGCCGTCCTTGACCACCATCACGTACGCCTGGACCGGGGCCAGCCTCGGCGGCACCCGCAGCCCGTTGTCGTCGCCGTGCGCCATGATCAGACCGCCGAGCATCCGGGTGGAGGTGCCCCAGGAGGTGGTCCAGGCGTGCTCCCGGCCGCCCTCGGCGGAGGAGTAGCTGATGTCGAACGCCTTGGCGAAGTTCTGCCCCAGCTCGTGACTGGTGCCGAGCTGGAGCGCCTTGCCGTCGCCCATCATGCCTTCGCAGGTGTACGTGGCGGTGGCCCCGGCGAACCGCTCCCGGGCGGTCTTGAGCCCCACCACCACCGGGATGCCGAGGACGTTCACCATCAGGTCCTCGTACGCCTCGTGCAGGATCTTGCGGGCGTAGGCGCGGGCGTCCTCGCGGGTGGCGTGCGCGGTGTGCCCCTCCTGCCAGAGGAACTCGCTGGTGCGCAGGAAGACCCGGGGGCGCAGCTCCCAACGGACCACGTTCGCCCACTGGTTGAGCAGCAGCGGGAGGTCCCGGTACGAGTCGATCCACTTGGCCATGAACTCGCCGATCACCGTCTCACTGGTGGGTCGCACCACCACCGGCTCGGCGAGCTGCTTGCCGCCGCCGTGGGTGACCACGGCCAGCTCCGGGGAGAAGCCCTCGACGTGCTCGGCCTCCCGCTTGAGGTAGCTCTCCGGGATGAAGAGCGGGAAGTACGCGTTCTCCGCGCCCGCCGCCTTGATCCGGGTGTCCATCTCGGCCTGCATCCGCTCCCAGATGGCGTAGCCGGCCGGTCGGATCACCATCGTCCCGCGGACCGGCCCGTTGTCGGCCAGCTTCGCCTTGGCGATCAGATCCTGGTACCAGCGGGGAAAGTCCTCCGCACGGGGAGTGAGCACGCGAGCCATGACCGCACATCCTATGCCGCCCGCCGCACCGCCTCTGCCCCCGCCCCGACGGCACGCCGGCCGGCCGCCCCTCCCCCGACGCCGCCACCGGTCCTACCGGGCGCTGGTGTACGTCCGGAACCGGTGGTGGGTGAGCAGGACGCAGAGCGCGGTGAAGCCGACCAGCCCGACGAGGTGGGCGACGACCGGCACGCCCCACCCCGAGGTGACCAGGAGCCGCATCGCCTCGATCGCGTACGTCAGCGGGTTGGCCCGGGCCACCAGCGCCATCCAGGTCGGCATCGCCTCGACCGGGACGAAGGCGTTGCTGGTGAACAGCAGCGGGAGGGTGACGAAGCCGGTGACCGCGAAGAAGGTGGTGTGCCCCGGGCCGTGGAACGCGAGGGCCAGGAAGACCGCGGAGAGCGCGACCGCCAGCACCGCCGTGACGCCGAGCACGACCAGCACCCCGACGACGCCGGTCCGGACCCGGACCCCCATCGCGGCGGCGACCAGCAGGATGACCGCCACCTGGACGACGGTGACCGCGGCCTGGAAGGCCAGCCGGCTGCCGAGCAGCGAGGCACGGGCGATCGGCATGCTCATCAGCTTGTCGAGGTAGCCCGTCTCCTTGTCCCAGAGCAGCGGGACCGCGCCGCTGATCGAGGTGCCGATGGCGGTGAAGGCGACCACGCCGGGCAGCAGGAAGCTGACGTAGTCCGGCGTGCCGGTGACCCGGTCGTCGACCATCCGCCGTACCGCGCCGCCGAAGAACACCAGCCAGAACGCCGGTTGCAGGAGGGTGAGCCCGAGGTTGAGGCGGTCCCGGACGAGTTGCAGGTACCAGCGGCGGGTCAACGCGGCCAGCTCCTGGAGCCGGGGGTGGCCGGCGCGGAGGGCGGTCATGCCGGGTGGCCCGCGAGCACCCGGCCGGTGTGCCGCAGGAAGACGTCGTCGAGCGTGGGCCGGTGGTAGTGCACGCCGGTGAGGTCCACCCCGTGCCGCACCGCGTCCCGCACGAGGTCGGGCAGCGCGGTGGCCGCGTCGTCCACGTGGACGTGCAGGTCGCCCGCGTCGTCGATGGTGATCTGCCGGACCCAGGCCCGGTGCCCGATCGCCGACCGCAGCACCTCCGGCCGGTCGGTGGAGACCCGCACCACGTCGGCGCCGACGTCCCGCTTGAGGTCGGCCGGTGTCCCGGTCACCACCTCCCGGCCCCGGTCGATGATGGTGATCCGGTCGCAGAGGCGGTCGGCCTCGTCCAGGTAGTTGGTGGCCAGCAGGACGGCCCGGCCCTCGGCCCGCAGCCGCCGGACGTAGTCCCAGATCCGGTGCCGGGAGACCACGTCGAGGCCGAGCGTGGGCTCGTCGAGGATCAGCAGCTCGGGGGCGTGCAGCAGCCCGCACGCGAGGTCCAGCCGCTTCTGCATGCCGCCGGAGTAGTCGCTGACCATCCGGTCGGCGTCGGCGAGCAGGCCGACGAGGTCCAGCAGCTCCGCGACCCGCTGGTCCCGCCTGCGGCGGGGGATGTGGTGCAGGTCGGCCTCGATCTCCAGGCTCTCCCGCCCGGTGAGCAGGTGACGGACCCCCTTCTCCTGGGGCACGTAGCCGATCAGCCGGCGCACGGCGACCGCCTCGTGGCGGACGTCCAGCCCGCAGACCAGCGCCTGCCCGGCGCTGGGCCGCAGCAGGGTGGTCAGCATCCGGATGGTGGTCGTCTTGCCGGCGCCGTTCGGGCCGATCAGCCCGACGATCTCACCGGCGGGGACCCGCAGGTCCAGCCCGTCCACCGCCGCGTGCCGCCGGAAGTACCGGGTGAGCCGGGTCGTGGTGACGGCGTCCCCCATGGACCACTCCGCTCGGTGCTCATCCGTCCGCCGGCCAGGTCGGTTGCCGGCTGTAGGTCATCATCCGGTCCCGGTCGGGGCCGTCGTAGGTGGGCAGCAGCTCGCTCAGCGGGGTGCCGTGCAGCGGGTGCGCCGGGTCGTCCCACCACCCGACCGGGGGGAGGCAGAACTGGTTGACGTAGTGCGCCCGGAACTCGCGGGGCAGCGTCGAGAAGTCCGGGGTGAGCAGCAGGTCCACCGCCGTACGCCAGCGGTCGGTGGTGTTGGGGTGGGTCGCGTGCATCACCCGGACGTCGCCGATCACCAGGTCGCCCGGGTTGGCCAGGATGTCGATCTCGCCGTGGGCCGGGGCGTGCGAGAGGGAGTCCGCCGGCTGCGCCTCGATCGTCGTGGTGTGCGGCTCGGGGAGCAGGTCGTGCAGCGGGTGCCGGTTGAGGTGGCTGCCCGGGATGGCGCGCAGGCAGCCGTTCTCCCGGCGGGTCGGCTCCAGGTAGATCATGCAGAACAGTTGGGTCGGCTCGTCGACGTACGTGCGCGGGTGGCCCCACGCCCACCAGTCCTGGTGCCACCAGAGGCCGGGGGACCGGGGCGGCTTCGAGATCACGTACCCGTTGATCCAGCGGGGGTCGGTGCAGCCGATGCGGCGCAGGGCGGCCCGGACCTCCGGCGCGGTCAGGGTGGCCACCAGCTCCGCGTCGTCGTACCGGACCGGGATGAGGCTCCCGTGGTGCGCGAAGCGCCGGAGGTTGGCCTCGTCCTCGGCCGCCACCTTCCGGGCGGCCAGGCCGGCCAACTGGTCGAGGAGGTCCGGCCGGAGCACGCCGGGCACCAGGCAGAAGCCGTCGCGGCGGAGCTGCGACACGAGGCCGGCGTCGTACGTCTCGATCATCACGTCACCCGTCAGGTCGGCCGCCGGACCAGGACGCGCCGGTAGGTCATGTGGCACGCCTGGTGCATTCGGAGGGTCAGATTGACCGATTCGATGAACTCGTCGATCATCAGTTCCCCGTAGGCGGGGCGTTCGGGAGCGGTCACCGGGTCACCGGGCCAGTCGGCGATCACCCGGGGCGCGAAATAGCGGCGCATCTGGTCCTCGAAATGGGTGCTCATCGGACCCCGGGCCACGTGTCCGAGATCGACGATCGCTTCGGCCGTCGGGAATCCCACCGCCAGGAGATCGCTTTCGATCTGGTCGATGCGGCCGAAGTGACGGTACTGGAAATGGCTGGCCAGTTGGTCGATGTCGTCGGCCGTCGCGAGCGGGGTGAGCATCCAGTCGTCGATGACGAACCGGCCACCGGGGCGCAGCCGCTCGAAGACGTTCCGGAACATCGCCCGGTGGTCCGGCACCTGGTAGAGCATGTTGATGCTGATCGCCGCGTCGAACGGCCCCTCGGGCAGGTGCCGTTGGCAGTCGGCGAGGACGACCTTGAGCCCGCCGCCCTGCTCCAGCCACTGTTCGTGCAGCCGGCCACAGGTCGCCCGGTGGGCCGACGAGTTGGTCACCGAGGTCACCGAGACCTGGAAGTGGGAGGCGAAGAGCCGGGCCGGACCGCCGACGCCGCACCCCACGTCGAGCACGTGGTCCCCCGGCCGCAGCTCGGCGAGGGTGCCGATGTCGATCGTGTGCTGCCGGGAACCGCGCGACCACTGCGCGCCGTCGGACCACATCTCGGCGTCGAACACCATCGGCGGGTGCAGGAAGTCACCGGTGAGATAGGCGTGCAGGCCAGCGCCGGGCAGACCGAGGACGCCGCCGACGACGTCCGGCAGGTAATGGCCGTCATCGATCGAGTCGATGATCTTTTCCATGCTGCACTCCCCGTATCCCGAGTACGCCATGACATCCGCGGCCATCGAAATTGACGGCCAGCCTAACAGTCACCTTCGGGCCTGTCCGCCCTCCCGCTCGGGAATTTCCCATGGCACCGAAAGCGCCGATCCCGTTCTTCCACCGCCGTGACGGCCACCTCCGCACCACGCGCCGGCCGGTAGAGTGCGGACGTGGTGTGGGAACGGCCGGTGCCGCTGATCGGCGATGTCAGCGCGGCGTCGCAACGGGCCGGCGACCCCGCCGGCTGGGCCTTCCCGGAGCCTGCGCGGCAGGCGTTCTACGACGTGCTGGGCGCCCGCCGCGACGTGCGGCGGTTCCGCCCCGACCCGGTCGACGGGGAGATCCTCACCCGGGTCCTGGCTGCGGCGCACGCGGCCCCGTCGGTCGGCCACAGCCAGCCGTGGCGGTTCGTGCTGGTGCGCGACCCGGCCACCAGGGAGCGGGCCGCACTGATGGCCGACCAGCAGCGGCTGCGGCAGGTCGAGCAGATGGACCCGGAATCCGGGCTCCGGCTGCTGGATCTCCAGCTGGAGGGCATCCGGGAGGCGCCACTGGGCGTGGTGGTCTGCTGCGACCGGCGGGCCCCGGCGGCGGGCGTGCTGGGTCGGGCCACCTTCGTCGACACCGACCTGTGGAGCTGCGCCTGCGCGATCCAGAACCTCTGGCTCGCGGCCCGGGCCGAGGGGCTCGGCGTCGGCTGGGTCACCCTCTTCGACCCGGACGAGCTGGCCACGCTGCTCGCCCTGCCGGCGGGCGTGGTCACCCTCGGCTGGCTCTGTCTGGGCTGGCCGGACGAGCGCCCACCCCGGCCCGGGCTGGAGCGCGTCGGGTGGTCCCGGAAGCTGCCGCTCTCCCAGGTGGTGCTCGACGAGCGGTGGCCGGCCGACGAGGTCGCCCCCGCGCCGCCGCCGTCCCGGCTGCGCGCCCCCGACCAGAGCGCCGTCGTGGCGGCCCACGACGCGGCCGACCGGCTGCTCAGCCCACCCGGCTCGCTGGGCCTGCTGAGCCAGACCACCGACCGGATCCTCGCGCTGGGCCACACCGAGCTCACCGGCGGGGTGCTGGTGCTCGCCGCGGCCGACCACCCGGTGGCCCGGCACCGGGTCTCGGCGTACCCGACCCGGGTGACCCGGGAGGTGCTGGAGGCCGCCGTCGCGGGCGAGGCGATGGGGGTGACCGCGGCCCGCGCCGCCGGCCTGACCGTCGACCTCGTCGACGCCGGTGTCACCGGGCCACCCGTGCCGGGGGCGCGGGAGATCCGCTGCCGCGACCCCCGGGGCGACCTGGTCGGCGCGGACGCCATGTCCCGCGACGACACCGACCGGCTGGTCGAGGCCGGCCGGGGGCTCGGCGCGACGGCCGCCACGCACGGGTTGGTCGCGCTGGGCGAGGTCGGGGTCGCCAACACGACGGTCGCGGCGGCGCTGACCTGCGCCCTGCTCGACCTGACCCCGGCCGCCGTGGTCGGGCTCGGCGCCGGCGCGGACAGCGCCATGGTGGACCGCAAGCGCGCGGCCGTGTCGGCCGCGACGGCGCGGCTCCACGCGACGTACGGCGGGTCCGCCCGCGACCCGCTGACCTGCCTGGCCGCGCTGGGCGGCCCGGAGATCGCCGTGTTGACCGGCGTGGTGCTCGGTGCCGCGGAGCGCGGTGCGGTGGTCGTCCTGGACGGCCTCGCCACCTCGGTGGCCGCGCTGATCGCCGTCGCCGTCGAGCCGGGCGTGGCGGCGCACCTGGTGGCGGGGCAGCGCAGCCGGGAGCTGGGGCACCCCCGGGTGCTCACCCAGCTCGGCTGCGAGCCGCTGCTGAGCCTGCGGGTACGGGCCGGCGAGGGGGTCGGCGCCTGCCTGGCGAGCGCGATGATCCGGCACGCGCTGACCATCCGCCGGCACACCGCACGGGTCACCTACTGACGACCGGCATCGTCCGTCCGGGAGGCGCGGGCGCCGTCCGGATGACGGCACACCGTCCGAATGGCGGCCCCCGATCATTATCGACTGTCGACTATCGGTCACGACATTGTCGGCACCGCACGGTCGCCGATCGGTGCCGTATTCTCAGCCCGGAACGGCACCGGTCGAACACGCATCCACACCTTCGGGAGCTGGCGGCATGGCGATACCGCAGACACCGAACACCGGACGGATCCTCGACTACTGGCTCGGCGGTGATCACCGTTTCCCACCGGACCAGGGGGCGGCAGCGGCGTTCGACGCCATCTACCCCGAATTCCCCCGGCTCTTCGGCACGCTCCGGCAATTCATCGGACGCGCGGCACGGGCCGTCGCCGATCAGGGAATCGACCAGTTCCTCGTCCTCGGGGCTGGAATTCCCACGAAAGGAAACGTGCACGAGGCGGTGCCGGGAGCCCGGGTGCTCTACACCGACATCGACGCCACCAACATCGAACTCGGCCGCTCGATCCTCGCCGGCCTGCCCCAGGTGGAATACGCGTACTGCGACGCCAGTGACCTCGACACGCTGGACCGGGACGCGGCGGACCGGGTGCTCCGGCCGGCCGAGCCGCTCGGCGTGGTGATGGTCGGCGTGTCGGTCTTCCTCGACGACGCGACGGTACGCGCCACCCTCGCGCGCATCTACGACCGGGTGCCGTCCGGCAGCTTTCTGGTCGCCGACTTCGACGGCGAGGCGTTGAACTCGTACCCGGACGTGGTGAAGATCCTGGATCAGGCCGGTGAGCCGTTGTATCTGCGCGGGCCGGACCGGATCGCGCCGTTGCTCGGTCGCTGGCGCCTCACCGACGACGGAATTCGGCCCGTCGACACCTGGCGCGACGACACCGCCGCCCATCCGGAGAAGGTGTTCATGTACGGCTGTCTCGCCACCAAACCCTGACGAGACGCACTCCCCCACCGACGGAATACGAGGACCGTTCTCCCCCCGAACGGCGCAGTGACCGATCGTCGCCGGCTCGACGGCCATTCCCGGCGCACCGGGTCCGGCTGTCCGGCCGCACCTGGTCGGGTCACCGACGACCCGACCGTTCCCGTCCCCGGTGAGGAGAGGCAATCATGGCCACGTTCTCGACAACCTCGAAAACCATGCGGTTCGGCGTCATGGCGGCGGTGACCGTCGTCGCCCTGACGGTCGGCGGTTCCGCCAGCGGTGGGGCCCGCCTGGCCACCTCGGAGCGGCTCGCGCCGGCCGCCGGGGCGTGCGACCGGAACCTCGGCACCGCCGCCCGGACGCCGGCGGCGCCCGGCGCCTGCCGGGCCGCGGGCACCCCCGAACTGATCTGGCAGGGCCACATCCACCTCGGTGACGAGCCGGGGATCTACGGCGACGCGCTCTACTCCGGGCTGAGCACGGAGATCCCGATCACGCTCGAACGCACCTCCACCAGTGGACCGGAGCGGACCACGCTGGTCCTGGAGACCGAGGACGTCCAGACCTTCGAGGGCTACCCCGGGCACCAGATCACCGTCTACCTGCACGTGCCCGACCCGGAGCAGCCCTTCCACTCCGACCAGGTCGTGCTCACCCGCACCCGGCTGACCAGCGCGGACAACAACCGCAAGGAGATCCGGGTCAACCTCGCCGGCCGGCAGTCGCCGTACCACGTCAGCGTGCAGATCCGGCAGGACACCGAGGTGCCGGCCGGGGCGCTGGACGACTTCCAGGTCACCCGGCTGTCCAACGTGGCGACCGACTTCGGCTACATCGCGAGCTACGGCTTCACCCCGCCCCCGGTGAACTGACCGCCGGCCGTGGCGAGGCGGGCGCCGTCAGCGCAGCAGGCGCCCGCGCAGGACCAGGCGGGAGGGGGTACGGACCACCCGCAGGTCCCGGCGCGGGTCGTCGGGGTAGACGACCAGGTCGGCGAGGCCGCCCTCGACCAGGCCGGGGAAGCCCAGCCACTCGCGGGCCCGCCAGGAGGCGGCGGCCAGCACGTCCAGCGTGGACATGCCGGCCCGCTCGTGCAGCAGCAGCATCTCCTCGGCGGCCAGCCCGTGGTCGATGCCCCCGCCCGCGTCGGTGCCGACGTAGATCGGCACGCCCGCCTCGTACGCGGCCCGGACCACCTCGGGAAACCGGTCGCGCAGGGCGAGCATGTGGTCGGCGTACCCGGGGAACTTGGCCCGGGCCTGGTCGGCGATGCCACCGAAGGTCCGGATGTTGATCATGGTGGGGATCAGCGCGGTCCCCCGCCGGGCCATCTCGTCCACCAGGTCCGGGCTGAGCCCGGTGCCGTGCTCGATCGAGTCGACCCCGGCGCGCACCATGATCTCGACGGCCGACTCGGAGAAGGTGTGCACCGCCGCCCGGACCCCGGCGGCGTGCGCCGCCTCGACGGCGGCGGTCATGGTCGCCGCGTCCCAGGACGGGGCGAGGTCGCCCACCCCCCGGTCGATCCAGTCACCGACCAGCTTGACCCACCCGTTACCGGCCCGCGCCTGCTCGGCCACGGTCGCGGCGACCTCGCTCGCAGCGACCTCCACGCCGATGTCGCGCAGGTACCGCCGGGGCGGCGCGACGTGCCGCCCCGCGCGGGCCAGCCGGGGCAGGTCCGGTTCGTCGTCGAGTTCCGGGTACGGGTACGGCGAGCCGGCGTCCCGGATCGCCAGCACCCCGGCGTCCCGGTCGGTCCGGGCCAACGCGCGGGCCTGGTCGAGGGAGGTGACCGGCGTTGCGCCCCGGGCGATGCCGATGTGACAGTGGGCGTCGACCAGCCCCGGCAGGACGTACCCCCGGTCGGCGATCGTCTCCGCGCCGGGCTGCGGGTCGAAGGTGACCCGGTCGCCGACCAGCCAGATGTCGCGGACCTCGTCGTCGGGGAGCAGCACACCACGCACATGCAGAGCCATGTGCCAGGTCTACCCGATCACCGCCCGTCGCGCGTCGGCGGCCCGGCCCGCCGCACGGTCAGCGCGGGCCCTTGTCCCCCTTGCCCAACTTGTTGAAGTCGATCTTCGGGAGCTTGAAGCCGGGCGGCAGGCCCTGGCCGGCGGCCAGGTCGTTGGGGTTCATGCCGGGCGGGAGCTGCGGCATGCCGCCCGGGAAGCCCCCGGGCATCCCGGCCCCCGCCCCGCTCCGCGGCCGGCCGCCACCCTTGGTGCCCTTGCGCTTGTTCTTCGGCGACTTGGTGGCCTTGCGCCGCCCGCCGCCGGGCAGGCCCATCATGCCGCCCATCTGCTTCATCATCTTCTGCGCGTCGGCGAAGCGGTTGAGGAGCTGGTTGACGTCCATCACGGTGACGCCGGAGCCGCTCGCGATCCGGGCCCGCCGGGAGCCGTTGATGATCTTCGGGTTGGTCCGCTCGGCCGGGGTCATCGACCGGATGATCGCGGTGACCCGGTCGAAGTGCTTGTCGTCGAGGTCGGCGAGCTGGTCCTTCACCTGCCCCATGCCGGGCATCATGGCCAGCACGTTGGCGATCGGGCCCATCCGCCGCACCGCGATGAGCTGGTCGAGGAAGTCCTCCAGGGTGAACTGCTCACCGCCCATCAGCTTGGCGGTCATCTTCTCCTTCTGATCGGTGTCGAAGGCCGCCTCGGCCTGCTCGATCAGAGTGAGGACGTCGCCCATGCCGAGGATCCGGCTGGCCATCCGGTCGGGGTGGAAGACGTCGAAGTCCTCCAGCTTCTCGCCGGTGGAGGCGAAGAGGATCGGCTGCCCGGTGACCTCCCGGACCGACAGCGCCGCACCGCCCCGGGCGTCACCGTCGAGCTTCGACAGGACCACACCGGTGATGCCGACGCCGTCGCGGAACGCCTCGGCGGTGCGGACCGCGTCCTGGCCGACCATCGCGTCGATGACGAAGATGACCTCGTCCGGGTCGACCGCGTCCCGGATGTCGGCGGCCTGCTGCATCATCTCGGTGTCGATGCCGAGCCGGCCGGCGGTGTCGACGATGACGATGTCCCGGGCGGCCCGCTTGGCGTGCTCGATCGAGGCCCGGGCCACCTGGACCGGGTCGCCGGTGCCGTTGCCGGGCTCCGGGGCGTACACCTCGACGCCGGCCCGGCCGCCGAGCACCTGGAGCTGCCCGACGGCGTTGGGGCGCTGGAGGTCGGCGGCGACCAGCAGCGGCTGGTGCCCCTGGGTCTTGAGCCAGCGGGCCAGCTTGCCGGCGAGGGTGGTCTTGCCGGAACCCTGGAGACCGGCCAGCATGATCACGGTCGGCGGCTGCTTGGCGAACTGGAGCCGCCGCCCCTCGCCGCCGAGAACGGCGACCAGCTCCTCGTTGACGATCTTGACGATCTGCTGCGCCGGGTTGAGCGCCTGGGAGACCTCCGCCCCGCGCGACCGCTCCTTGACCCGCGCGATGAACCCCTTGACCACCGGCAGGGCGACGTCCGCCTCCAGCAGCGCCATCCGGATCTCGCGCGCGGTGGCGTCGATGTCGGCGTCGCTGAGCCGACCCTTGCTCCGGAGCTTGGTGAAGATCCCGGACAGGCGGTCACTCAAGGTGTCAAACACGCGAACATCCCGTTTGTCAGTGTTCCGGCGGGCACAGGCGACCGGGTGGCGAGGACCCGGACATCGTTCAGGGTAGCCCGCCGTCCACACCCCCGCTCCGGGCCGGCCCCAGCCCGCC
>NZ_LRQV01000100.1 GCF_001567585.1 Micromonospora rosaria
ACAACCACACACCAGACCAGAACCCCACACCGTGGAGCCCCCACCCGGGGCATTTCGTTTCCAAACTTATCCGAACCGTTTTTCACCGTCAACTTCGCACTGAAGCTGTCAGATCCGCTGGCTCGATCCACGATTGACGCACGCCGTATCCGGCGGTCGTTTCTTCCGTGGGAAGTCGGCAGACCGGCCGATCACCGTCTCGCGGTGATCCGCCCGGCTCCTGCCGGCTTTGACACTCTACTCGGTCGGCTTCGCGTTCGCAACTCCATCTTTCGGAGTGTCTCGCACCGCCCGATCCAGTCCCGCTCGGCGTCTCCGCCACGATCCTGGTGCCTGCTTTCGGCCGGTTTGCCCCGGCCTCCCGCTTGCAGAGAGAAAGTTACGCGTACGGCCTCCGGAAGGCAAATCAACGATCGTCACTGGACTGTTCGGCCGGCGGTCGTCCCCGGATGGATCACACCCACGGCTGGACCGCCTACGGAGGCCCCGGACGTGCCACAGTGTCTGGCATGGATGACATGAGCCGGTCGCCGGTCCTCGCCGAGGAGGCGGTCCTCGGTCTGCTCCTGCCCTTCTGGCAGGTGGTCATCGGGGCGTTCGTGCTCGTCGCCGTGCTGGTGTCGATCGGCCGGCTGGCCCGACGGGGACCGTCCCGGATGACCACCGCCCTGCTGGTCACCGCCGGGGCCATCGCCTGTTTCGCCGTGGTCGGCGTCCTGCTCCAGGGTTGACCCGGCTCTGAGAGGCCGGTTCGAGGGGTTAGGTCCGTTTCTGGGCGAGGGTGAACACGCCGGGTTCGTGTTCGGTCAGGACGTGGCGGTTGACCATGCGTTTCAGCTTGGCTCGGGTGCTCTCGACGTGTTTCGGTGTGGGCTCGACGTCGAGTGCGAGGCAGATGGCTTTGGCTCGCATGCCGGTGGGCGCGGTGGTGAGGACGTCCAGGATCTGCTGGTAGGGGACGCTGGCGATCGTGGGGTCGTCGGCGGTGAACTCGGCGGTGGCGAGGGCGCGCAGGGTGGTGCGGGTGGTGGCCAGGGCGGCCAGTTCGCCCTCAGCGTGGGTGAGGTCGGCGGTGAGGGCGGTGATCTGCGCGCGGAGCCGGTCGGCGTTCTGGGTCGTGGTGGTTTCCCGTTCGGTGATCAGGTCGAGGATCACGGTGAGGTTCACGGGTGTCGCCAGGACGGTGTGCTGGTCCCGGTGAGCCGACGGACCATGTTCGCCGTTGACGCCCACCAGGTTCGTGACACCGATGATTCTGGTCGGATCTCGTACTCGCGGACGAGGCGGCGGTGCAGCATCAGCGTGCCGTAGGTCTGTTCGACGATCCACCGTTTGCGGACCGGCACGAACCCGGGCCGGGTGTCGGAGCGTTTGACGACCTCGATGTCGATGCCGAGGACGGCGCCGTGCAGGGCGAGGTCCTGTTTGAAGCCGGCGTCGACCCAGGCGCGGGTGACCGTGGGGGTGTGTTCGACGACCTGGTCGAGCAGTCGAATACCGATGGCGTTGTCGGTGACCGACGCGGCGGTCACCACGACCGCGATGATCAGGCCGAGGGTGTCCACGGCCAGGCCCCGCTTACGGCCGGTCACCTTCTTCCCGACGTCCTTGCCGGTCGTGGCGGCAGGGACGTGGTTCGCCGCCCGGATCGACTGGGTGTCCACCGCGACCGCGGTCGGGTCCTCCGCCCGGCCGGCCCTCTCCCGCGTCTGGCAGCGCAGCAGGTCGTGGATCGTCTGGTCGGTGCCGTCGTCACGCCACAACGCGAAGTAGTAGTACGTGGCCGACTTCGGCGGCAGGTCGTGCGGCAGGTACGCCCACTGACAACCGGTCCGGTTCTGGTAGAGGATCGCGTTCACGATCTCCCGCAGGTCGTAGTCACCCCGATGCCCCGACACCGAGACACGCCCGGCCTTCCACGCCCGCAGGAACGGCTCGATCAGCGCCCACTGCTCGTCAGTGACGTCACTGGGGTACGGCTTCCGGTCACCCATGACCCGCTCAACGCCGTCACCGCCCGACGGTCACGACCACCATTCACATTCCCGCATCGAGGGACACCAACCTACGACAAGACCACCGAAGCCCCGTACAACCAGACACAAGACATAGACCAACCAGAAGCTCCGCGAACCGCCCTCTGAGGTTGACCGGCTCCAGGACCGGCCTGCTCCAGGGTCGGCCGGGCGGCGGACCGGGCCACCGCCCGCGACGGGACACCGGGATCGACGGCGGAGGGCCCGCGACCGACGGGCGGTCAGAGCCGGCGGTTGGCCAGGCTGGGCAGTTCGGTGCGGATCCGGTCGAGCTGGTCGAGATCCAGGTCGACCACGCTCAGCCCCACCCCGTCGGGAACCTGCCCCAGCACCGTCCCCCACGGGTCGACCACCATGCTGCGGCCGAAGCAGGTACGGCCGGGCTCGTGGTCACCGGTCTGACCGGCCGCCGCCACGAAACACTGGTTCTCGATCGCCCGCGCCCGGAGCAGCACCTCCCAGTGGTCCCGCCCGGTGTGCATCATGAAGGCCGCCGGCACCACCAGGAGCTGGGCGCCACCCTCGGTCGCCAACTGTCGGTACAGCTCGGGGAAGCGCAGGTCGTAACAGATCGACAGCCCCACCCGGAGGCCCTCGACGGTGACCACCACCGGCTGGTCCCCCGCCGCCACCGTCGCCGACTCCAGGTACGAGACCCGACCGGGGATCTCCACGTCGTACAGGTGGATCTTGCGGTAGCTGGCGGCGAGGGCGCCGGAGCGGTCGAAGACCAGCGAGGTGTTGTAGGTGTGGGCGGGATCGGGACCGGTCTCGTGGAAGGAGCCGGCCACCACCCAGATGCCCAGCCGCCGGGCGACCTCGGCGAAGAACGTGCCGACCTCGCCGTCGACCGGCTCGGGCGTCGGCAGCCCCGCCGCCGGCCCGAGGTAGTCGACGTACTCCGGCAGGACCGCCAGGTCCGCGCCGGCGTCGGCGGCCCGGGTCAGCAGGCTCGCCGCGGCGGCGAGGTTCGCCGCCCGGTCGTCGCGGGCGTTGAGCTGGCAGACGGCGACACGCATGGGAGCCAGGGTACGGCCGGGAACCGGGTGCCGAACAGCCTCAGGCCGACTTCTCCTCGCGTTCCCGCCGGGCCCGCCGGCCGGTGAACTCCCGGGGCACGATCGTCGGGTTGACGTTCTCCAGGACGACCTCGCGGGTGATCAGCACCCGGGCGGCGTCGGGGTTGCTCGGCACCTCGTACATCACGGAGAGCAGAACCTCTTCCATGATCGCGCGGAGGCCACGGGCCCCGGTGCCGCGCAACATCGCCTGGTCGGCGATCGCCTCCAGGGCCGAGGTCTCGAACTCCAGCTCGACGCCGTCCAGCTCCAGGAGTCGTTGGTACTGCTTGACGAGCGCGTTGCGGGGCTCGGTGAGGATCGCCACCAGGGCGGCCCGGTCCAGGCTGCGCACGTTGGTGATCACCGGGAGCCGGCCGATGAACTCGGGGATCAGCCCGAACTTGAGCATGTCCTCCGGCATCACCTGACCGAAGATGTCGTCGGTCGACCGGTCGGAGACCGCCCGGAGGCGGGCGCCGAAGCCGGTGCCGCCCTTGCCTGTCCGCGACTCGATGATCTGGTCCAGCCCGGCGAAGGCACCACCGCAGATGAACAGCACGTTGGTGGTGTCGATCTGGATGAACTCCTGGTGCGGGTGCTTGCGTCCGCCCTGCGGCGGGACGTTCGCCACGGTGCCTTCCAGGATCTTCAGCAGGGCCTGCTGCACCCCCTCACCGGAGACGTCCCGGGTGATCGACGGGTTCTCCGACTTGCGGGCGATCTTGTCGACCTCGTCGATGTAGATGATGCCGGTCTCGGCCCGCTTGATGTCGTAGTCGGCGGCCTGGATCAGCTTCAGGAGGATGTTCTCCACGTCCTCACCGACGTACCCGGCCTCGGTGAGCGCGGTGGCGTCGGCGATGGCGAACGGGACGTTGAGCATCCGGGCGAGGGTCTGCGCGAGGTGGGTCTTGCCGCACCCTGTCGGCCCGATCAGCAGGATGTTCGACTTCGCGACCTCGACGCCCTCGTGGCCCTGGCCCGGGGCGCCGGCCGACTCGGCCTGGATCCGCTTGTAGTGGTTGTAGACCGCGACGGCGAGCGCCTTCTTGGCCTGGTCCTGCCCGACGACGTAGTTGTCGAGGAACTGGCAGATCTCCATCGGCTTGGGAAGCTCTTCCCACTTCACCTCGCCGGATTCGGCCAGCTCCTCCTCGATGATCTCGTTACAGAGATCGATGCACTCGTCGCAGATGTAGACCCCGGGGCCCGCGATGAGCTTCTTGACCTGCTTCTGCGATTTGCCGCAGAAGGAGCACTTGAGTAGGTCGCCGCCGTCACCGATCCGTGCCACCTACGTTCTCCCTGCACTCATCGGCCGGAGCACCGGCCCTGACCTGCGGGCCTGCGGCCCGTCCGTCTCTGGCTGACCCCGCCGGGCCGACCCGGCGAAGCCGTTCGGACCCGACGTTACCCGCTGGTGGAGGTTTCTCCGACCCCCAAAACGGGTGTGTCAGAGGTCGGCCGGGACCGACGCCCCGGAGCCGACCTCTGACCCGAAACTGTTCAGCTGGCCGCGTTCGCCGCCAGCAGGCCCTTCTTCCGGCTGGTCAGGATGGTGTCGACCAGGCCGTACTCGCGGGACTCCTCCGCCGTCATGATCTTGTCGCGGTCGATGTCCTTGCGGACCAGGTCGACCGGGCGGTTGCAGTGCTTGCTCAGCATCTCCTCGAGCTGGGTCCGCATCCGCAGGATCTCCCGGGCCTGGATCTCGATGTCCGAGCCCTGCCCGTAGCCGCCCTCGGTGGCCGGCTGGTGGATGATGATCCGCGAGTTCGGCAGGGCCATCCGCTTGCCCGGGGTGCCGGCCGCGAGCAGCACCGCCGCCGCACTGGCCGCCTGGCCCAGGCAGACCGTGGAGATGTCCGGCCGGACGTACTGCATGGTGTCGTAGATCGCCGTCATGGCGGTGAAGGAGCCGCCGGGCGAGTTGATGTACATGATGATGTCGCGGTCCGGGTCGGTGCCCTCCAGCGTCAACAGCTGCGCCATCACGTCGTTGGCCGACGCGTCGTCGACCTGGACGCCGAGGAAGATGATCCGGTCCTCGAAGAGCTTGTTGTACGGGTTGGACTCCTTGACCCCGTACGACGTGCGCTCGACGAACGACGGCAGGACGTAGCGGTTGTGCACGGCCGCGAACTGGGGCGGCAGGCTCAGGTCGGTCATCGTCAGCTCCTCGGTCAGCTCAGGGTCCCGGCGCCTTCCGGAACCTGCGCGGCTCCGGTGATCACCTTGTCGATGAAGCCGTAGTCCTTGGCCTCCTGGGCGGTGAACCAACGGTCCCGGTCCGAGTCCGCCTCGATCTGGGGCTGGGTCTGGCCGGTGTGGAACGCCACCCGCTCCTGGAACATCCGCTTCGTGTAGAGCATCTGCTCGGCCTGGATGGCGATGTCGGAGGCGGTGCCGCCCATGCCGCCGGAGGGCTGGTGCATCATGATCCGCGCGTGCGGCAGTGCGTACCGCTTGCCCTTCGTGCCCGCGCAGAGCAGGAGCTGGCCCATGGAGGCCGCCATGCCCATCGCCACGGTCGACACGTCGTTGTCGATGAACTGCATGGTGTCGTAGATCGCCATGCCGGAGTAGACCGAGCCACCCGGCGAGTTGATCCAGAGGTTGATGTCGCGCTCCGGGTCCTCCGCCGCGAGCAGCAGGAGCTGGGCGCAGATGCGGTTGGCGACCTGGTCGGTCACCTCGCTGCCCAGGAAGACGATCCGCTCCTTGAGCAACCGGTTGTACACCGAGTCGTCGAGGTTGCCAATGTTGTCGCCACCACGGGCCTCGATCGCCCGGAGCGGCTTCGTTGGGATGTGCATGTCGGTCATGGCAGCCCTTCGCTCTCCGTACCGTCCTACCCGACACTAACCGCTCGGCCGGGTGGCAGCGTCCCGGTCGGGGCACTGTTCGCTATCAGCGCACGCACGCCGCGCGGCGTACCCGGAAAGGGTTTCGGCCGCCGAACCGCCGCGAGCGACGGACGACGGCCGCACCCGACGATCAGTGCTGGTGGTCGTGGTCGTGCGCCTGCTCACCCTCGGCGCGCAGGGCGTCCAGGGTGACCTCGTTGCCGGCCGCGTCCTTGATCTTGATCCGCTCCATCACCGAGGCCAGGGCCTTGCCCCGCCGGACGTCACCGAAGACGGCGCCGGCCGCCCCGGAGCGGACGAGCTGGTCGTAGTACTGCTGCGGGGCCATCCCGGCGCGCTGGGCGCGGTGCACGATCTCGTGACCGAACTCGTCGTCGGAGACCTGGACGTCCTCGGCGTCGGCCAGGGTGTCCAGCAGGAGCTGGATCTTGACGCCCTGGGTCGCCGCCTCGCGCAGCTCCTCGTCGATCTGCTCCTCGGTCTTCTCCTCGGCGGCGAGGTACTCCTCCATCGACGCGCCGATCCGCTCGAGCTGGTCGACCATGGCCTGCTTGCGGCTGGTGACCTCCTCGCCGACGACCCCCTCGGGGGCCGGCACCTCGGCGGCCTCGACGAGCTGCTCCAGGGCCTTGTCCCGGGCGGCGTAGATCTGCTCGACCCGCTTGCCCTTGGTGACCTTCTCCCGCAGGTCGGCCCGCAGCTCCTCGATGGTGTCGAACTCGCTGGCGAGCTGCGCGAACTCGTCGTTCAGCTCGGGCAGCTCCTTCTCCTTGACCGTGCGGACGGTCACCGCCACGTCGGCGTCCCGGCCGGCGAGCTCCCCGCCGACGAGCTGGGTGGTGAAGGTGGTCGAGTCACCGGCGGCGAGGCCGACGACGGCCTCGTCCAGGCCCGGCAGGAGCTGCTTGCTGCCCACCTCGTGGGAGATGTTGCTGGCCGAGCCGCCCGGCACGTCCGCGCCGTCGACGGTGGCGTTCAGGTCGATCTGCACGTAGTCGCCCTCGGCGGCGGCCCGCTCGACGGTCTTCAGGGTGGCGAACCGCTCGCGCAGGTTCTTCACCTGCTCGTCGATCTCGCTCTCGTCGATCTGGAGCTCGTCGACGGTCACCTCGACGCTGGACAGGTCGGGCAGGGTCAGCTCGGGGCGGACGTCCACCTCGGCGGTGAAGTTCAGCGAGTCGCCGTCGGTGAACTCGGTGATCTCCACCTCGGGGCGACCCAGGGTCTTCAGGTCGTGCTCCCGGACCGCGGCGAGGATGTTCTGCGGGATGGCCTCCTGCACCGCCTCGTTGAGCACGGTGCCCCGGCCCACCCGCTGGTCGATCACCGCGGACGGCACCTTGCCCCGGCGGAAGCCGGGCACCTGGACCTGCTGGCCGATCTCCCGGTACGCCTTCTTGAGGCTCGGCTCGAGCTCGACGAACGGCACCTCGATGGCGAGCCGAACGCGCGTCGGGCTCAGAGTCTCGACGGTGCTCTTCACAGGCGTACTCCTTGAACGGATCTCGGTTGGGTCTGGGCGTCGCGCCGGCGGGACCGGGCGCGACGACATGATGCGGCCCATCGAGTGTAGGCGAGCCGGCCCGACGCTCCGGCAGCGCCCGGCGGGACCGCCCGGAGACGGCCCGCGGACGACAGTCGGGGTGGCGGGATTTGAACCCACGGCCCCTCGCTCCCAAAGCGAGTGCGCTACCAAGCTGCGCCACACCCCGTGGCGACGTGCAGTCTATGTCGTCCGCGCCCGCCCGGGGCCCCGGGGCGGTCATCACACCCCCGGACCGCCGCGCCCCGCCCTCCACCGCCGTCCCACCAGGGGCCCCGCCATCAGGGGTACGGCGAACCGGGCCGGTCGGCACGCCCGGCCCGCGCCGGCCGTCCCGGTCCGCCCGCCGGGGCGGCCACCCCGGGCGGGCGAATCTGGCTGCGCGATCGACCCGACGACCGGGTAGGCTGTCGGCGCGCCCCGCACCGCGGGGTGCACGCGGGCGTAGCTCAATGGCAGAGCTTCAGTCTTCCAAACTGACGGTGCGGGTTCGATTCCCGTCGCCCGCTCCACACGCCACCGGCCCACGTCGCCAGCCCTGGTGCAGCGACGAGAGCCCTGACGCCGGACGATCGCCTCCGAACTGCCGAAGGCTACGAGACGTCGAACAGGCGAAGGCCGTCGTACTCGGCGTAGTCCTTGCCGTTGAAGGTCGCCAGCGGCAGCCGGTCAACCAGGCAGCAGGCCGCGATCCATGAGTCGTTCGTCGGCCGGGGACGGCCACGATGCTGCGCCCGTGCCTGAAGTTGCCCCCACACCGTCGCCACCGACTCGTCGAAGGGCAACAGCACCACCCTCGACCGCCACTGTGCGAGGTCAGCCAGCTTGCGCGGCCCCCAACTCCGCAGCACGGTCCATTTGGTCAGCTCCCCGAGCGTGACGAACGTGATGCACAGGGTCTTACCCGCCAGCCGGGCACGAAGCCGTTCATCCAGGCGGCCTCTCAGGATCGCCGACGCGACGTCGGTGTCCAGGACGACAAGGCTCACGCGGCGCTGGCCCGCCGAGAGGCGTAGAGGTCGGCAAGGAAGTCGTCCAACTCATCGTCGGACTCGAACAGATCCGGCCGGGCCAGATCGTCGACGGAGGCGATCGGCCGCACACCCTGCCGACGGGCCAACTCCTCCGCTGGTACATGCTCCGCTGTCGGCCACTCGGGCATCCGCTCGGCGTTGCTCGACATCACGACTCACCTCCTCCACACAAACCGCTACTCATTGTCGCACGATCAGCACCGGTACCGTCCTCACCGTCTCCGTCGGCCCGCTGCTAGTTGTGGACTGGGCTCCCGCCGACAATGAAGGCGACAAGCTTCTCTTCGTCTTCGACGCCGGCACGCTCACCGTTGACCAGGAACGAGCCATCCGCTTCGATGACGGCGAACCCACTGAGTGGCGCTACGTCGACACTCACGCCCTGGAGCAGTACAGGCCCGCCAGGCTTGCCCGTCGCCTCCGCACGGCGATCCTCGCCCGCGACAACGGCACCCCCGTCTATGCCGAGCACGGATCAGGGTCAACCACCCCGGCGGCAGCTCCGGGTTGCCGCCCAAGCCGGTCGCGGTGGCCGCCTGCCGGTACGAGGTGGGTGACACCACCGCCCGGCTGACCGGACAGCAGCGGGAACGGGCCGACCGGGCCGCTGACCGGTTGATCAGCAGGGCGGTGCTGGCTGCGTACCATGCGGGCCGGGCATCCCTCTGGAGGTGGCGGCACGTGGCAGGCCGGCAGGACGGGTACGCGCTGGGTGTCGACCTCGGCACGTCCAACACGGTGGCGGTGCTGCGGCACCCCGACGGGCGTACCCGGCCGTTGCTGGTCGAGGGGGAACCGATCGTCCCGTCCGGGGTGTACGCGGACCTCACCGGCCGGCTGCACGTCGGCCGGGACGCCCGCCGGCTGGCCCAGGCCGACCCGGACCGGTACGAGCCGAACCCGAAGCGCCGCGTCGACGAGCCGACGGTGCTCCTCGGCGACCGCGCGTACGCCCCGGCCGACCTGCTCGCCGCGCTGTTGCGGGCGGTGGCGGACGCGGCGGTCGAGGCGGTCGGCTTCCTGCCTCCGGCGGTGGTCACCTGCCCCGCCACCTGGGATGACGCCCGCAGGCAGGTGCTGACGGAGGCGCTGGCGCGGGCCGGCTGGCCCTCGGCCGCCGAGCACACCCTGTCCGGGCCGGTCCCGCCGGGCACCCGCCTGCTGCGGGAGCCGGTCGCGGCGGCCCGCTACTACACCCAGGTGCTGCGCCGGCCGGTGCCGGTGGGGGCGGCCGTCGCGGTCTTCGACCTCGGCGGCGGCACCCTGGACGTGACCGTGGTCCGTAACGAGGGCGCCGACCCGTGGGGCGACTCGGGTTTCTCGGTCGTCTCCTGCGGCGGCGCGGCCGACCTGGGCGGCCTCGATCTGGACGCGGCCCTGGTCGCCCTGGTCGGCGAGCGGGTGGCCGGCAGCCATCCGGGGGTCTGGGCGCGACTGACCGACCCGCACACCACCTCGCAGTGGCGCGACCAGGTGCAGCTCTGGGAGCACGTCCGGGGCGCCAAGGAGATGCTCTCCCGGACCACGGTCGCCCCGGTGGCGGTGCCCGGCGTGGAGACGGCGGTGTCGCTGACCCGGGACGACCTGGAACAGCTCGCCACCCCGCTGCTGCGCCGGGCGGTCGCGGTGACCCGGGAGGTGATCGACGCGGCCGGGCTCGCCCCGGCGGACCTGGCGGGGCTTTTCCTGGTCGGCGGGTCGTCGCGGATCCCGCTGGTCGCCCGGCTGCTGCACGCCGAGCTGACGGTCGCGCCGACCGTGCTGGAGCAGCCGGAACTGCCGGTCGCCGAAGGCGCGCTGACCGACCTGCCGGCGCCCCGACCGGCCCCGACGCCGGCCGCCCCGCTCCCGGCCCTGGTCGGGCCGCCGCCCACCGCCCCCACCGTCCCCACCCCGAACTCCCCGGCCGTCCCCGATGCTCCCCCGGCCGGGTACCCGGGCCTCGCGGCGACGGCTCCCTACCCCGCGCCCGGCTCGGGCACGCCGGTCCCGCCGGCCGGTGCGCACCCGCCGGCCTGGCCGCCCGGGTACGGCGGACCCGGCTCCCCCGCCCCCGGCGACGCACCGGGACACGCCCCACCCGGGTACGGCGGCGCACCGGGGTACAGCGTGGGCGGGCCGGCACCGGTCGGGCCCGGCCCGTCCCGACCACGGGGCCGCCGCGGCTGGTGGCTCACCCTCGGGGCGGTCGCCGCCCTGGCCGGGGTGGTCGGCGCGGCGGTGCTGTACCTGACCCGGGACCGCTATCCCGACCTGGAGTTCCACCCGGTCCGGACGGTGGCACGGATCACCGCCGGCACGGAACGGCCGGTGGACATGTTCACCGCCGTGCTGGACGACCGGGCCTACCTGGCGTACCCGGTGCCGGACGGCCGGCTCCAGGTGGTCGCCGTCGACACCGGGACCGGCGCCGTGCTGTGGCGCGAGCAGACCACCAGCGCCGCCGACCGGTGGGCGCGGATCGAGGCCGCCCCGGGCGTGGTCGCCGCCGTCGCCGACGCGCCCGGCAGCTCCACCCCCCGCGACCTGGTGCTGCTCGACGCCCGGACCGGCAAGCAGCGCTGGCACCGGCAGGTCCAGGGTGAGGACGAGGTGTTCCTCGGCGACGGCACGGTCGTGCTGGTCGACCGGGTCGGCCACCGACTGGTCGGGCTGCACCCGCAGGACGGGCGGGAGGTCTGGTCCCAGGCCAGCCCGCAGGGCAGCGGCGGCAGCACCCGGACCAGCGTGTACCGGGTCACCACCGACGAGGCGACGGGCGGGCCGGCGTTCCCCGACGGACTGCCCCGCAACCCCTGGCAGGGCGACGAGGAACGGTTGGTGCAGGTGGGCGCGGACCGGTCGGTCCGGATCGTCGACCCGGCCGACGGGGCGATCCTGGACCGCCGCGACAACGTCGCCGACCACGACGACCTGGTCGTCGCCCACGCCGACCGGCTGTACGTGGCCGCCGTCGACCGTGGGTACCGGCTGGAGGCGTACGACCTGGGGGAGCTGGGCGAGCCGACCGTCCTCTACACCGCCGGGGAGGACCGGCGGCCGACGGCGTTGACGGCCTGCGGCGAGCACCGGGCGTGCCTGCTGGAGGTACCCGGCTACGAGGGGGCGCGTACCGAGGTGGTGGCCGCGACGGAGGGCGCGCAGACGCGGCGCTGGTCGGCTCCGGAGGCCAGCACGCTGGTGCCGTTCGGCGAGCACCTGCTCGCCGGGCGTACCTCCCCGGAGAGCGCCGTGACGCTCTTCGACCCGACGGGACGCGCGGTGCTGGCCGACCGGCCCGGGGTGGCGGTCCGGCTGGACGCGGGCAACCTGCTGGTCTTCGCCAACGGGCTGACCACGGTCGAGAGCGACCGCAGCGTCGCCGGGGTGTGGACCGAGTCGGGCACAGTCACCGAACTGGGCGAGGTCAAGGACGTCCGGGGGACGTCCTGCGCGTGGCACACCACGGTCATCGCCTGCGGCGCGGAGAACGACTTCGTGCTGTACCGCTTCGCCGGCACACCCTGACCCGCCGGCTGGCCCGCCCGACTGCCCCGGGCCGGCCCGCCCGCCCGGTGTGGTGGCGGGCTGGTCCCACCGGACCGTGGAGGAACCGCCCGCGCGGGGTGGATGAACCGGGTCCGGCCGGGTATGCAGCCGCCGATCTGACGGGGGACGACCAGGGTCGCGGCGGACCGCGACCGGAACCTGCGGGCGGGCGGCGTCCTGCCGGCCCGCCCGTGGGTACCGGGGCCCGTGGGCACCGGGGCGGGAGTCCGCCGGCCCAGCGCACCGGGCGGGTGCGCCGGGCCCGCGGGGGGTCAGCCGCCGGTGATCCAGTTCCAGGCCGACATGACCCACTCGGTCTGCTGCAGGTAGGCGATGCCGAGCCCGACGAGGAACACCGTGGTCGCCGCGTGCGCGCCCTTGGCGCCCCGCCGTACCCGACCGAACTGCCGCTCCAGGATCACCCGGCCGAGCAGCCGGGACAGGCCGAACAGGCCGGCCGCCACGAGCAGGCTGAGCACGAAGATCAACAGCGGACCGGTCAGGTCCCCACCACCGGAGATCGCCCAGATCCCCCAGCAGACGAAGGCGAAGAGCGCGCCCGCCGCGCTGTACTCCCGGCCGACCTTCCACTGCTCGACGTAGTAGCTCAGCGGCCGGCGCGGCTGGCCCGAGCCCGGCCAACCGGTGCCGGTCGGCTCGTGCCCGACCGTGGGGAACGACTCGGTGCGGGAGGGACGGCGCTGCCCGACGGAGGCCACCCCCCGGCGGAACGCCTCCTCCGGCGGGGACACCGGGACGCCCCGCTGCGGCGGCACCCCGACACCCGGCTGCGGCGGCACCTCGACGGTGCGCTCGGCCCACGGCTGTGTCTGGTCTGCCATCTCACATTCCTCCCCATGACCGACGTCGGCCAACGACCGCCGTCACGTCGAGGGTAGCCAGCCGGCACACCCGCCGCCGCTCGGCACACCCGCCCCCGACCGCTCCCCGGGGCCCCGGCCGCCGCCGGGCGGGGCGCCGCCCGCGCCCGACGGGGACGCGGCACGGACGGCGTGACGAGCCCCCGGACGGTACGGTCGGCGCATGGGTGATGCGGAGCGACGCCGACGCCGGCAGCGGCACCAGCACCCGGACGCCGAGGCGGCCGGACGGGGCGGGGCCAGCGTGGCGACGCCCGGAGTGCACGACGGTGAGCAGCCCCGGCCCCGCCGCACCGGCGGCGAGGACCGGGAGAACGACCGGGGCCTGCGCGGCCTGGTCGGTTCGGGCTCCTCCCAGGTTGGGTTGAGCGCCGCCCTGCGGGCCCGCGACGCGGCCCGGCCGACGGACGAGGATCTCGCCCGCGCGCAGGAGCGGCTGGTCGTGGTGCGGCGCAACTGGGTGCCGCGCGAGGATCTGCCCCGCTCCCCCCGCTGACCCGGTCGCGCCACCCCTGACCGGCCCCGCACCGACCGTGGCCGGCTCGCTGAGCCTCGGCCGGGCTCGCTCAGCCGTGGGTCACGGCAGGTCGGGCAGCTTGCGGTGCTGCTCGTACGCGGCGACCTGGGCGATCCGCCGGGCGTGCCGGTCGTTGCCGGAGAAGGGCGTCCCGAGGAACGCCTCGACCAGGGCGGTCGCCTCGTCCAGGGTGTGCTGGCGGGCGCCGACGGCGACGACGTTGGCGTCGTTGTGCTGCCGGGCGAGTTGGGCGGTCTCGACGTTCCAGGCCAGGGCGGCCCGTACCCCGGCGACCTTGTTCGCGGCGATCTGCTCGCCGTTGCCCGAGCCGCCGATGACCACGCCCAGGCTGCCCGGGTCGGCCACCACCCGGTCCCCGGTGTGCAGGCAGAACGCGGGGTAGTCGTCCTCGGGGTCGAAGGCGTGCGGGCCGACGTCGACCACCTCGTAGCCCTGCGTGGCCAGGTGGTTGGCCAGGTGCACCTTCAACTCGAAACCGGCGTGGTCGGATCCCAGGTAGACGCGCATACCGCGCAGTCTGTCAGGCCCGCCCGGCGCGACGCCGCCCGGGCCGCGCCCCGGCCGTTGAGCGGACCGGGGCGCATCGACCGGCCGGGGCGGTCGCCCCGGCCGGGCCGGGGCTCAGTGCGACTCGGCGACGACCAGGCCGCCGCGCGCCTTCGGGGTGAACCAGGTGCTCTTGCGCGGCATCTTCTCCCGGGCCAGGTTCACCGCGACGAAGTCGTCCACGGTCACCGGGGCGATCAGGATGGCCAGCTCGGCCCGGCCGGCCGCCACCTCGGCGGTGAGCCAGCTCGCCGGGTAGTCCCCGCCGACGTACGTGATCCGCTTGTCGCCCGGGTCGAGACCGAGGGCGTCCCGCAGGATCAGCCGCTCGACCAGGGCGTGGTCGAGGTTCTCCAGCCGGCTGCCGCCGACGTGCGGCAGGGTGACCGCGTACCCCTGGTCGGGGAGGCGGAGGTGGATGGTGCCGCCGGCCGCCGGAACCTCGACCGGGCCGCTGATCGGGGTGACCGTGGCGCCGGCGGCGCGGAGCCGGTCGAGCAGCTCGGCCGGGGTGCTGGTCAGCTCGCTGACCAGCCGGTTGTAGGGCTGGATGGCGACCGACGCCGGGGTGGTCACCACGGCCAGGAATCGGGGCAGACCGCCGGTCTGCGCGGCCAGGCTGCGGTGGTTACCGTCCGCGACCACCAGCTCCCCGCCGCCGGCCAGCGCGGCCAGCGCGTCCTGCTCCGGGCCGGGGCCGAGCAGCCAGATGGCGTGGGTACGCCCGGCCTGGTCGGTGTCGGTGGCGGCGGGTGCGCCGGCGGTCTCCGTCGCCGCCGCCAGCGCGGCGTGCAGCTCGTCGCCGCGGCCGGTCTGCAACAGCAGCACGGGCGAGAGCAGGTGACCCAGCGCCTCGGCGAGCGCGACCCGCTCCCGCACCTTGGCGATGAAGACGTCCTCGTTGCGGATGACCAGGCCGGGCTCGTCGGCGCTGGTGGAGATCTGGTCGGTGTCGACCATGGCGAACAGTCCGTACGCGGACTCCTCGCCGGGCGCGCTGATCCGGTACAGCACGACGACCTGCTCGGCCGGCGTGTAGCTGCCGTCGGCCTTCGCCTCGGCCAGCCGGGACACGGCGTCCGGCAGGGCGTCGAGGAACGACTTGCCCAGGCTCTCCGGCGCCCGGTGCGGCATCTCGATGCCGAGGGCACTGTGCGGGTTCGCCTCGATGATCGCGGTGATCTCCGCGTCGTCGGCGAACTCGTCGTAGTTCTGCGCGCCGGTGCCGCCAGTGGTGATCCAGGCCCGGGCGATCGGATGCACGACCGTCATGTCCGCAGACGCTACCGGCGTCGGGGGCCGCTCCGCACAGCACCCCGGCCACCGTCCACCCACTGAACGCCCAGCTCCGGGCACCTTTCACGGGCCGCAGCCGAAGGAAGGGCCCCTTGTTAACACCGGGCTTGTGAGAAGGGTCCCCTTCTCTACCGGAGGCGTTAACAAGGGGCCCCTCCTTACACCTCAGTCGAAGATGGGGTCGATGTCACGGGAGCGCTTCAGCTCGAAGAAGCCGGGGGTGCCGGCAACCAGCAGCACGCCGTCCCAGAGCCGGCCGGCGGCCTCGCCCTTCGGGGCCGGGGTCACCACCGGACCGAAGAACGCCACCGGCTTGCCGTCCGGGCCGGGGGCGTGGATCACCGGGGTACCGACGTCCGTGCCGACCGGCCGCATGCCGGCCTCGTGGCTGGCCCGCAGCGCCTCGTCGTACTCGGTGGAGCCGGCGGCCTCGGCCAGCGCCGGGTCCAGCCCGGCGTCGGTCAGCGCGGCGGCGTACAGCTCCGGGCCCAGCGTGGTGCGGCCCAGGTGGATCCGGGTGCCCAGCGCGGTGTAGAGGGCGCGGACGGCGTCCAGTCCGTACCGCTGCTCGACGGCGATGCAGACCCGGACCGGCCCCCACCCGGTCTCCATCAGCTTCTGGTACTGCTCCGGCACGTCCCGGCCCTCGTTGAGCACCGACAGGCTCATCACGTGGTAGCGGACGTCGACGTTCCGGACCTTCTCCACCTCCAGCAGCCAGCGGGAGGTGATCCAGGCCCACGGGCAGATCGGGTCGAACCACATGTCGACGGTGACGCGATCAGTCACGGTCAGTTCCCTTCGCGACGGGGGCGTCCGGACGTCCGGACGTCCTGCCCCGATCCTCACCCCGACGCCCATCGACCGGCAGCGGAATGAGAGCGTGAGCTAGGCCACCAGAGACGTCCGTGCGTGCAAGACTCGGTCCGGGCCGACCGTCAGGGACGGCCGGCGGCCGGACGCCGCCGCGGCGTACGGCAGAGAACGGGATGGAGACACTTCAGTGCCGGGAGTTCGCAACCTGACCCAGGTCGAGGCGACCGAGCGGGCCCGCCTGCTCGACGTGACCGGATACGACATCAGGCTGGACCTGTCGACCGCCGTGCTGGCGGCCGAGGGCCGGACCTTCCGCTCGGTGACAGAGGTCCGGTTCCGGTGCACCGAGCCGGGCGCGGGCACCTTCATCGAGGTGGCCGCCGACGCGGTCCGGTCGGCGACGCTGAACGGCACACCGGTCGACCTGAGCGACTGGTCGGCGGAGAAGGGCCTGACGCTGACCGGGCTGGCCGCCGAGAACGTCCTGGTCGTCGACGCCGACTTCGCGTACTCCAGCAGCGGGCAGGGGCTGCACCGCACGGTCGACCCGGTGGACGGGGAGACCTACCTGTACAGCCAGTTCGAGACGGCCGACGCGCAGCGCGTCTACGCCTGCTTCGACCAGCCCGACCTGAAGAGCGTCTACACCTGGCAGGCCACCGTCCCCGCGCACTGGCGGGTGGTGTCCAACATGCCGGTGGTGCGGGAGGAGGTCGCCGGCGAGCAGACCAAGACCGTCCACTTCGCCGAGTCGGCGCGGATGAGCACGTACATCACCGCGCTCTGCGCCGGGCCGTACCACGAGGTGCGCTACACCCACGACGGCCTCGACCTGGGATATTTCTGCCGGGCCAGCATGGCCGAGCACCTGGACGCCGACGAGCTGCACCTGATCACCACGCAGGGCTTCGACTTCTTCCACGAGCAGTTCGGGGTGCGGTACCCGCTGCCCAAGTACGACCAGCTCTGGGTGCCGGACTTCAACGCCGGGGCGATGGAGAACTTCGGCTGCGTCACGCACGCCGAGTCGCACTACATCTTCCGGTCGCAGGTCACCGACTTCGAGTACGAGCAGCGGGCCAACACCGTGCTGCACGAGCTGGCCCACATGTGGTTCGGCAACCTCGTCACCATGCGCTGGTGGAACGACCTGTGGCTGAACGAGTCGTTCGCCGAGTGGGCCAGCCACTGGTGCAACACCCACGCCACCCGGTTCACCGACGCCTGGACGACCTTCCTGTCGCTGCGCAAGAACTGGGGGTACCGGCAGGACCAGCTCTCCTCCACCCACCCGGTGTACACGGAGATGCCGGACCTGGAGGCGGTCGAGGTCAACTTCGACGGCATCACGTACGCCAAGGGCGCGAGCGTGCTCAAGCAGCTCGTCGCGTACGTCGGGATCGAGCCGTTCCTGGCCGGCCTGCGCAGCTACTTCGGCAAGCACGCCTGGGGCAACGCCACCTTCGACGACCTGCTCAGCGAGCTGGAGGCCGCCTCGGGGCGGGAGCTGCGCAAGTTCGCCGCCCAGTGGCTGGAGACGGCGCAGGTCAACACGCTGCGCCCCGAGGTCACCATCGCCGACGACGGCACGTACCAGCAGGTGCTGGTCCGGCAGGAGGCGCCGGCCGGGTACCCGACCCTGCGTACCCACCGGATCGGGGTGGGCCTGTACGACCTGACCGACGGCCGGCTGGTCCGGCGGGAGCGGCTGGAGGTCGACGCCGCCGGTGACCGTACCGAGCTCGACGTCCTGCGCGGCCGGCCCGCCGCCGACGTGCTGCTGCTCAACGACGACGACCTGACCTACGCCAAGCTGCGGTTGGACGAGCGCTCGATGGCGACGGTGGTGCAGCACATCGCCGGCTTCGAGTCGTCGCTGGCGCGGGCGCTGTGCTGGGCCGCCGCCTGGGACATGGTCCGCGACGCCGAACTGGCCGCCCGGGACTACGTGGCGCTGGTGCTCGCCGGGCTGCCCGCCGAGACGGACATCAACCTGGTCACCGCGACGCTGCGGCAGGCCGCCTCCACGCTGACCTTCTACGCCGACCCGGCGTGGGCGCCGACCGGCTGGGCCGAGCTGGCCCGGACCGCGAAGGTGGCGCTGGCCCAGGCCGAGCCGGGCAGCGGCTTCCAGCTCGCCTGGGCCCGGGGGTACCTCGCGGCGGCCCGCTCGCCGGAGGACCTGGCGGTGCTGCGTGGCTGGCTGGAGGGGCGGGGCGCGCCGGAGGGCCTGACCGTCGACACGGAGCTGCGCTGGTCGCTGCTGGGCGCGCTGGTGGCCAACGGCGCGGCCGGGGCCGCCGAGATCGAGGCGGAACTGGCCCGGGACCGCACGGCCAGCGGCGAGCGGGAGGCCGCGTACGCGCACGCGCTGGTGCCGACCGCCGAGAACAAGGCGGCGGTGTGGGCGCAGCTGACCGGCCCGGAGGCGCTGCCGAACTGGCGGAACCGGGCGCTCCTGCAGGGCCTCAGCCACCCCGCGCAGGTGGAGCTGACCGCCCCGTACCGGGAGCGGTACTTCGCCGCGGTCGGCCAGGTGTGGGCCAGCCGGGACAGCGAGCCGGCGCAGGAGTTCGCCCAGTTGGCGTACCCGACGTACCTGGTCGAGGAGGAGACGGTGGCCGCGACGGACGCCTGGCTGGCCGGCGAGGGGCACCCGGCTCCGCTGCGCCGCCTGGTCGCCGAGGGCCGGGACGGGGTGCTGCGGGCGTTGAAGGCCCGTGCCCGGGACACCGGCAGCGCCTGAGCCCGACCGCCGTGGGGCGGGTGCGCCCGCGCCCGCCCCACGGCCGGTGCCCGGCGGCCTTTCGCCGCAGACACGACGGCACCCGGCCCGCTGGGCGGACCGGGTGCCGTCGGTACGTGTGCGGTGAGAGGGGAACCCTTCTCTACCGGAGGCGTTAAGAAGGGGCCCTTCCTTACACCTCAGCCCTTGCCGGCGTGGGTGGCGAGCTGGTCGAGGCCGTTGATGATGCCGCCGGCCAGGTCGCCGACGCCGAACGCCGCCACCATGGAGAGCGCGGCCAGCTTGGCGTAGGTGTCGGGGATCCGCTTACGGGCCTGCCGCCCGGTGATCACCTCGAGCTGGCGCTGGTTCGGCGACACGGCGATCAGGACCGACCGGTCGGGCTCGGCGAGCTGGCGGTGCAGCCGCTCGGCGTGCTCCCGGACCGGCTCGTCCAGGCCGCCGACGTAGATCGAGAAGACCAGCCCGGTGCCCTGGTCGGCCAGGCGCAGGGCCTCGTCGATGCGCAGGAGCTGCCGGGTCGAGAACGGCCCGTCCAGCACCTCGGGCGGGGTGCCCGTACCGGCCTCGGCCCGCGTCTCACCAACGGTCACTTGCGCCTCCGGTTCCCCCGGCCGGCGCCTCGATGCCGGCCTGCTTCTGCGTACGGCTGCTCAGCGCCGGTGCCTGGGCGCCCGCGGCCAGAGCGGTACCGGCCGAGTCGGCCAGTTGCTCCGGGCGGGCCAGGAACCACACCGGCGCGAAGTCGAAGGACCGGCCCGGCCGGTAGCGCTTGCCGCCGGACCGACCGCCACGGCCACCGGCGAGCGCCAGCCCGGCGATCACCAGCACCGCAGCCGCCGGGATGCCGACGAAGACCAGCAACGTCTCGGTAACAGACAATCCCAACGCCCCCAGGCGGAAAAAGTGACCTTGAGTTATGGGTGGGGCGGGTGTTCGTCACGCCGACCACCCGGATCCGCTGCTGTTCACGTTAGCGGAGCCGACGGTCCGCCAGATTGCGGGGTGGCGATCCCACCGCCACTGGCCTGCCCGACCTCGGTGGCGACCGCCCTCCGGCTACCGTCCCGGGTGCCGGTCCACGGTGGCGGCGAGGGCGACGGCGGCCCGCCAGCAGTCGTGGTACGTCGAGTAGAGCGGCACCGGGGCGAGCCGGATGATGTCCGGTTCCCGGGAGTCGGCGATCACCCCGTGCTCGTACCGCAGCCGCCGGCTCAGCTCGGCGGCGCTGCCACCGGCGAGCCGGACGGAGAGCTGGCAGCCGCGCCGGGCCGGGTCACGCGGGGTGACCAGGCTCAGCGGCCGGTCGGCGGTGACCTGGTCCAGCAGCCGCTCCAGCCAGCCGGTGAGCCGGATGCTGCGCTCGCGCAGCGCCGGCATGCCCACCGAGTCGAACAGCTCCACCGAGGTCCGGACCGGGCCCATGGCCAGGATCGGCTGGCAGGAGACCTGCCAGGCGTCGGCGGTGGCCGGCGGGCGGGAGACCGGGGCCATCTCGAAGCGGGTCGTCAGCTCGTTGCCCCACCAGCCCTCGAAGCGAGGCAGGTCGGGGTCGCCGAGGTGGCGCTCGTGGACGAAGAGACCGGCCAGCGCGCCGGGGCCGGAGTTGAGGTACTTGTACGTGCACCAGGCGGCGAAGTCGACGTCCCAGTCGTGCAGGGCCAGCGGCACGTTCCCCACGGCGTGGGCCAGGTCCCAGCCGACCACCGCGCCGGCGGCCCGGCCGGCGGCGGTGACCGCCGGGATGTCGACCAGCTCACCGGTGAGGTAGTTCACCCCGCCGAGCAGGACCAGGGCGACCTTGTCCCCCTCGGCGGCCAGGTACGCCGTGATGTCCTCGGTGCGCAGGGTGTCCTCACCGGGGCGCGGGCGCAGCCGGACCACCGTCTGGTCGGGGTCCAGGCCGTGGAAGCGGGCCTGGCTGCGCACCGCGTAGCTGTCCGAGGGGAAGGCGGCGTCCTCGATGACGATCCGGGTCCGCTCCCCCGCCGGCCGGTAGAAGGAGACCATCAGCAGGTGCAGGTTGACCGTGAGGGTGTTCATCACCACGGTCTCGGTGGGCCGGGCGCCCACCAGCCGCGCCATCGGCCCGGCCACCAGTTCGTGGTACCGGGTCCAGGGCCGGTCCGACTCGAACCACCCCTCCACCGCGATCCGGCTCCAGGTCGTCATGTCCTCGTGGAGTTCCGGGGCGGTGGCCCGGGGTTGCAGGCCGAGCGAGTTGCCGGCGAAGTAGGCGACCTCGGGGTGGTCGCCCCCCTCGGCCGGGAGCAGGTGGAACAGGTGGCGGTGACCGGGGTCGGCGGCGTCGAGGCGGTGCGCCTCGGCCTCGGCCACGGCGAGGCGGTGCGCCTCGGCCTGCGCGGCGACGAGGGCCGGATCGACCGCGACCGCCGGGGCGGCGGGCGGACGGGGGTCGGCGTCGAGGGTGGTCATGGTTCGCGTCTCACTTTCCGGTCACATCGCGGTACGGGCCGACCACAACTCCGGGAAGACCACCCGGGCCATGCTGCGCTGCAACCACGCCAGTCCGGCGGAGCCGCCGCTGCCGACCTTGGCACCCATTGTCCGCTGCACCGCCTTGAGGTGGTTCCACCGCCAGTCGCCGAACTCCTCGGCCACCCCGGTCAACGCCTCACCGAGCATCCGGAGGTGGTTGTCCGGCCCGGGGTCGGCGTAGACGCGCACCCAGGCGGCCTCGACGGCCGGGTGCGGCTGGTGCTCGTCGGTGACGTCCCGGGCGAGCAGGTCGGCGGGGAGGTCGTGGCCGTGCCGGGCGAGCAGGGCGACCACGTCGTCCCAGAGGCTCGGCTCGGCGAGGGCGGCCCGCAGGTCGGCGTGGACCTGCTCCTGCCGGCGGAACGGGCGGATCAGCGCCGGGTCCCGCAGGCCCAGCAGGAACTCCAGGTGCCGGTACATCGCCGACTGGAAGCCGGAGCCCTCGCCGAGCAGGTTGCGGAACCGGTTGAAGTCGGCCGGGGTCATCCAGCGCAGCCCGCGCCAGGCGGCGTTGAGCCCCTCCAGGTGCAGCGCGGCGCGACGCAGCGGGGCGAGGGCCGCCCAGACCCGGTCGGCGCGCAGGTCCCGCTGGGCCTGGCGCAGTTCGTGACAGGTCAGCCCGAAGTACAGCTCCATGATCTGGCTGACCACCAGGAACGACATCTCGCCCGGGTCGTCGCTGAGCGGCTGCTGGAGGGTGTGCAGCGTGCTGGCGTGCACGTACGTGTCGTACGGCACCCGCTCGGTGAACTCCAGGGTGGGCCGGCCGCCGTTACGGGCCGCGCGGGCCACCCGCTGCCCGGCGGTGAGCGGCCGTACCGTCGTGCTCGTCCCGGGCTCCCGCAGGTTCGTCTCCACCGCTCGTCTCCCTCCGTGCGTCGTCCTCACCGTCATGATCTCGCGGTCGGACCGGGCGACGGAATGCCGGATCAACGGCGGTAGGCGGTTGTCGCCTACCATCCTGAAACCGATCCACCTTCGGTGGTTGTCGCACGAAAGGCAGGGGCCGTGGACGACATGGACTGGGCGCTGCTGCGCGAGTTGCAGGCCGACGCCCGGCTCTCCTTCAGCGAGCTGTCCCGCCGGGTGCACCTGTCGCCGCCGGCCGTCGCCGAACGGGTCCGCCGGCTGGAGGAGAGCGGGGTGATCACCGGGTACCACGCCCACGTCGACCTCACCCGGGCCGGCCGGACCGTGGTCGCGCTGATCCGGATGTCCTGTTACGGCCCCCGGTGCATCCTGCACGACCCGGCCGTCGCCGACTGGCCGGAGATCCTGGAGATCCACCGGATCACCGGGGACGCGTGCAGCGTGCTGAAGGTGGCCGCCGACTCGATCGGGGCGTTCGAGCAGGTGATCGACCGGCTCGCCCCGTACGGGCAGCCGTCCAGCACGATGGTGCTGTCCAGCCCGCTCGGCTGGCGTCCCGTCACCCGTCTGGGTTAGCCGGTCCAGCAGGGGGAATGCCTCGCGGGTCGCCCCAGCAGGAGCCGGTGCGCCGGTGCCGGGAGGGAGGATCATGCGGGGTCCACGACCGGACGGCAGCCGGGTGCTCGCCGCCGTCTCCACCGTACTCGCCCTGATCGGGGCGTTCGTCCTGGTCGGCGCGTTCGTCCTGGTCGGCGCGGGGCCGGCCCGGGCGGGCGAGAACACCTTCATCGAGGTGACGCCGAACAGCGTCCAGGCCGGCAACCGGGTGAGCATCCGGGCGAGTTGCGACAACACCAACAACCGGCAGGCCGAGGCCCAGTCGGACGCGTTCAGCGGCCGGGTGACCCTGCGTCCCGACAACGGCTTCCTGACCGGGTCCACCACGATCCCGGGCGACAAGCCGGCCGGTGACTACCAGGTCGAGCTGCACTGCCCGAACGGCAACCGGGCGCAGACCACCCTCACCGTGCTCAACATGACGCAGCCCAGCAAGGGGCCGGCGACCGGCGGTGGCGGCACGGCCGGCGGCCGGGGCACCGGCTCGCTGCTGCTCGTCGGTGGGGTCGCCGCGCTGGCCGTGGTGGCGGGCTTCGGCCTGTTCGGCCGCCGCCGCGCCGGGGCCGGTTCCTGACCGTCGGGGACCATGGCCGGCTCACGCAGGCACCCCCGCCGCCGGGACCGGAGCCCGACCGCCCGACCGGAACGGACGGGGGCCCGACGCCGGGCCCCCGTCACCGGCGGGCCCCCGGTGCGGGTGGCGACCCGACGCCGGACCCGCGCCAAGGGCACGGGCCGTCCCCGGACGACCACCGGCCACCGACTCCGCACCATCGACCACCGGTCCGGAGCCACCGGACACCGGCCCGCCACCGACCACCGGCCCCGGCACACCGGCCACCGGCTCCGCGCCGTCGCCGGGCGGCGGGCGCGGGCGGCGGCCCGGCTGGCCGGCCGGATGGCGGCTGCGCTGCGCCGGGCGGCCGGGCACACGGCGACCGCCGGCGCCACCGCGTACGGCCCGCCGGCCGGCGGCGGACGGGTCCGGCCGGCGACCGGGCAGCGGTACCGGCCGGCCCGCCGGGTACGCCTCGGTGGCGGCCCCGGACCGGGCGCCCCGGTCCTGATGGTGGCGGGCCTGATGGTGCTGATCGTCGCCATGCTCGGCGTGGAGCGGGTGACCGGAGTGAGCCTCCTGCCGGACCGGCTCACCGCCGGCCTGCGCCCGCCGCCCCGGGACTTCCCGGTGCTGGCGGCGAGCCGCCCGACCGGCGTCCGGATCCCGGCGATCGACGTCGACGCCCCGGTCCACTCCGTCGGTCTCGCCGCCGACGGGACGATCGGGGTACCGGCGCAGGAGCGGGCCGCCGAGGCCGGCTGGTACGAGCAGGGGCCGACCCCGGGCCAGTACGGGCCGGCGGTGCTGGTCGGGCACGTCGACACCAGCTCCGGCCCGGCGGTCTTCCACCAGCTCAAGGACCTGGACGCCGGGGACCGGGTGGAGGTGCCCCGGGAGGACGGGTCGGTGGCGGTCTTCGAGGTGGAGTCGGTGCAGCGTCACGACAAGGAGCGGTTCCCGGCCGACCAGGTCTTCGGCGACTTCACCCGCCCGCACCTGCGGCTGATCACCTGTGGCGGGCGCTGGGTGGGCGGCGACACCGGGTACGCCGACAACGTGGTCGTCTTCGCCTCCCTGGTCGACGCCGAGGGATGACCCCCACACCCGCCCCGGGCAGTCGGCCTGGCGGTCAGGCGGCCTCGGGCTCGCGCAGGTCGAGCCAGTCCGCCCAGCGCGGATCGGGGGCGCGGTGCCCGAGCACCCGCCAGGCCGTACCCTTCGGGGCCGCCGGCAGGGCGTGCAGCCGCCAGCCCAGCTCGGCCGGGGTCTTGTCACCCTTGGTGTGGTTGCACCGGGCACAGGCGGCGACGACGTTCTCCCAGGCGTGCCGGCCGCCCCGACTGCGCGGGAAGACGTGGTCGATGGTCTCGGCCGGCCCCCGGCAGTACGCGCACCGCCAGCCGTCCCGGGCGAAGATCGCCCGGCGGGACAGCCCGACGTGGGTCCGGTACGGCACCCGGACGAAGCGGGTCAACCGGACCACCGACGGCACCGGTAACGCGCTGCGGGCGCTGTGCAGGATGCCGTCCCCGTCGGCCACGCAGACCGCCTTGGCGGAGAGGACGAGGATCGCGGCTCGACGCACCGACACGACGCACAGCGGCTCGTAGGTGGCGTTGAGGACCAACGCGCCGGAGCCCGCCGTGGGTCGTATGTCAGGCATCTGCTCACCCTCCCGGTCCGGCCGGGCCCCACCCTCCGGATGGTCGACCGTTCCGGCGCAGCGCGGGGCGACGGCCGACGTGGGTGGGATCACCGACGTCCGTTGGGCCAATCGTCCCTGATCGGAACCCGGATTGCACGCACTAATCGGGGGTCCCTCCGGGAACCTGTCACCCCCGTGGCAGGATGGCCTGTTCCGTCCGTTTACCCGGAACCCCCGGGCATCCGGCTGCGTGGGCGGGCGGGCCGGCGACGGCGGCCGGCGACCGGTGCGGTACGAAAGCACGGTGACTACCGTCAGCCGTTCGTCCGCCGCCTGGGCCGCTCCGGCCGAGCCGGCGGAGACGCCGTCCGTGAACTGCCTGGACGATCCGCTCTGCAAGGCCGTCTTCGAGGTCACCGACTCGAGTTGGTTCGCCGAGGGCAGCTACTGGATCCTGCTCAAGCCGCTGCGGATCTTGCTGATCGTGCTGGTGGCCGTGCTCCTCCGGTTCCTGGTGACCCGCACGATCAACCGGCTGGTCCGGACCACCGCCGACACCTCCGTACCGACCCTGCTCCGCCCGCTGCGCGAGCGGATCCCCACCGCCGCCGCCGACCCGGCCGAGTTCATCCCGGAACGGCGGCGGCAGCGGGCCCGGGCCATCGGGTCGGTGCTGCGCAGCCTGGCCACCGCGTTCATCTTCGGCATCGCGCTGCTGATGGTGCTCAAAGAGTTCAGCTTCGACCTGGCACCGCTGCTGGCCAGCGCCGGTATCGCCGGTGTCGCCCTGGGCTTCGGCGCACAGAGCCTGGTCAAGGACCTCATCGCCGGGCTGTTCATGCTGATCGAGGACCAGTACGGCGTCGGTGACACGGTCGACCTGGGCGAGGCCACCGGCACGGTCGAGGCGGTCGGCCTGCGGGTCACCACGGTCCGGGACGGCCGGGGGGTGCTCTGGTACATCCGCAACGGCGAGATCATCCGGGTCGGCAACAAGAGCCAGGGATGGGCCCTGGTCGTGGTCGACCTGCCGATCGGGTTCGCCAGCACCGAGGAGGCCAGCGCGGTGCTGCGGACGGCGGCGGCCTCGGTGGCGGTGGACCCCGACCTCTCCCCCGAGATCGTGGACCCACCCGAGGTGCTCGGGGTGGAGCAGATGACGGTGGACGGCGCGGTGATCCGTACCGTGGTGAAGACGACCGCCGACGGCCAGTTCGCGGTCGCCCGGGAACTGCGGCGGCGGCTGGCCGAGGCGCTGGAGAACTCCGGCATCACCGCCAAGATCGCGGCGGCCCG
>NZ_LRQV01000101.1 GCF_001567585.1 Micromonospora rosaria
CGTTCCAGAACGGGTGGTGCCAGGTCGTCTCGACCTTCGTCACCCGGCCGTCCTGGTCTCGGACCGTCAGATCGGTCAGATCCTCGTCCACGTTGCGGTGCAGCCGGGTCACCTGCTTCGGCTCCGACCGACCGGCCACGGGGTCCGTCGCCAGCACCCGGTCACCGACGTTGACGTCCTCGATCGGCCGGCGACTCCCGTCAGCCATCAGCACCGGCGTTTGCGGATCGAAGCTGTGTCGACGACCGTTCGTCGGGCAGGACCCCGACCCGCCGGACACACTGATCCCCGCCGCGTTCCGCCCCGACGACGGTGATGCCCCGCCCGACCGGGCGCCACCGCCGCCCTTACGGCTCAACGCGCCCAGGCCCGGCACCATGTTCTCCACCGCGGCGCGCGGGTTGTACGAGCCGGTGGTGGCGACCTGCCCCAGGGCGTCCTCCACCCCACCCTCGACACCCTCGACTGCCAACCGGCCCAGCAGGCCGGTGCCGGCCTTCTTGGCCACCGCCGCGCCCACCCGGGCCGCGATCGCCCCACCGGCACCGCCGAGCAGCCCGGCGACCGCTCCCGTCCCGAGGGAACCCAGGGCGTCGCCCATGCTGTGGATGTCGCCCTGCGCCGCGTCCTTCGCCAGGGTGATCAGCGCCCCGGCCCCGGCGATGCAGGCCAGCGCCCCGGCCCCGGCGGTCACCGCCGTGCAGGCGATACCCGCGAGGATGGCCCCGCCGACGGCGGCGACCTCCAACAGGACGTCCTTGTGGTCCTTGACCCACTTCTTCGTTGCGTTTGTGGCGTCGCGTACAGCGGTGGTGGCTTTCTTGACCACCCGTTGGGCCTTGGCGGCGATCTTTTTACCGGCCTGTTTGGCCTTGGCGATGGTTTGTTTGGCCTTCTTCTTGACCGCGGCGACCTTCTTCGCCACGTACTTCTTGGCCTTCTCGACCTTCTTCTTGACGTACCGCTTCGCCTGGTTGTACTTCTTCTTGACCTGCTGTTTGACCTGCTCGTACTTGCGTTTGACCTGCTGGACCTTCTTCTTGACCACGGCCTTGGCCTTCTTGACGGTCTTGGTGACCTTGGCCTTGGCCGAGTTGTACGCCGAGTAGCTGTAGGACGCGGCGTACGAGGAGGCCCGCGACATGTACGACGACGTGTACGAGTACGCCGACCGGGCGGTCGAGGTGACGGCGCTGGCCGCCTTCCGCAGACCCCGGCCGAGGTCGCGCAGACCCCAGTGGCCGGTCGGGTCGGTCACGGTCAGCGGGTTCGCGTCGCCGTACTGGTACCGGTTGGCGTTGATCGAGTCCGGCAGAGGGCTGTTGGAGGCGGTGTCCCGGGTGTCGAACTGCCCGGTGTCCGGGTTGTACCACCGGGCGTGCATGTTGACCCGGCTGGTCACCGCGTCGGTCCACTCCGACTGGTAGCCGAGCTGCCCGATCAGACCCCCGGAGACGACCACCTTGCCGAAAGGGTCGTAGGTGACCGACCCGGCCAGGGTCGTCCCGGTGGCGGTGAACTGCCCGACGACGTCGGTGTGCAGGTCGGTCCAGACCATCCGCTGCTGACCGCCGGAGGTGGTCCCGACCACGTCGCCACCCGGCCCCCGGACGTATGTCGAGGAGGCGTCACCGGCCAGGTCGTTGCCGAGCCCCGAGTACGCGTGACCGGGGCGGACGGCCCGACCCAGAGCGTCGTAGGTGTGGGTCTGGGTGGCCCCGCCGGCCTCCTGCGACACCACCTGGCCGAGGGCGTCGGCGCTGGTCAGGTTCCCGCCGGCCTGGGCCAGGGTGCCCCGGGCGGTGTACTTGTAGCTCGTCCCGTCGGCGTCGACGAGCCGGTTGCGCTGGTCGTAGCTGAACAGCTTGGCGCCGTTCTGCACCCGGTTGCCGGACTTGTCGTAGGCGTACACGGTGCTGGTGGCACCGTTGTTCCAGGACGTCAACCGGCCCGCAAGGTCGTAGGTGTAGGTGTTGTTCGCCGACCCGGCGAAGCCAGTGGTGTTCTTGGTGACGATGTTGTCGTTCAGGTCCCACCCGTAGGTGATTTTCGCCAGGGAGGTCCCGGTCGGGGTGCGGAGCTCGTCCCCGACGATCCGGTGCGAGGCGTCGAAGGTGAAGTTGCGGGTGTTCCCGTTGCTGCCGTGGGTGATCGTCGTGACCTGGGACAGGTTGTTGTAGGCGTAGCCGAGCTGCACCCCCGCGGTCGGGTTGGCGAGGGCGGCCAGCCGGCCCGCGACGTCGTATCCGAAGGTGGTGGTGCCGGCCGCGTCCTGCCGGGAGGCGACCCGCCCGTCGGAGTCGTAGCCGAACGACGTGTCCCCCGCCGGGCCGGTCACCGACCGGGGCAGACCCCGGTCGTCGTAGCTGACGCTGTTCGTGCCGCCCGGCCCGGAGAAGGAGGTCATCCGACCGACCACGTCATACTCGAAGACCCGGTCCGTGGTGGTCGCCTCCGCCCCCGCCCCCGCCTGCCGCAGGAGCTGGTCCAGGTCGCCGTAGGTGTTGGTCACCGACACCCCGCCGGGCAGCAGCTGCCGCACCGGGCGGGCCGCCGCGTCGTAGGCGAGGGTAAAGGTCCGGTCGGCGGCGGCCGGGTGGGCCGCTGTCGCCGGCTCGATCTGCGACTCCGGCAACCCCCACGAGTTGTACGTGGTGAAGAAGGCGTTCCCCCGGCCGTCGGTGAACCGGGTCCGGTTGCCCTCCAGGTCGTACCCGAAGGTGGTGACGATCGCGTCCGATCCGGAGATCGGTTGGGTGTGTCGGGTGACCACACCCGTCGCGTCGTACTCGAAGGTGGCGGTGGTGCCCTTGGCGTCGGTGGAGGCGACCAGGTTCCCGGCCCGGTCGTAGCGGACCGACCTGTTGGACAGCAGGGTTCCGGTCACCCCGTGCTCGGCGGTCCGGACCGGCCGGTCCGCCAGGTCGTACTCGACGATCGAGAAGGAATTGTCCGGGCGGATCGTCTTCGTGTTCCGCCCCTCGGCGTCGTACTCGTACCGGGTCCGGTTGTTGGCTCCGTCGAAGACCGCTGTCGGTTCGCCCAGGACGTTGTACTCGGTCCGGGAGGTCACGCCGGCCGGGGAGGTGACCTGCTGTGGCCACCCCTGCGGGGTGTAGGTGTAGTGGGTGGTGTGGTGGGTCGAGTCCTGCCGCACCACGTCCGTCGAGGTGACGGTCCGCCCCAGGTAGTCGTAGGTGGCGGTGGTGACCGCGCCGGTCGGGTCGGTCACCGACAGGGTGTTGCCGATGTCGTCGTAGGTGTAGGTGGTCGCCCCGTCGTTGGGCGCGACCTCCTTGGCCAGCCGGCCGAGCTGGTCGTAGGTGTAGTGGGTGACCCGACCGAGCGGGTCGGTGACGGTGGCGACCTCACCACCGGCGTGGTAGGTCTGGGTGGTCCGGGGCACGATCGGGGTGGTGGCCCCCGGCGGGGTGTAGGCCGGGGCCTGTTCGGCGACCGTCCGGCCGAGGGCGTCGTACTCGATGACCGACCAGTTGCCGTTGGCGTCCCGGACGTCGGTCGGCTCGTCGAAGGTGTTGTAGCCGACCAGGGTCACCGCGTTGGCCAGGGCTGGGGGCTGCCCGACCTGCTCGGCGAGGGCTGCCGGGGCGGTGGTCCGCACCGCCCGGCCCTCCTCGTCGTACCCGTAGTAGGTGGTGTCGCCGTTGGGGTCGGTGACCGAGGTCGGCAGGTCGTCGGAGTCCACCGTCTGGGAGGTCCGGATGACCTGGGCGTCCGCTGCCGGGGCGGTTCCCGCCCGTAGCTGGGAGATCTCGGCCGCCGACAGGGCCTTTTGATACGCCTGCACGTCGTCGACGGCACCGGGGAACCAGCCGAACCCGCTGGCGCCGCCGATGGTGAGCCCGGTGGACTGGTTGTTGAAGTCTTCGGTGGTGGTGGCCGTGCCCTGGAGGGCCCCGTCGGCGTAGAGCCGGAGGGTCTTCGTCGTCGGGTCGGCGGTGACGGCCAGGTGGGTCCAGGTCCCCGGGGTGGCGGAGCCGTTCGGGCTCCCCGCGTTGACCCAGGCGACGGTCCCGTCGGCCTTGCGCACCGACATCGACGTGTGCCAGCGGTTCTGGGCCGGCAGGTGATGGAGTTTCAGGGCGGTGCTGCCGGTGGCCCCCGGGGCGGAGACGACGAGTTGCTCGGTGCCGGTGCCCGCCCCCGCGAGCTTCACCCAGGCGGCCACGGTGAAGGCCCGGGTGGTGTCGACCACCCGGGGCGCGGCCAGGTAGCCGCTGGCGCCGTCGAAGACCGCCGAGCCGCCGCGCTCGGGCGACCAGGTCAGCCCGCCGGTGGCGGTGGCGGGGCTGTTGCCCGCCGCGTCGGCAGCTTTCGTCCCGGTAGTCTCGTCGAGCTTCCACCGACCCACCGGGGTCAGGGCGGTGGAGGTGTACTCGGTCTCGGCGACGGCGCGACCGGCGTGGTCGTAGAACGCGTCGGAGATGCTGGTGACAGTGCCGTCCGGGCCGGTGGAGACGGTGGAGACCACGTTGTCGTCGAGGTCGTAGACGAGGGTGGTCTTGCGCTTGAGCCCGTCCGGGTCGACGGTGGAGGTGGTCGTCCGACCGGCCGCGTCGTAGGTGGCCGTGGTGACGGTGTGGCCGTTGTTCGTCACCTCGGTCACCACGTTCCCGGCCGCGTCGTACCGGTTCTCCTCGATGAGGAAGGTCCGCCCGTCGTTGTCGGTCCGGGTGACCTTCGCCTCCAGCCCGTTGTCGGTGTACGTGTACGCGGTGGTCCACCCCATCGCGTCGGTCTCGCTGGCCAGCCGTCCCGCCGGGTCGTACGCCCGTTGCACGGTGACCAGGTCACGGGGGCTCGACGGGCTGTTCGGGTCGCCGGTGAAGTCCCGGACGACCGAGGTGAGTAGGTTGCCCTCGACGTCGTAGGTGCTGGTGTTCACCGTCCCGTCGGGTTCGGTCTCGCTCACCACGCGGCCGTAGACGTCGTACCCGAAGGTGGTGGTCTGGTCGCCCGCGTTGGTGGTCGAGGACTCCTGGCCGTACCCGTTGTAGGTGTGCCGGGTGGTCCGGGAGGCGTCCCCGCCGGTCAGGTCGGCGACGGTGACCTCGGTGACGTTGCCGTCGACGTCGTAGGTGGTGGTGGTCCGGGCGGTGTGGACCGCACCGGTGACCCGGTTGGTCACCCCCGGCTCTGTCTCGGTGACCGGCCGCCCCAGCAGGTCGTAGGTGTAGCTGGTGGTCAGCCCGGCCGGGTGGTTGGTGGTCACCTCGGTCTCGGTCAGGACCCGGCCCACCCCGTCGTAGGTGTACCGGGTGGTCTTGCCCGACGGTTCGATCACCTCGGCGACGTCACCGCTGGTGTGGTAGACGATCCGTTGGGTCTGCCCGCCGGGAGTGGTCACCGTCGCCGGCAGACCGGCGGGGGCGAACCCGCCGTCCTTGGCCGCGACAGTGGTCCCGTCGGTGTACGTGACCCGGGTGGTCCGACCCAGCGGATCGGTGATCCCGACCTGGTTGCCGAAGGTGTCGTAGCCGTAGCTGGTCAGGTAGGTGTTGTCGGTCTCCGACGCCGACCGGCCGTCACGGACGGTCAGGATCAGGTCGTTGCGGGGGTCCGGGGTCAGGGTGGTGGTGGTCGCGTCCGGGTAGTAGGTGTAGTAGACCGACGAGCACCGGCCGGCGGACTGGTCCTGGCAGGTGATCACCTGTTTGGTGTTGCCCCGGACGTCCTGGAGTTCCTGGGTCCACACCCCGCGCGGGTCGTAGGTCAGGTTGCCGTACCCGCCGACGTCGTAGCCGAACTTGGTGGTGTTGCCCAGTCCGTCGGTCTGCGCCACGAGGCGGTTGCCGTTGACCAGGTCGTAGCTGTACGAGGTGGTCTCTCCCGTCGGCCCGGTCACGGTGACGGTGGAGACCGGCATGGCGATGGCGGTGGCCACCCCGGAGAGCATCGTCACCGCCACCGGGGCGGTCTGCTTCGACGCCACGAAATGCCCGGAGACCTGCTCGGCGGTGAGCTGCGACCGGTAGAACGCCACCTCGGCGACGGAGCCCGTGAAGTGGCCGACGGTCCGGGTGCCGGTCATCGGCCAACTGCCGGACCATTTACCCGCGCCGACGTACGCGTTGACCGCGTCGGTCGCCGCCAGCGCGTGGTTGATCGTCCCGATCGGCGCTCCGTCGAGGTAGAGGGTCTGGGTGTTGGTTCCGGCGGAGAGGACGACGTGGTGCCACTTGTTGTCGTTGACCCCGGCGGCGCTGGTGATCAGTCGGGTGGGGCTGCCGGTCCAGAACCCGCCGCGGAGCTTGCCGTCGGTGCCGACGTAGAGGGCGGGGGTCGAGGTCCCGGTGACGCTCGGGTCCTCCATCGGGGCGGCCTGGTAGCCGTAGAGGACCCCGCCGGTGGTGGGGCCGGACGGCACCTTGAACCACATCTCCACCGAGTTCGGCCCGGTCGTCGGGATGTTCTCGGGGGGTAGCACCAGGTGGGAGGAGGTGCCGTTGAACGAGGCGGCCCGGCTGTCGCTGAACGGACCGGTCACCCCGAGAGTGGTGGTGTCGTAGGTGGCGGTACCGCCCTGCACCTCGTTGACCGCCTCGGTCACCTCGGTCTCACCGAGGCGCCAGTAGTCGGCCGGCTTGGCGCCCAGGACTGATGCCGCGTACACGTCACTGTTGCCGGAGACGGTCGGGGCGGCGAGGTTCCAGTCACCGCCGTTCTCGTCGGTGAGGGTGGCGACCCGGCCGGTGGCGGTGTCGTAGGCGATCTCGGCGGTCGTCCCGCCTGAGGGGCGGACCACCTTGGTCAGCACCGGGTGGCTGCTCCGCCCGACGGTGTGCAGTTCGGCGGCGGTGGCCCCGGTCAGGGCCTGGTTGAAGAAGGCGACCTCGGCGATGGAGCCGGTGAAGTGGGTGGCCACCGCCGGCGAGGTGCCCGACCTGACGTGCCCTGGCCAGCCGCCGCCGACGAAACCGGCCCCGACCAGTACGTTCGCTGACTCCCCGGCGTGCAGGGAGATCGTCCCGTTGAGGGTGCCCTTGAGGACCCCGTCGAGGTAGAGGCGCTGGGTGTCCCCGGCACCGGCGAGCACCACGTGGTGCCAGGCCCCGTCGGTGACCGGGACGTCGGTGGTCATCGGGGTGGTCGAGCCCATCCAGAACTCGCCGCGTAGTCGGCCGTCGCTGCCGATGTAGAGGGCCGGGGTGTAGTTGCTGGACGTGGTGCCCTTGCTGATCGGGTCGACCTGGTAGCTGAACAGCACCCCGTTGGGGGTGGTGGTACGGAACCACAGGCTGATGGACTGGTACTGCCCCTCGGAGATCAGCTTCCCGGGGAGTTGGACGTGGGAGCTGGTGCCGTTGAATCCGGCGGTGGTCGCCGTCGACCCGGGCAGTCCGGCCGGTTGGCCGAGGGTGACGCCGCTGTAGCGGGCGTTGTCGACGCCGGCGTTGCTCAGCACCCGGCTGGCCGCCGTGGTCGTCCCGGCCGCCTCGTCCATCCGCCAGTACGAGTACGGTCCGGCGTTGAGCACCGCGTTGGCGTACTGGGAGGTGGGGGTGTACTGGTAGGTGGTGCATCGGGTGGGATCGGTCGGCGGGCAGACCTGGGTCAGCTGGTCACCGGCGCCGTAGCCGTACCGCCAGATGGCCGCGGTGGTCGGGGCGCTGGGGGTTGCCGGGTCGGTGGTCACGGTCGCCACGTGGGGGTGGGTCGAGCCGGTCGGGGTGGACCAGGTGACGTGCAGGGACCGACCGGCGGCCGAGGTGATGGTGGTGAGCTGGCCGGTGGTGGAGTAGGTGAAGGTCAGGGCCCGGCCGTTGGCGTCGGCGATCCGGGTCACCTTGAACACGTTTGCGCCGACCGACCGGCCGAAGGTGTAGACCGTGGCGTCCTTGTCGGTCAGGGTGTACCCGGTGACCGTACCGGCCGAGTTCTTCGTCTCGACCAGGGTGGCGAACCGGCCGCTGGGGGCGGTGAAGGTGCCGTTGGCATTGCGGCCGAAGGCGACGTCCTGCCCCGTCGGGTAGGTGACGAGTACCGACTGAACGGTGCCGGCGACGTCCATGACCTGGCTGGCCCGGGTGTCCAACATGCTCGACCAGCCGGTGCCGAACGCGTTGTGGCGTCGGGTGTCGAGGCTGTTGTAGCTACGGGTCACCGACAGGGAGGGGCCGACGGTGGCGACGCTGACGTCGGTGGCGGAGGTGGTGTAGTTGCCGATGCTCGGGTCGAAGCCCTTGCCGGAGTTCTGCGCCAGGTTGGTGGCGAGTACCGGCTGGGGGACGGAGGTGCTGAAGGCGTACGCCGGGTAGACCGCGCTGTAGCCGACCTTGTCGTAGACCCGGACCGTGTACAGGTAGGTCTTGTTCCAGGCCAGTCGCCCGGTCGGGACGGTCCAGGCGGGGGTGGCGACCCAGCCGGAGTTCACCACCAGGGCGTTCGTCGCGGCGTCGGTGACCACGTAGTTGTAGGTGAACCCTTTGGCCGGCCACTTGTCCGGGTCGACGGCCCGCGACAGCAGCTCCGGGGTGAGAGTGTTGACCACCGCGTTGTTGCCCGGGTAACGGAGGTTGACCTGCGGCACGACGTTGTTGCTGTAGGTCAGCTCCAGGTACGGCTTGTACGCCCCGGACGAGTAGTTGGCGGCGGTGAACCGCTTCCAGGCGGTGGAGTCGGTCTCCGAGGCGGTCAGCGCCAGCCCCTCGTTCGCCCCGCCGGTCGACCAGTCGTTGAAGGTGTCGACGGCAAGCGGAACGGTCGCCCACCGGCCGACGCTGCGGTCCGCACCGGTGTTTCCGCAGGCGGGTGAGTTGTTGGTGATGGTCAGCGACCCGATCGACGAGGAGATCGTCGGGCCGGGGTAGTTGCCGGTGGTGAGGTTCGCGACGGTCCACGGCTGGGTGACCCGGTGGACGTGGAAGGGCTTGTTGGAGCTGCAGTCGTACGACCAGGTGTGGTAGAGCCGCAGCTTGGCGGCGGTGATCCGCTTGCCGATCAGCCCGTCGTCGTCGAACTCGTCGAAGTGGATGAAGGACCGGGCCTTCACCGCTCCCCCGTTGTATGTGCCGACGGGGAGGTTGTCGCCGTTGTGGTTGGTGGTCGCGGAGTCGTTGTCGACGTAGACGTCTCCGGTCGTCCCGGTGGTGATCGTGGGGTCCACCCGGACCGGGTACTGCCGGGACGGGTCGTCGAGCCAGGCCCGGTCGGCGACCACCTTCAGCGCCGGGGCCCCGGCGACGGTGATCAGTTCGAAGGTCACCCCGGACGACTCGGCCGGTGCCCCGGACTGCGGGTCGACGTTGGCGTCCTGCATCGAGCCGTGCGGGAACCAGGCCGCCGCCTTGCCGTCAGCGTCGAGCAGCTCCACCTCGCCGGCTACGGTCATCCGGGGGGTCAGCCCGGTCAGTCGCAGCGGGAACACCCAGGTCGACGGGGCCTGCGGCGAGCGCAGCACCAGGGTCTCCTTGATGCCGGCGTCGAAGGCGGTCAACTCCAGGTCTGTGTCGGCGAGGATGTCCCGGTAGACGGCGGTGCCCTCGGTCACCTCGGGGGTGCCGACGGTGGCACCCTCCAGCCGGTACCCGACGGTCTCCCCGCCAGGAAGGGTGAGCCGGGCCAGGTCGGTCGAGGGGTCCTGCGCCCCGGACACCTCGGCCCGGTCGGCGGCGGGTGGGTCGGTCGGGTCGGTGGTCGCGGCCCGCGCCCCCGGCGTCGTGGGGACGGGGACGGCACCGGCGACGGAGATGCCGAGCCGGTTGGCGGCGACGTGTAACCGGCCGTCGGACCGGCGGGTCAGGTCGGAGTCGATCGCCCGCCAGGTGCCGTCGGCGGCGCGGTAGTTGACCGGACGGTTGTAGGTCCGGCGGGTGACCGACCCGTCGGCGTTGGTGAAGACGTCAGAGCGTTGGGTCGACCGGCGGGCGTCCCGTTTGCTGGTCCGGGCGTCGAAACCCGGTTCGGCGACGCCGGTGGTCTCGGGGGTGGTGGCTAACCGGTGGGGTTGGTACGAATCCAGCGTGCCGGCGGCCGGTACCGGTGCCCTACCGGCACCGGTCCGGGCGTCGGTGGCGGAGGCCGGGACGTGCGGGTCCACCTCGCCGCTGGGACCCTTGCCCTGCACGGGAAGGCCGAGGAAGGCGTTCGCCGCCGACCAGGCCGGGCGTTGAGTGAACCAGGTCAACCAGGTCAGCGGGAACTCGTCACCCGGTCGTACCGCGCCCTGCGGCATCGCGACCGACATTCCGAACACAATGACGACCACTATGGACACCCGGCGCATGGCGCCGCCGAATCGGCGCATGGCCGGTCCTCCCCCGTTGAGCGTGAAACGTCCACGAGAGTGTGGGGATCACATCGACGGCGGCACAAGTAGTCCGATCGGCCAAACCTGTGCGAAGGCTGAGAGAACTCAGTCGACTGCGGGCGACAGTCCGGTCACCAGATCGCGGGCCGACCGACGCACCGTTTCCGGGTCGGAACTGTCCACAACGGACACGTTCGAGGTCGCCTCGGCCGGCCCGAAGGCCACGAAACGGGCAGACGGGAATCGGGCGGCGGTGGCCCGGACCGCCCCCGACGGCGCCTCACCCACGGTGAGAATAAGATCACAGCGGGTCTGCACGAGGCTCGCGAGGAAGGTCTCCGCGTTCGCCACCGTCTGCGCCCCGTCCACCTCGAGGTACTGCACCTTGACCCGAGTGGCTAGGGAACCCTCCTGCATACCGGCCCAGACCGGCTGCGCCACCGGATCCGCCACCCCGCCCGCTCCGGTCAACAGACAGGCGGTCTGCGCCGCGTACGCCCGCTGGCGGGGTTCGGGGTCCGGCTGCGGCCAGAGCGCCCATCCGACCAGCACGGCCACCACCAGGGCGAACCCGCCCGCCGCCCACCACTGCCACCAGCCGGGAAGCCCAAGTCGAGCGGGACCGGGAGGTCGCCGACCGGGACGCCGCGGCCGGGTACCTCGTCTGACTCCAGCGTCGCGCACGAGCGCACCCTACTCCCGGTCAGGGGCGGTCGTAGTCAGCCGGACGGAGCCGAGCGATCCGGCGGCGGGTGGTCATCACCCCCGGATGGCCGAGGGCCCGGTTGCCGGCCGGCGCGTGTGCGCTACGACGCCGAATCCTACGTCGTGTCCGAGATTCCCGACCTGAAGCAAGGAGGCTTCGCACATTCACCCCAGCGCACCGATCACCGACCCGGTCCCGAAGCCGGCCACTACCGTCCACCGTCACCAACCGGTACACCCACATCCCGGCCCGCTCCTACGGCAGCACCGGCAACGGCAGAGCGGCCCGACGCAACCCCACGGCCGACGAACCGCCAGCCACCCCAGGGCCCCGACCCGACGGCAACACCGGAGGCACCAACGACGCGATCAACGGCTCAGCCACACCGACCACCACCCACGCCCGAGACAAGGCCGGCAGCAGCGGTCACGAGAATCAAAATCCCCTGGTCGGAGACACACGACCAGGGATACTGGAGAAACGGCATCGATGCCGCAGATTGTGTCCGAGGGGGGACTCGGACACGTAGATCCCGCATACCTGCCGGAAACAGGTATGCATGCGGTAGAGGGTAGGCGGCGGCAACCAGCCGGGCAATGACGGCACGCAGCAAAGTTCGACGCTCCCCTGTGTTCATACCCAGGCCCGAGGGCCATCGAGAGCGTTGGCCTCGGAGCTGGTGCCCCACAGGGCGTACTCGGCGACGCTCCGCACCGAAGTGATGATGGCTGCGATTCTCCGTGCGGGCGCTACGCCTGGTCACGCCGCCTGATTCCATCGCGGGCCCCCTCCGGCTCGTCGAAGGGCCCGAGGCCAGAGCGCCACCCGGCGGCGTATTCGCGCTACCACCCCATGAGACCACATCGCCGCCGGACTCACTCTTGGCGCGGAATCTTGCCGCGTTCGACGAGGTGGAGGTCGTTACGGCGGTCTTCGAGGAGTAGCCCTTGCCCGGTGAACCGTTCGACATGGTGTTCTCCGCCACCGCGTTTCACAGGATCGACCCGGCGGTGCGGGTGCCTCCCAGCGTCACGTGGTCCCGGACGGTCAGTGGGTAGCGGACGAAGTCCCGGAAGACGGCGCACACCCGGGCCCGCCACGTGACCGGGTCGAGGTCGGCCAGGTCGGTACCGTCCACCGTGATCCGTCCGCTCGACGGGTGGTAGAGGCCGGCGAGCAGGGCTGCCATCGTCGTCTTGCCGGCACCGTTGACCCCCACGACGGCCAGTACCTCGCCGGGCCGGATCTCCAGGTCCAGCTCGGTCAGCAGGCGGCGGCCCCGGGGTGAGTGAACGTGACCCGCTCGAACCGGATCAGCGCAGGCGTCGCGGCGGGCTCACGCCGGTCCGGCGCCGTCACCGGCCCGCAAGGTGTTCCGGACCGGCTGGCGGTCCGGTCCAGAGCCCGTACCGCGCCCAGTCCGTACTCGATGTCGAAGGCCTCCAGGCCCATCCCGGAGATCCGGAACACTCCCCAGGCCGCGCCGAGGCAGATCACCAGTTGAGCGACGGTGATCTGGCCGGCCAGCGCCGCGAAGCCGGGCACCAGCAGCGCAGCGCCGCCGCTGCCAAAGGCCAGCATCACGATGGCACCCTGCCGGCGGTGGACTGTGGGAAGGGGTGCGACGTCCGCCACGCCCCCCACCGCCGAGCGACCTGGCTCGCCGGCATGCAACGAGCAGATAGTCACATCCTGGCGATCAGGGTACTGCCGACGGTGCCGACACCAAAGGAAGTCCTGAGTAGTTCTGCGGTCACGAGATTTCAGCGCTTCAGACCCACCGCAAAGCTTACTTGACAACAGACAACGCTACGCTCTTCTGCTCCTCACTCAACGAGAAATATTCACCGCAATAGCATTCGTCCGGTGCAGTCACATGCTGACGGGCATGCTCGATTGCGTTATCCAATGCCTCCCGCACCAGCCCTTGAGTCGGAGGCGGCGTCGCTCCCATGGCGGCGTCCAGGCTGGCGATGACTGTTATCCGGCTGGCTGCAAGATCTTCCAGCAGCAGCAATAGCGACGGATGGTCTTGCAGCTCCACGGAGCGCAGATCACCGAGGTAGACGTCCAAAGCGTCGACGATTTTCGTCCGCGTTTTGACAAATAACTCATGCCCTGCGGCCACACTCGGGCGATCAGTTCCCCTTGATTCGTGTATCGCTTGAAGAATATAGTAGATCGGCTCCCGATCTTGACACCATCCAAAGCGCAAGACAGCCACGAGTACATCGACCACAAACGGCGACACCTCCCCCAGCGCCCCTTGGTTCGCTGCGGCACAGTAGATATTCCCCGCAGCGGAGTCCCGAGACTCAGGCATGCTTGCAGTTGCTAGATCCAATAGATCTTGGAGGGTCGAATCGGCCGTCCCCACATCAGCTCGCCTCAACGACGACCAGGGGATTCGAGTTATGGTGCGGTGAAGATCGTCTTCATACTCCATCGCCTACTCCATTTCCAGGCGTTGACCCTCGAGCAACTTACCCGTCCCGATCGTGGTCGACATCTTAACCGAAGTCTGACACTTCCATCCAAGCACGGACAGATATAGCAAGGCATCAGGATGAACAGGCCAGGCAGGCGAGGGCACATGCAACTGCCGCCACCGCTCCCGCTGCGGCAGCTACCACCTGAGCCGGCGGGGAAGCACCGCTGACACCATCGCGAACGCGCCGGCAACCGCAGATCTGGTGCCTGCATTGTTGGACCACCGCCTTCGCCGCCGAGGTGGCTGCCTGGGCGACGGCGTTTCCGGAACGGCTTGCCGCGCTCTTCACCCTTCCACAGAAGAGCCCGTCGGGGTCGGCAAAAGAGACAGGATTGTTGTTCGCATATGCAAAAGGATTCATCCGCCGCGGATCAAACTCATCCGTCTGTTGATCGACCGAAATGAAGGACCCTAAAGAATGTCTCGTAACTCGGTGATGGCGTTGCCTGGCGACGGTGTTGGTGTCATCCCGCGATGATGATGTTGTGGAGGTGGGCGATGCCGGACGCGGTGTCGGTCAATGTGTGGGCGGCGCGGCGGTAGTCGCGGAGAACCTTGAAGCACTTCATGCGGGCCAGGGCGTGTTCGACCTGCGCTCGGACAGTGCGGTGTTGCTTGTTCAGGTCCGTCTTCCACTCGGGTAGCTCGCTGCCGTCGGCGGGCTTGCGGTACGGGATGATCACCTCGGGATTGCCGCGGTAGGCGCCGTCGGCCATGACCGGCCGTCCGGCCAGCTTCTGGTCGATGCCGCTGGTGCGGTAGACGATCGTGTCGTTGCGGTTGCCGGGTTGCGGGTCGCCGAGGGCGACGACGAGGCGGGTGTGGGCGTCAATGGCGACCTGCAGGTTCGTGCTGTAGCGGTAGTTCTTGCTCGGGGCTGCCAGACGGTGGTCCCGGGTCGGGATGAGCGTGCCGTCGACGATGGTGATCTGCTCGACCCGACGCCGTCGCCCCGGCGTCAGGGCGAGCAGGGGGCCGACGGTGTCGATGACCCGGTGCGCGGCGGAGTGCGACACCCCGAACAGCGGGCCGATCTGGCGCATCGTCAGGTTCGTGCGCCAGTACGCGGCGACCAGGAGCACCCGGTCGGCGAGGTCGAGAGACCACGGCCGGCCGGGCCGGCCATCGGCGATCGCGTCACCACCACGCTCGGCGACCAACCTGACGAGGCGGCGGAACTGAGCGGGCTGCAGCCCGGTGAACGGGACGATCCACTCCTGGCGGGCTGCCGAGATCACCTGCACCCCGACATGATCCACCATGGACCAGCCACCGAGTTACGAGACGTCCCTTAGTGCGTGTTTGAGATGGGTTGGTTAGGTCCGGTTGAAGGTGCGGCGGGCTTGTCGGTGTGCTGGTCGGCCGCGGGTGATGCGGCGGGTCATGCCGGTGATCGCGGCCCAGCGGATGAGGGCTGCGGAGACGGTGGGGTGGCGTTCGTAGTCGCGGGCCAGCCGGCGGTTGGCGGTGAGCCAGGCCAGGGTGCGTTCGACGACCCAGCGGCGGGGGTGGACCGCGAAGCCGCGTTGGGCGGCGGGTTTGCGGACGATCTCCAGGGTGGTGCGTAGGGTGTCGCGGGTCCAGTCGACCAGTCGTCCGGTGAAACCCTGGTCGGCGTAGACGTGCCGGATCGGGGTGAGCATGTACGTGCCGAGCAGGGCGGCCTTCGCGCCGTCGCGGTCCTGCCAGCTCGCGGCGAGGACGGTCACGGTGACCAGCAGGCCCAGGGTGTCGGTGACGACGAACCGTTTACGGCCGTTGACCTTCTTGCCCGCGTCGTAGCCCCGGGAGTCCCGGCCGACGGTGTCCGCGCCCTTCACGCTCTGCGAATCGATGATCCCCGCCGACGGTTCCGGATGGCGGCCCTGCTGTACCCGCGCCTTCACCCGCAGCACGGTGAGGAGCTTCTCCGTCACGCCGGCTTCCTCCCACCGGGTGAAGTACCAGTACACCGTCTGCCACGGCGGCAGATCCCCCGGCAGGTACCGCCACGGACACCCCGACCGCACCACGTACAGGATCGCGTTGACGATCTCCCGTCGCGGATGCTTCTCCCGACGGCCGTCCGTGTTCGGCTCCGGCAACAACGGCTCGATCAACGCCCACTGGGCATCCGTCAGGTCAGAGGGGTAACCACGGCGCGCAGACACCACGCCACCCTGCCCGCCCCGACGGTCGATGTCACGCCACCACACCGTCCACAACAGCCCTTCTCAAACACGCACTTAGAACCGAGTCATAGAATCGAGCGCCCAGCAGGGAAAGCCCTGTAGGATCGGTAACCCCCACCCACGAATTCGCGCTGGCCGACGCTCGGCAGGAAATCAGCGCTACCGGTACGGGTCACACCGTAAGGGTCCGCATACCTGACGCTCTCAACTCGTGTTACTGAGTGCAGGGCCCACAAGGCAGAGTCGTGGTGGTCCGCCGCGACCCAGACGACGCCCCGCGCACCCGTGACCGTGGAGGCCGACCGGTAGGCGACGACATCTCCGGCATGCTCGTAGTAGCGGGTCGCACTCAGATCCTGACCCGCGACAGTCAGTTCGTGACCGGAGACGAAGACGCTTGCCTGGCCGTCAGAGTCGATACAAGCAATGCGGTTGCCGTCGACGTCGTAGACCATCCCGTTCTGACGGGAGTGTGTCGATCTACGCAGTCCCCGACCAGGTTATCGACAGGTGTTCGCGCGCCGCCTGCTGCCGGCAGGTGGGCCGTTGCCGCGCTCGGCTCCGTAGGGTCGGCCTGGTCCTGGTGGTCGGGTATCGCAGAAGGGCGGCGAGTCCGGGTAGGTTGCGGGCGTCGGGTTCCGTTCTCGGTCGGGGTGGCTGGTACGTGTCGAGCATCGAAGAGATCACCGGCGAGCTGCGTGCCCTGACGACCGGGGTCGAGCGGGCGCGGAGCCTCACGGCCGCAGCCGGCAGCCAGGCTGAGCAGGTCGCTGTGCGGGCCGCTGGCGCGGGTTTCGCGGCGGTCGCCGCCGGCATCGCCCAGGTCCGCGCCGCGATCTCCACCATCCAGGGCGGACTCGGCAGCCTCACCAGCGCGGTCGAAGAGGCGACCACGGCCACCGCGAGGGTTTCCCGGGAAACGACGCCGCAGGAGACCATCACCGCGCTGGCCCCGGCCGGGCAGGGTGTCGCCGCCACCCGGGAAGCCGCCACCGCGACGATCGCGCACGTCGACCACGCCCGACAGCTCGCCGGCGCGGTCCTGCAGGGCGGGCAACCCGGCCCACTCCTTCAGGCCCTCGACAGCATCAAACAGGTCCTGGTACTCGTGGTCCAGCGCGGCACCGTCGCCCAGCAGTCCGTCGAAGCGGCCATCAGCCAGGCCCGACGGTTGGGGTCGGCGGGAGATTGAGCGGGGCTGACCGGTCCCCACCGGCCAGCCCTGCGCCCACCACCAACGGCCCGACCCGCTCCCGGTCCGGGCAGGACACCGACGTCGTGTTCCCGCCCTGGAGCAGAAAACCCACCGGGGCTGTCAACGGCACACCGACCGGACCGCCGACCAGGATCCGCCCCAGCATCGACGACAGCACCCGCCGGGGTCTCGAGCTGGAGAACGACTGCGCCACCACGGTGGCCGCCCAGGGCTACCGGGTGCACCAGAACCCCCACCCGCAGGAGGTCGCCGCCGCCCGGGACCACACCGGCGACACCGGCGACCCGAACAAGGACCCCGACTACCTCATCGAGGGCCACGTCTTCGACTGCTACTCACCCCAGGCCACCACCTCGGTCCGCAACATCTGGAGCCAGGTCCGCGAGAAGGTCGACGACGACCAGACCCAACGCGTGACCGTGAACCTCACAGACTGGGAAGGCGACCTGACCGCCCTGCGGCGCCAGTTCGACACCTGGCCCATCGACGGGCTCAAGGAACTGGTCGCGGTGAAACCCGACGGTACGATCCTCCAGATCATCCGGCAAGACTGAGAAGGGGACGAGGACGTCATGGCCGTGGAGTTCCGCCTGATCCTGGCCGGCACCCCTCCCGTCGACGAGATCGCCGCCCTGACCGCCGCCACCCCCGACGAGACACCACAGCCCGCGTCGAAACCAGGCCTGCTCACCGCTCGCCTGTACGACCAACGCGGCTACGCCATCTCCGTCCGCGCCGGCACCCACGGCTACTACGAGGCACACACCGACAACGACGCCCCCTGGCAATGGGAACCCGACACCTACGTCAACGTCACCTTCTCCCTACACGCCGACGACCTGGCCGACAAAGGGATCCCCAACATGGTGGCAGCCGTGCTCCGGGTCCTAGCCGGGCGCAGCGAGGACGCCGCCCTCATCCAGGACGGCAACTACCTCCTCCTCACCCGAACCGACAGCGTCACCCGCACACACCGCACACACTGGTGGAACCACTACCACCTGAACCACCTCATCACCGGCTGACCGCCCCGCTTCCCCAGGGAAGGCGATGCAGCGGCAGGCCACGCCCCAGAAGGTCACCGACAACACCAGCGGCGAGGGTCATGCCGGGTATCGGCGACCACTGATCCTGACCTGAGCAGTCCCCTGCAGCAGGCAGCGAAGCTCGCTGCACCGACAGGCTTCGACACCCCCTGGGGCCCGTATCACGCTGGCATGTGAGGTTCCCCCGGTTTGCCGGAGGGTTTGATGTTCCCCGGGTTCGGTGGAGTCGGGTTGGTTGACTCGTCAGGATCGTCACTCGTTGAGGGGAGACGTGCCCAGGAGACATCCACCCGAGTTTCGTCGCAAGGTGTTCGATCTACTCAAGGCCGGCCGATCGGTCGCAGAACTGGTCCGGGACGTGGAGATCAGTGATCAGACGATCTACAACTGGCGCCGCCAAGAGCTGATCGACACCGGTCAGATGCCGGGTGTCACCTCTGCCGATCACACCGAGCTGGTCGCGGCTTGGCGGCGGATCGTCGAGCTGGAGACCGAGGTGGCCGTGCATCGACGCGCGGCTGAGCCCCTCAAGGAGGTAGTACCCCGGAGGACCGGCGCGCGGCCATCCCACAGATGGCCGCTGAGGGGCTACCCGTCGAGATCTGCTGCCGTATGTTCACGGTCTCGGCGTCCGGGTACTACGCCTGGCGCAACCGGCCGCCATCGCAACGGGCGCTGCGTCAAGCGTGGCTGACCGGCGGCCGCGGCCGAAGCACCAGACCCCCACCGCGAGCAACCTGGCCAACCGCGACGTCACCCGTTCATCGCCGCACCAGTTGTGGGTCACTGACATCACCGAGCACCCGACCCGGGAGGGCAAGGTGTACTGCGCGGTCGTGCTGGACACCTTCTCCCGCAGGGTCGTCGGCTGGTCCATCAACGCCACGCAGACGGCCACGGTGGTGACCAACGCCCTGAACATGGCCATCAGCAACCGCCAACCGTCCGGCACCGTGATCCACTCGGACCACGGAGTCCCGTTCACTACATGGGCTTTCGCCCGCCGGGCCCAGGAAACCGGTCTGGCGCCGTCGATGGGATCGATCGGTGACTGCTACGACAACGGCATGATCGAATCGTTCTGGGGCCGGATGCAGACCGAGCTGCTCAACCGCCGGACGTGGCGCACCCGCATCGAACTGGCCAACGCGATCTTCGAATACCTGGAGATCTTCCACAACCGGCAACGCCGCCACAGCTCACTGGGCATGCTCACCCCGATCGAGTAAGAGAGGCTCCACCCGATCGTGTCACCCGTAGCCTGACGCCAACCAACACGGCTCCGAGAAAACCCGGGGAAGATCAGAGACTAAAGGCCGACAGTACTGAGGTCAACTACGTGGTGCCAAAATCAGGCAGCGCCACGAGACGAGCAGGTGTCAAGTAACGGCGCAGAGCCATACGGTCCGCCGGCCGCCCACTTCGGCCCGTCCGCCATCGACATCGAACCGACCACAAATTCCGGCCACCTCCCAGAGACAGCAGCGACCAGTGGATGAGGTTCGCCCGTCAGCGCTACGAGCGCCTCAGCCACCTCAAAAAGATCTGCTCGCACATAAGTGCTCGTCGCTCCCGCGTCCGACCGGCCATTGTGCCCCGCATAGGCGCGGGCCACGGCGTACCCGAAAGCCCGCTCTACCCACGTCAAGGTGGTATGCCGCAGCCAGTGGGTGCTGATTTGCTGGGTCTCGACCCAGGGTAGGCACCTGCCCAACCGCTGCCACAGGTGGTCGTACCGGCGCCTGGTGATCGGCTTCCCCGTCCGGTAGCGAAGCAGCTTACCGTCGGGGTCCTTGCCGACCCGTTCGTCGGCATGCCGGTCTAGTCTCTCTGCCAGAGACGGGGAGATTGGCTGCCAGCGAGTGGTATCACCCTTCTCGTGTAGATGGATCATGCAGTGCTCGGTATCGAGGTCGGCGCGGCGGAGATCAAGCGCACCGCCGCGCCGGCACCCTGTCTCCAGATGAAGCCGCAAGAGAAGCGCGTCCAGGTCTGGATCGTTGCCTGTGGTGGCGGCGACGTCGTTGATCAGAACGACCTGCGCCTTCGACAACGCTCGGCGAGGGCTCGCCAGTCGTCGCGGTTTCGAAACCCGCCTGGCTGGGTTGTCTGCCTCGGAGATCAGCCCATCAGCGACCGCTTGACTATAGAGACAGCGGAGGGAGGAAATGAGGTGCTCCGCAGCCACTCGACCGCCGCGCGAATTTCGCCGAATTACCAACTGTTCTTTCATCCGTTCGGCGAGCTGCCTGATCTCCAACGGGCTCGGCTCATCGATGTGCCGACTGCCCCACACCTGTCGCACACGGTTCCAGTATGTCCCGTACACTCGGCGCGTACCAATGGTCTGCGCTTCGGATACCCGCTCGATGTATTCATCGAAGGTAGGCAACCGCAGCGACCCATTCCTTACACCCAGCGGCAGCACTCCAGGCGAGACACCCAGCCGTTCCGCAATAATCTGACCGCCCGGAGAACACTGTCCTCTTCACCCGAAAATTCCATGGCCCCTACCTTGAACGCGAATCAGAAGACCTCCTTCTATCGCAGGATCGCGCACACCGCTCCAGGTAGGCAAGATGCACAGCCAATGAGGGCCAGTTCCAACAACACCGAAACTCGCCCGAAAGCGGGGCGACTTCGAACTCACTGACTCAGGGTCACACAACGGTCAGCGGCGTTGCGATCCCTCCAGGGGTGACGAGCGACAGCAGCGGCTCCGGTTCCGGCGCCCCGTCGCGGCTGAAGTTGCGATCTCTCCAGGGGTGATGAGGGACCGGCCAGTCCGGCGGCTGGTGTCGGCGTACGGGCACCAGTGCAGAGCCAGGTACGCGCCTGGACATACGTAGCGATGATCGGCGTCGGAGAGCGCGAGTGAGCCCGACGACGTCGGGAGGCAAACGACTCAATGATTACGTTGGGTGACGGCGGGCTGTTCCTAGTGGCTTCCGGATCTAGCCGATGAGCGGGTGCCCTGTTGTTACAGGTGTCCGGTCTTGTTAGATACGGGCGTTCAGTCTTGTCGTTGGGGCCGTATGCGGCCACCAACGACGTAGCCTGGAGCCGCGGCTCGGTTCCACGATGACGCGGCGATGCTGGCAGCTTCTGAGGCCGGCATTGCGCTCGCTGCAGCGACCATCACATCGCGCGCTCGAGCGCAGGGTCGCAACGGGCAGCGTTTCCGCCCGATCTTGCCGAGCTCATCACCGCAGCAAGTCTCGAATGCTGAATCACCGCCTCCCGCACACTGCCCTGCGGATGGCCTGACTGTCAGAGGCGGTCTCACGGAAGGACAAGACCCATGCCAGATCGATTGAAGGGCAAGGTCGCGATGATCACGGGCGCGGCGAGCGGCATCGGTCGCGGCGGCGCTGATCTCTTCGTCGCCGAGGGCGCGAAGGTCGTCGCCGCCGACATCAACGACGAACTGGGCGCGGCGCTCCAGAAGGAGTACGGGGGTTCGCTCGTCTACGTCCATACCGACGTCACGAGCGAGGCCGACATCGCCGCCGCTGTCGACAGGGCGGTGAGTGAGTTCGGAAAGCTCGACATCATGTTCAACAACGCGGGCGCGCAGGGAGACCCGTCTCCGATGATCGAGATCGGAAGCGAGGGCTTCGACAAGACAATCGCGTTGCTGACGCGCTCGGTCGTGCTCGGCCACAAGTACGCGGCGCGGCAGTTCCGGCGCCAGGGCACCGGCGGCTCGATCGTCTCGACGGCGAGCGCCGCCGGCCTACAGGGCGGCTGGAGTGCCGCAGGATACACGATCGCGAAACACGCAGTCGTCGGGGTGGTGCGGCAGGCTGTCGTCGAATTCGCACCGCTCGGCATCCGGTCCAACGCCATCGCCCCCGGGATCATCCGCACGCCCATCATGGCGCGCAGCTTCGGTGTTCCCCCAGACGAGGCGGATGCGTTCAGCGACTTCCTCGAGGAGAAGCTGGGTGCCTCGCAGCCGATCGGGCGCCTGGGCTTGCCGTCAGACATCGCCGAGGCCGCCCTGTGGCTAGGAAGCGACGCGTCGTCCTTCGTCACGGGGATCGTATTGCCGGTCGACGGCGGCGCAACGGCAGCGTATGCGGGCGGCTTCGCCGCCGACGTGGTCGCGGCCGCAAACGAGTTCACCACCCGTTGACGACCCGGCGTCCCTACCCGCTGTGACCCGCCAGCGTGGCACCGACGCCCGCAATGTCCTTCACCTTCTTTCGGCACGCCCGGCGTCGACGCCAACAGGGGAGCGCCACGACATCCGCATCTGGCCGCAATCCGGGCGTCAGCCGACTGCGTGCCGGTAACTAAGCGTAGACGTTGGCACGGATGCTGGTGAGCCGATGGCCAGCGGCACGCTGTTCCTCGGGGCATGCGGATCCGTGTACGTCAGCGCGTACCCGACTCTGCAGCGGAACTTTTACGCCGACAGCTGGGAACAACCCGATGACTAGTTGCGATCCCTCCAGGGGTGATAAGCGACCTCCCGACGCAGCCCGGCCATCACCCCGGTGCCCTGTTGCGATCCCTCCAGGGGTGATGAGCGACCCACACCGGCGCGGAACTGTCCCGGCTGGTGCTGCTGTTGCGATCCCTCCAGGGGTGATGAGCGACCGTGAACAGCCCGTTGGGAACGCTCGTCGCATCGTCCGGTTGCGATCCCTTCAGGGGTGATGAGCGACCACGTGTGACGACCAAGCCCTCGTGTTTGAGGACGTGTTGCGATCCCTCCAGGGGTGATGAGCGACCGTCCGCGTTCTTCTGCGACGCCGCCTGTCAGAGGTTGCGATCCCTCCAGGGGTGATGAGCGACCCGCCGGTGCCGATCCGCCGCCACCCGCGCTCACCGTGTTGCGATCCCTTCAGGGGTGATGAGCGACCGGCCGACCTGGACTCCCCGGACGCCAACCCCGAGTTGCGATCCCTCCAGGGGTGATGAGCGACCCGAACCTTAAGTCGCAGGTCAGAGCCGCTTTCTCCGCCTCGGATCGGGCGGATTCTGCAGCGGACCGGCGGTTGTGCATCTGTGCTGGTCAGAGTACCGAATCCGGGTGGCCGAGTTCAGCACCGAGAGTCTCGACCTCGACGAGGTGCGGCGAGCCCATCCGGTAGACGCGGACGCTGTCGTAGCTCAGGTCGAGTTGCTGCCGGAGGGCGGCGAACAAGCTACGGTGCTGCGCGGCGGACAGATCACCCTCGAAGACGCTGCGCTGCACCCAGTGCAGGTACTGCCGACAGGTCCGCAGCGCGGCGGGGTTGCGTTCCACGGCGGTGTCGTAGACTAGGCCGCGTTTCAGAAGCGGGGTAGCCACTCGTTGATCGCTGCGATGTGCACGGTGGCCTCGTAGCGGACGGCGAGCTTGTCGTACCGGGTGGCTACCCCGCGGTGGCGTTTCAACCTGTTGATGCCGCACTCCACGGCGTGTCTCTGCTGGTAGGTCACCGGGTCGAACACCGGCGGCCGGCCGCCCCTGGAACCCTTCTTCCGCCGGTTGGCCGCCTGATCGGCCTTGATCGGGATGGTCGCCTTGATGCCCCGACGGCGCAGGTACTCGCGGTTGGCCCGCGAACTGTATGCCTTGTCCGCCAGGACCCGATCCGGACGGGTACGCGGCCTGCCACCCTCGGGCCTGGGCACCCGGATACCGGTCAGCACCGGGATGAACTGCGGGCTGTCACCACGCTGCCCTGCGGTCAACACGATCGACAGCGGCTTCTGCCCCTGCTCACAGGCCAGGTGCAGCTTCGTGGTCAACCCACCCCGAGACCGGCCCAACGCGTGGTCGGCCGGTTCCTCACCCACCCCGCCGGGTGGTTCCTTCTGCAGGTCCGCGCTCCTGCGGGCTCCGGCGGCGTGCTGGTGCGCCCGGGCGCTGGTGGAGTCCACGCTGACGTCCCACGTGATCGCACCGGCAGCGTCAGCGCAGGCCTGCAACCCGGTCACGATCCGCTGCCACGTGCCATCACGCTGCCAGCGCCGATACAGCCCGTACACGGTCTGCCAGGGCCCGTAGCAGTCCGGCACGTCCCGCCACGGCGCGCCTACCCGCGTGCGCCACCGAATGCCGTCGATGAGCTGCCGTTTACTCCACTTCGGCGGCCGGCCCGGCTTCTTACCCACCGGCAGCAGCGCCGCGAGGGCCGTCCACTGCCGGTCGGTCAGGTCGTGCCGCCTCGTCGCCGGTATCGTGGCCACGAGGTCTCCGGTCTGAAGTTCGTCTTGGTCGATGAACTACCTACCGGAGACCTCTTCACATCTCGATCAACGACACGCCACAGCCGCACCCACCAGCGCACCCACCTTTGAAACGCGGCCTAGGACGACGAACATGGGTCACCACCAGGGTCGGAAGGCCTTGTACGGGGTTCCCTCAAGGCAGAGTCGGACGAGCTTGAGGGCTTCCAGGTGGATCAGCTCCTCGTAGGACACCTTTCGCCCGAGCCTGCGATGGTGGACTGTGGTGGCGAGTTCCTCGCGCACCATGACGGCGACCTTCTTCCGGCCGGCTTTGCTGAGGGAGGCGCTACGGACGTCGCTGACGAAATCGGCGGCGGTCAGCATCCGCTGGGCGGCTGCCCGGCGGAGCAACCGCTCGGCGAGCAGGGGCTGGATGGTTCGGCGAGGTCGAGGCCGAGAGTGTTGCGGCGGCGGTCGCTGTCGGCGTGCAGGAATCCGATCGCCGGGTGCAGCGGGGTGCAGCGGATGGCGGTGAGGACCCGCGCGTACGTGATCGCGTTGAGGTAGCTGACGAAAGCGTTGCCCGCGTTGCTGGGTGGTCGGCGGGTTCGTCCGTCGAGTCTGAGCCACGGCGGTAGCAGGGTGTCGAGCACTCCCCAGGCGGTGCGCCGGAAGTTGCCGTTTACGCCCATCAGGTCCTCGGTCGATGTGCAGGCTTCGACCTGGGCGGGGAGGCGTTCGAGTGGTCCGTCGAGCAGGTCGGTGTCCAGGGCCCAGGCGACGTTGGCTGCGGTCGCGGTGACCAGGGCTCGTGCGACGGCGAGTCGGACTGCCGGGTCGGCGGTGAGGTTGACCTGCGCGCGGACCACGTGCGCGGACGACATGTCCTCGGCGGGGGCCACGACGCCGGAGTAGTTGCCGTAGTGGTCTAGCACGTGGACGGTGACGCCGTGCCTGCCGAGGAGCGACACCACTGCGGTGTTGATGTCGACGTTGTCGAAGAGCACGAGATCACGAATGTCGGTGATCGGGATACGGGCGGGTTGTCCGTCGGCGCGTTCGATCCGGATGCTGTTGTCCTCGCGCCGGATGCGGCAGGGTTCGGTGAGCCAGTAGCTGCGTGCGCGGGCGCTCATGCGTCTCCCCAGCAGTAGTCGCGGTACGAGCATCCGCGGCAGCGGGTGCTCGGTAGTCGCGGCGCGGGTGTATCGACGGTGATGGCCTGGCGGGCTTGCGCTTCGGTGGCCTCGGCCGTGCGTCGAGCGGACGCGTCCCACGTGATCGTGGTGGTGCGTCGGATCAGGGGGTAGTGCACGACTCCGCCACGGACGGTCACGCCCCGTCGCGCGAGCAGGAGGCAGTAGTGCAGGACCTGGGCGTCGTGCTGCGGCGAGGGTTGCCGGGAAGACTTCGTCTCGTGGACGACGGCTCCGCGGGTCACCCAGTCGATCTTCGCTGCGCCGAGGTCGACGTCGGCGTGTCGGCGGTAGGTGGTGTCGTCGACGGTCTCGCCGAACGCGACCGCTTCGTTGCGGCTCTCGGGTCGGTAGCCGTGGCTGTACAGCCACAGTTGGCGGGGACAGTGCAGCAGGTACTTGATGTGGACGCCGCCGATCTCGTCGTCGGTGCCGATACCGGTGTTCACACGATCACGCTCGGGTCGGCCATTCAACGATTGCGATCCCTGGTAAGGGCGATGAGGACAGCCCGGCCCGAGAGGAGACGACCATGGTGATGACGTTGCGGTCCCTGGTAGGGGCGATGAGGACCCGCATGACCGCCACCACGCAGCTACGGCCGCCGACGCCGCGATCCCTGGTAGGGGCGATGAGGACCATGATCCGCGCGCTGTCCCGCCGCTGCTACGCCGTGTTGCGATCCCTGGTAGGGGCGATGAGGACTCGGTGCGGGCCTGGACGGCCAGGCCGTCCAGCACCTGTTGCGATCCCTGGTAGGGGCGATGAGGACGCGACCGCCTCCTGCAGCTCGATGCGGACCCCGTAGTAGTTGCGATCCCTGGTAGGGGCGATGAGGACCAGGAAGGGTTCCGCGACTGAGGTTCCCCCGGTAGCTCGGAGACTTTCGATCGTGGTCTGATAGGCCCTGACCAG